>NZ_JANQCH010000007.1 GCF_024723325.1 Agrococcus sp. HG114
GCTCGAGGCCGAGCAGCAGCGCCACCTCGAGGTCGCGACGGCGCTCGCCGACCGGCTGAGCGAGCTGCGGCGCGAGGCGGCCCGGCAGCTCGAGGCGGCTGTCGGCGACGAGCTGCGCGCGCTCGCGATGCCGAACGCCCGCCTCGTCGTCGAGGTCGCGCAGGCGGAGGCGCTCGGCGCGACCGGGCGCGACCGGGTGACGATGCTGCTCGCGCCCCATCCGGGCGCGGAGCCACGGCCGGTGCAGAAGGGCGCCTCTGGCGGCGAGCTCAGCCGCATCATGCTCGCGCTCGAGGTCGCGCTCGCCGACGAGAGCGTGCCCACGATGGTCTTCGACGAGGTCGACGCGGGCGTCGGCGGCGCGGCCGCGACCGAGATCGGGCGCCGGCTCGCGCGGCTCGCGGAGCACTGCCAGGTGATCGTCGTCACGCACCTCGCGCAGGTCGCCGCCTTCGCCGAGCACCACGTGCGCGTCGAGAAGGGCACCGACGGGCGCATCACCGCGTCGCAGGTGCGGCTCGTGGAGGGCGACGAGCGCCTGGCCGAGCTCGCCCGCATGCTCTCGGGCAGCGCATCCGACACCGCGCTCGCGCACGCCCGCGAGTTGCTGGATGAGTCGCGGGTCGTGGGATAGGCTCGAAGCCCGTGAACCTCGATGCGCGCGGGACCGACACGTCGGCCAAGGTGACCAAGCAGATCTTCGTCACGGGCGGTGTCGTCTCGTCGCTCGGCAAGGGGCTCACCGCGGCGTCGCTGGGCAACCTGCTCACCGCTCGCGGCCTGCACGTCGTGATGCAGAAGCTCGACCCCTACCTCAACGTCGACCCGGGGACCATGAACCCGTTCCAGCACGGCGAGGTGTTCGTCACCGACGACGGCGCCGAGACCGATCTCGACATCGGCCACTACGAGCGCTTCCTCGACGTCGACCTCTCGCAGGCGGCGAACGTGACGACCGGGCAGATCTACTCGCGCGTCATCGAGCGCGAGCGGCGCGGCGAGTACCTCGGCGACACCGTGCAGGTCATCCCGCACATCTCCGACGAGATCAAGCGGCGCATGCGGCTGCAGTCCGAGCAGAGCCCGCAGCCCGACGTCATCATCACCGAGATCGGCGGCACGGTCGGCGACATCGAGTCGCAGCCGTTCATCGAGTCGGCGCGCCAGATCCGGCACGAGCTCGGCCGGCAGAACGTGTTCTTCGTGCACGTCTCGCTCGTGCCGTTCCTCGGCGCCTCCGGCGAGCAGAAGACGAAGCCCACCCAGCACTCGGTCGCGACGCTCCGCTCGATCGGCATCCAGCCCGACGCGCTCGTGCTGCGCAGCGACCGCCCGGTGAGCGAGTCGAACCGCAAGAAGATCGCGCTCATGTGCGACGTCGAGGAGCGCGCGGTCGTGAACGCGATCGACAAGCCCTCGATCTACGACATCCCGAGCATGCTCACGGAGCAGGGCCTCGACGCGTACATCATCGAGCAGCTCGGCCTCACCGCCGGCGACGTCGACTGGTCGCGCTGGCAGCCGGTGCTCGACAGCGTGCACGACCCGAAGCACGAGGTGACGATCGGGCTCGTCGGCAAGTACATCGACCTGCCGGATGCGTACCTGTCGGTGACCGAGGCGGTCAAGGCCGGCGGCTTCGCCAACCAGACGAAGGTCAACGTGCGCTGGATCCGCTCCGACGACTGCGAGACGCCCGAGGGCGCCGCGGCGCACCTGGGCGACCTCGACGGCATCGTCGTGCCCGGCGGCTTCGGCATCCGCGGCATCGAGGGCAAGCTCGGCGCGCTCAAGTTCACGCGCGAGAACGAGATCCCGACCCTCGGCATCTGCCTAGGCCTCCAGTGCATGGTGATCGAGGCGGCCCGCAACCTGGCCGGCATCGACGGCGCCTCGTCGACCGAGTTCGACGTCGACAGCCCCGCCCCGGTCATCGCGACGATGGCCGAGCAGGAGCAGCACATCCACGGCGGCGACCTCGGCGGGACCATGCGCCTCGGCCTCTACGAGGCGCGGCTCTCGGAGGGCTCGCTCGCCGCCCGCCTCTACGGCGACACCGTCTCGCACGAGCGCCACCGCCACCGCTACGAGGTCAACAACGCCTACCGCGAGCAGATCGCCGCGGCCGGGCTCGCCTTCAGCGGCACCTCGCCCGACGGCCACCTCGTCGAGTACGTCGAGCTGCCGGGCCACCCGTTCTACATCGCCACCCAGGCGCACCCGGAGCTGCGCAGCCGGCCGAACCGCGCGCATCCGCTCTTCCGGGGCCTCGTCGCGGCTGCCCTCGACCGGCAGCGCGCCTCGAAGCTGTTCGACGAGACGGACGAGACCGCCTGATGCTCGCCGACGCGCTCGGACGTCGGCCGGTGCTCGCGCGCGAGCGCCTCTTCACCGGGCGCATCTGGGACGTCGAGGCGCAGGAGTTCGAGCTCGACGGGCAGCGCATCCGGCGCGAGGTGCTCGTGCACCCCGGCGCGGTCGCGGTCGTCGCGATGAACGAGCAGGGCGAGGTCATGCTCGTGCACCAATACCGGCACCCCGCGGGCGGCACGATGTGGGAGCTGCCGGCGGGCCTGCTCGACCTCGAGGGGGAGGACCCGCTCACCGCGGCGCAGCGCGAGCTCGCGGAGGAGGCCGACCTCGAGGCCGACGAGTGGCGCACGCTGCTCGACATCTCCACGACCGGCGGCGGCTCGAGCGAGATCATCCGCATCTACCTCGCGACCGGCGTCCGCGAGCTCCCGGATGCGTTCGCGCGCGTCCACGAGGAGGCGGCGATGGAGTGCCGCTGGGTGCCGCTGCCCGAGGTCGTCGAGGCGGCGCTCGCGATGCGGCTGCACAACGCCACGCTGCTCGCGGCCGTGCTCGCGCTGCACGCGATGCGCGAGCGCGGCGCGGAGCCGCACGCCGTCGACGCGCCCTTCGACTGGCACCCCGCCCACCGCCCGTGACGCCCTCGACCGCGGTCGAGCGGCTCCTGCGGCAGCTCGCGATCGAGCGGGGGCTCTCGGCGCACACCGTCGCCGCGTACCGCCGCGACCTCTCGAGCTACCTCGCCGTCCTCAAGGCGCGCGGGGTGACGGATGCGTCGGCGATCGGCCGCGCGGACGTCGCGGCGTTCCGCGGCGCGCTCGCCGACCGCGGACTCGCCGCTTCGTCGGTCGCCCGCCACCTCTCGGCCGTGAAGGCGCTGCACCGGTGGCTCGTCGAGGAGCGCGTCGCCGCGGAGGACGTCACTCGGGACGAGCGGCCCCCCAAGCTGCCGCAGCGGCTCCCGAAGGCGATCTCCGTCTCGCAGATGCAGCGGCTGCTCGAGACGCCGAGCGGTGACGACCCGACGGGCCTGCGCGACCGGGCGCTGCTCGAGCTGCTCTACGCGACCGGCGCGCGCATCTCGGAGGTGCTGGGGCTCGACGTCGACGACCTCGTCGCCGAGCAGGGGCTCGTGCGCGTGACGGGCAAGGGCGCCAAGCAGCGGCTCGTGCCGGTCGGCTCGTACGCGCGCGCGGCCGTCGAGGCGTGGCTCGTGCGCGGGCGCCCCGCGCTCGCGGCGAAGGGCCGCGGCGGCCCCGCGCTGCTCCTGGGCGCGCGCGGCGGCAGGCTCAGCCGGCAGGGGGCGTGGGAGATCATCCAGCGGGTCGCCGACGAGGCCGGCGTCGCGCACGTCTCGCCGCACACGTTCCGCCACTCGTTCGCGACGCACCTGCTCGAGGGCGGCGCCGACGTGCGCGTCGTGCAGGAGCTGCTCGGCCACGCGTCGGTCGCGACGACGCAGATCTACACGCACGTCACGGCCGACGCGCTGCGCGACATGTACACGACCGCGCACCCCCGCGCCCGCTGAGGCCGTCGTCACGGCCCTGTCGGCCGGAGACCCTCGCGGATAGCCTGGGCGCATGCCCTCGATCGACGCCATCGGCATGGTCGCGCGCGACATGCCCGCCTCGCTGGCCTTCTACCGCGCGCTCGGGCTCGACATCCCCGCCTCCGCCGACGGCGAGGCGCACGCGGAGGCCGTGCTGGCCGGCGGGATGCGCCTCATGTGGGACACCGAGGCGATGATCCGCTCGTTCGACCCGGAGTACCGGCGCGAGCCCGGCCAGAGCCACACCCTCGCGGTGCGCTGCGACAGCCCGGCCGAGGTCAACGAGACGGTGGCCCGGCTCGCCGGGCTCGGATACGCGGTCGTGCGCGAGCCGTGGGACGCGCACTGGGGGCAGCGCTACGCGACGGTCGCCGACGCCGACGGCTACGCGGTCGACCTCTACGCCGCGCTCTGAGCGAGGACGGCCGAGCCTCGGCCCGCTCAGCCTCAACCAGAGGTTGAGATACACGCCGTCCCCACCTGCGCGGCGGAGGCGCGCCGGGTTCCTAGACTCGGTGGCGTGAGCACGAGCAACGAGACCCTGACCGGCATGGAGGCACCTGCGCTCGGGCCCACCCGGCGCCCCGCGCGCGACTTCGCCGTCCCGGCGCCGCTGAAGAGCCACGGCCCCGCCCGCATCATCGCGATGTGCAACCAGAAGGGCGGCGTCGGCAAGACGACGACCTCGATCAACCTCGGCGCCGCGCTCGCGGAGTACGGTCGCCGCGTGCTCGCCGTCGACTTCGATCCCCAGGGCGCGCTCTCGGCCGGCCTCGGCGTCGACAACCACGACGCGACGACCATCTACGACCTGCTGCTGAACCCGCGGCTCGATCCGCGCGACGCGATCCAGCGCACGAGCACCCCCGGGCTCGACGTCATCGCAGCGAACATCGACCTCTCGGCCGCCGAGGTGCACCTCGTGAACGAGGTCGCGCGCGAGCAGATCCTCGCGCGCGTGCTCCGCAAGGTCGCCGACGACTACGACCTGATCCTGGTCGACTGCCAGCCGTCGCTCGGCCTCCTCACCGTGAACGCGCTCACGGCCGCGCACGGCGTGCTCATCCCGCTCGAGAGCGAGTTCTTCGCGCTGCGCGGCGTCGCGCTGCTCAAGGAGACGATCGAGAAGGTGCAGGACCGCCTGAACCCCGCGCTGCAGCTCGACGGCATCCTCGTGACGATGTACGACTCGCGCACGCTGCACGCGCGCGAGGTCATGGAGCGCGTCGTCGACGCGTTCGGCGAGACCGTGCTCGAGACCGTCGTGCGCCGCACGGTCAAGTTCCCCGACGCATCCGTCGCCGGTGTGCCGGTGACCCAGTTCGCGCCCGACCACTCCGCCGCGGAGGTCTACCGCCAGCTCGCCCGCGAGCTGATCCACCGTGGCGCCATCGCCTGAGCAGCCGCCGCCCGCAGCCGAGGCCGACGAGCAGGGCGGCTTCCGGCTCGCGCTCGACAACTTCGACGGGCCCTTCGACCTGCTGCTGACCCTCATCGGCAACCGCTCGCTCGACGTCACCGAGATCGCCCTGTCGAGGGTGACGGATGAGTTCATCGCGTACGTGCGGACGCTCGACACCGAGGAGGAGCTCGAGCAGGCGAGCGAGTTCATCGTCGTCGCGGCGACGCTCCTCGATCTCAAGATCGCGTCGCTCCTGCCCGCGGGCGACGTCGTCGACAGCGAGGACGTCGCGCTGCTCGAGGCGCGCGACCTGCTGTTCGCGCGGCTGCTGCAGTACCGCGCGTTCAAGCAGGCCGCCGCGTGGTTCGAGGCCCGCATCGGCGCCGAGTCGCAGCGGCACGCGCGCTCCGTGCGGCTCGAGGACCGCTTCCGGCAACGGGTGCCCGAGCTCAAGTGGACGCTCTCGCCTGACGACTTCGCCGCGCTCGCGCTGCTCGCGCTCACGCCGCGCGAGATCCCGACGGTCGGGCTCGGCCACCTGCACGCGCCGCTCGTGTCGATCCGCGAGCAGGCCGCCCACATCGTCGCGACCCTCCGCTCCGCAGGGACGACGACGTTCCGCGAGCTCATCGCGGGGGAGTCGACCCGCGGCGTCGTCGTCGCCCGGTTCCTCGCCGTGCTCGAGCTCTACCGGCACGCCGCGGTCGCCTTCGAGCAGCTCGAGCCGCTCGGCGAGCTCTCCATCAGCTGGACCGGCCACGACTTCCGCGACGAGGACCTCGTCGCGCTGGGGGCAGACTATGACCATGCATGAGACGCGCGCCGAGTCGACCGACGCGCGCGCCGACGACCGCTCGCACCTCCCGCTCGAGCGGCGCATCGAGGCGATCCTGATGGTCGCCGACGAGCCGCAGGGCGCCGTGCACCTCGCGACCGCGCTGCGGGTGCCCGTCAAGGAGGTCAAAGCGGCGATCGAGGCGCTGCGCGCCGACTACGACGGCCGCCCCGTCGGCGATCGCCCCGCCGGGCCCGAGCGCGGCTTCGAGCTGCGCGAGGTGGGCGGCGGCTGGCGCATCTACGTGCGCGAGGCCTACGACGCCGACGCCGCCGACTTCGTGCTGACCCAGACGCCCTCGAAGCTGTCGCAGGCGGCGCTCGAGACGCTCGCGGTCATCGCGTACAAGCAGCCGATCACGCGCGGCGCGGTCGCGGCGATCCGTGCCGTGAACGTCGACTCCGTCGTGCGCACGCTGCTGGGCAGGGGCCTCATCCGCGAGGCGTTCGCCGACTCCGAGACGGGCGCGATCCACTACGAGACGACCGAGCTGCTGCTGACGCAGCTCGGGCTCAACTCGCTCGACGAGCTGCCGCCGATCAGCCCGCTGCTGCCGGACGGCGAGGAGGACGTGCTCGCATGACCGATCCCTCCGCACAGGGCGAGCGCCTGCAGAAGGTCCTCGCGGCCGCGGGTGTCGCGAGCAGGCGCGTCGTCGAGGACATGATCGTCGCCGGCCGCATCGAGGTCGACGGGAGGGTCGTGACCGAGCTGGGCACGCGCATCCGCCCCGACGCGCGGGTGACGGTCGACGGCACCGCGGTGCAGCTCGACACCACGAAGCGCTACCTCATGCTCAACAAGCCCACCGGCGTCGTCTCGACGATGCGCGACGAGCAGGGCCGGCGCGACCTGCGCGAGTTCACCGACCGCATCGACGAGCGCGTCTACAACGTCGGGCGGCTCGACGCCGACACCTCGGGTCTGCTGCTGCTCACGAACGACGGCGAGCTCGCGCACGTGCTCGCCCACCCGTCGTTCGGGGTCGAGAAGACGTACGTCGCGAAGGTGCGCGGCGCCGTCGACCAGCGCGTCATCCGCCGCCTGCTCGACGGCTTCGAGCTCGATGACGGCGAGATCCACGCCGACGCCGCGAGGGTCGTCGGCCGCCCCTCGCAGGGCCACTCGATGGTCGAGCTCACGCTCCACTCCGGGCGCAACCGCATCGTGCGCCGCATGCTCGACCACGTCGGGCACCCCGTCGTCGAGCTCGTGCGCCGCTCCTTCGGGCCGCTGCACCTCGGCACCCTCCGGTCGGGCCATGTGCGGGAACTCACTAGCATGGAGCGCGGCGCGATCCTCACCCTGTCGAGGTCGCAGCCCTGATCCCGCCCGCCCCGCGGGCCCCGATCCCACCACCCGAGGAGCGTCCGTGACCCACCGACTGCGCGGACCCGTGCGCATCGTCGGCACGGGCCTGCTCGGCACGTCGATCGGCCTCGGCCTCACCGCGCGCGGGGTCGAGGTGCAGCTCGTCGACGCGAGCCCGACCGCCGAGCGGCTCGCCGCCGACTACGGCGCGGGCCGGCTCGCGCAGCCCGGCGACCGCCCCGAGCTCATCGTCGTCGCGGTGCCGCCCGACGTCACCGCGCGCGTCGTCGCGGCCGAGCTCGAGGCGTTCCCGGATGCGGTGGTCACCGACGTCGCGTCGGTCAAGGCGGTGCCGCTCGAGGAGCTCCGCGCGCTCGGCGCCGACATCAGCCGCTACCTCGGCTCGCACCCGATGGCGGGCCGCGAGCGGTCGGGCGCGCTCGCCGGCTCGGGCGACCTGTTCGTCGGCCGGCCGTGGGTCATCGCCGGGCACGATGCGATCTCGTACGAGCGCGGCAGCCTCGTCGACGACCTGATCCTGGACCTCGGCGCGGTGCCGATCGAGTCGACGCCCGAGGAGCACGACCGGGCCGTCGCGATCGTGAGCCACCTGCCGCAGCTCGTCTCGTCGCTCATGGCGGCGCGCCTCGTCGACGCGCCCGACGAGGCGCTGCGCCTCGCGGGCGGCGGGGTGCGCGACGTCACGCGGGTGGCGGCCTCCGATCCGGCGCTGTGGATCCAGATCCTCGGCGCGAACGCGCCGGCCGTCGCCGAGCAGCTGCGCGCCCTCCAGGACGACCTCGCGACGCTCGTCGATGCGCTCGAGCGCATCGACGCATCCGGGAGCCGACGGGCGGTGGCGGATGCGCTGCGCGCGGGCAACGAGGGCGTCTCGCGCCTGCCGGGCAAGCACGGCACGCACGCGCGGTTCACGCGCGTGCAGGTGCGCGTCGACGACCGGCCCGGGCAGCTCGCGCGGCTGCTCGCCGACATCGGCGACGCGGGCGTCAACCTCGAGGACGTGCGCATCGACCACGCCGAGGGCGCGCAGTTCGGCGTCGCCGAGATCACGGTGCTCCCCGAGGCGGTGCAGCACCTGCACGAGGCGCTCGAGCAGCTCGGCTGGCAGGTAATCGCATGAGCGCCGCGACCGTCGTCGCGATCGACGGGCCCGCGGGCAGCGGCAAGTCGTCGGTCGCGCGCGCCGTCGCCCGGGCGCTCGGCTTCCAGTTCCTCGACACGGGCGCCGCGTACCGCGCGCTCGCGTGGCTCGTGCTCGAGCAGGGCGGCGACACCGGCCACGAGCCCACCGTGATCGCGGCGCTCGACGCGCTCGGCACGCTCGAGCTCACGATCGACCCCACCGGCCAGCGCGTCTCGATCGCCGGGCACGACGTGACCGAGGCGATCCGCAGCGAGCGCATCTCCGCGGCCGTCTCGGGCGTCGCGCGCACCCTGCCGGCGCGCGAGGCCGTCAACGTGCGCTTCCGCGAGATCATCGCGGCCGCCGATCCCGGCA
Source organism: Agrococcus sp. HG114 (assembly GCF_024723325.1). GTDB lineage: Bacteria > Actinomycetota > Actinomycetes > Actinomycetales > Microbacteriaceae > Agrococcus. Next base: position 8,933 of record NZ_JANQCH010000007.1, read on the forward strand.
TCGTCGCCGAGGGGCGCGACATCACGACCGTCGTCGCTCCTGACGCCGACGTGCGCGTGCTGCTGACCGCCGACGAGGCCGTGCGCATCCGCCGCCGCTTCGGCGACGTCGGCGGCGACGAGCACCAGGTGGGCGCGCGGCTCGCGGCCCGCGACGCCTCCGACGCGAAGGTCGTCGACTTCCTGACCGCCGCCGACGGCGTGACCGTGGTCGACTCCACCGACCTGACGTTCGACGAGACTGTCGAGGCGATCGTCCGCCTCGTGAGCGAGGAGACCCATGACTGACGAGCTGCATGAGCGCGAGGAGCTCGGCACCGATCTCGACGGCACCGCCGGCGCGGAGGCGTTCGAGACCGACGAGGCGCGCGTCTCCGCGCTGCGCGCCGGCTTGGCGGACTACGAGCTCGACGACGAGGACGCGGCGCTGCTCGACCTCGACATCGAGGACCCGGATGCGCTGCAGATCCTGCCCGCGCTGCCGGTGCTCGCGATCGTCGGGCGCCCGAACGTCGGCAAGTCGGCGCTCGTGAACCGCATCCTGGGCCGCCGCGAGGCGGTCGTCGAGGACACGCCGGGCGTCACCCGCGACCGCGTCTCCTACAAGGCCGAGTGGAACGGGCGCCGCTTCACGCTCGTCGACACGGGCGGCTGGGAGCCCGACGCGCGCGGCATCGACCGCTCGGTCGCCCAGCAGGCGGAGATCGCGGTCGAGCTCGCCGACGCGGTGCTCTTCGTCGTCGACGTGAACGTCGGCCCGACCTCGACCGATGAGCACGTCGTGCGCATGCTGCGCCAGTCGAAGCGGCCGGTGCTGCTCGTCGCCAACAAGTCCGACGACTCGCGCCGCGACCTCGAGGCCGCGTCGCTCTGGAGCCTCGGCCTCGGCGAGCCCCACCCCGTGTCGGCGCTCCACGGCCGCGGCGTGGCCGACCTGCTCGACCTCGCGATGGATGCGCTGCCCGAGATCTCGGCGGTCGCGAAGGAGGAGCTCGGCGGCCCGCGTCGGGTCGCGCTGCTCGGCCGCCCGAACGTCGGCAAGTCGAGCCTGCTCAACAAGGCGGCGGGGGAGGAGCGCGTCGTCGTCAACGAGATCGCCGGCACGACGCGCGACCCGGTCGACGAGCAGATCGAGCTCGGCGGCCGCGTGTGGCGCTTCGTCGACACCGCCGGCATCCGCCGCCGGGTGCACCTGCAGCAGGGCGCCGACTTCTACGCGACGCTCCGCACGCAGGCCGCGCTCGAGAAGGCGGAGGTCGCGGTCGTGCTGCTCGACGTCACCGAACCCCTGTCGGAGCAGGACGTGCGCATCATCGACCTCGTGCTCGAGTCGGGCCGCGCGCTGGTGCTCGCGTTCAACAAGTGGGACCAGCTCGACGACGAGCGGCGCCGCTACCTCGAGCGCGAGATCGAGCAGGACCTCGCGCACGTCGCGTGGGCCCCGCGCGTGAACATCTCCGCGCGCACGGGGCGGCACCTCGAGAAGCTCGTGCCGGCGCTCGAGACGGCGCTCGAGTCGTGGGACAAGCGCATCCCCACCGGCAAGCTCAACGCGTTCATCGCCGACCTCGTGGCGGCGCATCCGCACCCCCTGCGCGGCGGCAAGCAGCCGCGCATCCTGTTCGCGACCCAGGCAGGCACGCGGCCGCCGACCTTCGTGCTCTTCACGACCGGCTTCCTCGACCCGCAGTACCGGCGCTTCATCGAGCGCCGCCTGCGCGAGGACTACGGCTTCGAGGGCAGTCCGATCCAGGTCAACATGCGTGTCCGGGAGAAGAGGCAGCGCCGCTAGGCGCGACTCAGCGCACCTGGCGGGCGGCGAACTGCATGCGCGGGTGCGCGAACGCGTCCTGCGCCTGCACGAGCCGCAGCTCGCGCTCGCCCGACTCGAGGGTCGCCTGCAGCAGGTCGAACACGCTCGACGCCGTGCGCTCGAGCGCCGTCGAGGCCGAGCCCGTCTCGCGGTAGTGCGCGGTGAACAGCGCGCTCGTCACGTCGCCCGAGCCGTTCGCCTTGAACGGCAGGTGCGGCGTCTGCACGATCCAGGCGCCCTCGTCGTCGACGGCGAGCATCTCGATCGTGTCGGCCTCGCGGTCGGGTCGCAGCACGCTCGTGACGAGCACCGTGCCCGGGCCGAGGTCGCGCGCGCGGTCGACCGACTCGAGCGTCGAGTCGATCGTGTCGGGGTCGGTGCCGGTCATGAAGCCGAGCTCGAACTGGTTGGGCGTGATGATGTCGGCGACCGGGAGCGCGCGCTCGCGGATGAGGGGCGGGATCGCCGGGGCGACGAAGCAGCCCGACTTCGCGTTGCCCATCACCGGGTCGCACGTGTACGTCGCCTGCGGGTTCGCCGCCTTCACGCGCGCGACCGCGTCGAGCACGACCTCGACGATCGCCTCGCCCCCGAGGTATCCGGAGAGCACGCCGTCGGCCGTGCCGAGCACGCCCCGGTCCTCGATGCCGGCGACCACCGCGCGCACGTCGTCGGCGGAGATGAGCGGTCCGCCCCACGCGCCGTAGCCCGTGTGGTTCGAGAAGTTGACCGTGAGCACGGGCCACACCTCGTGGCCGATGCGCTGCAGCGGGAAGACGGCGGCGGAGTTGCCGACGTGCCCGTAGGCGACGTGCGACTGGATCGACAGGAACCTCATCCGTCGATTCTCGCATCGCGCGCGGGCGGACCCGCGCCTCAGCGGTCGACGACCTCGATGCCGGCGGTCGTCGGGCCGAGCACCGTCGCGACCACGTGGTGCGTCGCCGTGTCGGGCCCGCGCTCGACCGCGAGGCTCCACAGCGCGAGCCCGAAGCCGGTCGAGGCGAGGGCGACGCCGATCCATGCGGGGGCGAGGTAGCCGAGCCCGGCCGCGATGACCGCGCCGCCGAGCGCCGCGCCGAGCGCGTTGCCGACGTTGAACGCCGCGTGGTTCGCCGCCGCGCCCAGCAGCTCGGCGTCGCCGGCGATGCCCATGATGCGCGCCTGGATCGCCGGCGTGAGCACCGAGCCGGCGCCGCCGATGAGGAACGCGAGGGCGAACATCGCGACCGGGTGCCAGCCGAGCAGCCCGAAGAGCGCGAGCGAGCCGATGAGCACCGGGAACGCGACGAGGATCGTGCGGCGGATGCTGCGGTCGCTCGACCAGCCGCCGATCGCGTTGCCGATCGTCATGCCGATGCCGACGGTCGCGAGCAGCCACGCGATCGCGGCCTCGGGCAGCCCCGCGACGCGCGTGACGGTCTCGGCCGCATAGGAGTAGACCGCGAAGAACCCGCCGAAGCCGATGCAGCCGACGGCGATCATGAGCCAGAGCCGCGGGCTGCGGAACGCGGCGAGCTCGCGCCGCGCGCTGCGGCTCGGGTCCCCGGGCTGGGAGGGCAGGAAGAGCCACGCGAGCACGAGCGTCGCGAGGAAGATCGCGGCGACGGCCGCATACGTCCACCGCCAGCCCGCCGTCTGGCCGAGCCAGGTGCCGAGCGGCACGCCGATGACGTTCGCGATCGTGAGGCCCGAGAGCGCGAGCGCGACGCCGGCGCCCTGGCGGCCGGGGCCCATGATCCTCGCCGCGAGGAGCGAGGCGACGCCGAAGTACGCGCCGTGGGGGAGGGCCGCGACGAAGCGCGCGGCGATCGTGAGCTCGAACGTCGGCATGAGGCCGCTCGCGAGGTTCGCGACCGCGAACGCAGCGACGAGCAGCAGCACGAGCGTGCGCTGCGACATCCGCGCGGCCCACACCGACACGAGCGGCGCACCGACGACGACCCCGAGCGCGTACGCGGTGATGAGCCAGCCCGCGCGCGCGATGCCGGCCGCCGGGTCGGCGTCGAAGCCGGGCACGAGCTCGGTCGCGGCGAGCGGCAGGATGCCCATGGTCGCGAACTCGGTCGTGCCGATGCCGAACCCGCCGAGCGCGAGGGTGCACAGGGCGATGAGGCGTCGCGCGGGGGTGAGCTGCATGCTGCCGACGATGCTACGCGCGTGCGCGGTGCTCGCGCTCCTTGCTACATTGGGAGGTAAGGCTTACCTCAGTCCTCTGAGCGCGGCATGACGGATGCGTTGGGAGCAGCGATGGCAGGACCGGAGCGCGTGGCCGCGGTCGCCCCGCGGTTCATCGAGCTCGAGGTGCTCGAGAGCCAGCAGCTGTCGCCGCACGTCCGGCGGGTCACGCTCGGCGGCGACGAGGTCTCGGCGATGACGCCGCAGGGCTACGACCAGTGGTTCCGGTTCTTCATGCGGCGCGACGGGCAGGACGAGCTGCGCGTCCCGACGAGCCCGGCGACCTGGTTCCCGCAGTACCTGGCGATGCGCGAGCAGCAGCGGCCCTGGGTGCGCAACTACACCGTGCGCGACTTCCGGCTCGAGGCGGGCGAGCTCGACATCGACTTCGTGTGCCACGAGGATCCCGGCCCGGGCGCCGCCTGGGCGATGGCGGCCCAGCGGGGCGAGCGCGCCGTGCTCCTCGACGAGGGGCTGCTCTACAACGACGACGGCCTCGAGGGCGCCGTGCTCGTCGTCGGCGACGAGTCAGCGCTGCCGGCGATCGCCGGGATCTGCGGCTCGCTCGACGAGGGCAGCCGGGGCGTCGCGGTGATCGAGGTCGGCCACCGCGACGACATCCAGCGCTTCGACCGCCCCGCGGGCGTCGACGTGCGCTGGGTCGAGCGCGGCGCCGCTCGCGCGGGCGACTCGGCGCTCGAGGAGCTCCGCGGGCTCTCGATCGACGCCGGGCTCGGGTACGCCTACTCCGCAGGGGAGCAGCGGCTCGCGACCGGCACCCGGCGGCACCTGGTGCGCGAGCGCGCGGTCGACAAGAGCCGCATCACCTTCACCGGCTACTGGAAGCTCGGCGCCTCGTACGTGTCCTGACGCGCGGGAGTGAAAGATGCGGCGATCTTTCACCGACGTGAGGTCGACGCCATCCTGAACCGCTGCGCGGAGCCCGGTGGCCCATCCGCTTGCCTATCGTGTAATTCGTGGCATCCGCAATCGTTCCCGCCGTCGACTCCGCCCACCAGGCCTGGCTCGACCGCGTCGCCCTCGCCGAGTCCGCCGTGCCGATCATCGGGCGCCTCTACCGGGAGCGCGATGTCATCACGCACGTGCACGGGAAGCAGCTCGTCAACCAGTCGCCGATCGAGATCCTCAAGGCGCACAAGTGGGCTCGCCGGGTCGGCGAGCGCGTGCTGCGCATCGAGGACTCGATCGCCGTGCTGCGGCTCGTCGACGAGCTGGGCCTCCGCGGGATCTCGCTCGACCTGGGCCTCATCCTCGGCGAGGCGCCCGAGAGCGGCGTCGCCGAGTGGGCGCGCGAGCGCGTCGCGGCGCTGCCGTCGTGGGAGCAGGACCACCCCACCGACGTCGTGCTCTACGGGTTCGGCCGCATCGGCCGCCTGCTCGCCCGCATCCTCATCGGCCACGCGGGCCGCGGCCTGGGCCTGCGCCTCCGCGCGATCGTCGTGCGCCGCGGCGGCGACAACGACCTCGAGAAGCGCGCGAGCCTCCTGCGTCGCGACTCGGTGCACGGCGCGTTCGAGGGCACGATCGAGATCGACCACGAGGCGAGCACGATCCTCGCCAACGGCACGCTCATCCAGGTCATCTACTCCGACGACCCGAGCGCGGTCGACTACACCGAGTACGGCATCGAGCGGGCGATCGTGGTCGACAACACCGGCCGCTGGCGCGACGAGGCGGGCCTCGCGCAGCACCTCGAGTGCCCGGGCGTCGACCGCGTCGTGCTCACCGCGCCCGGCAAGAGCCCGCTCAAGAACGTCGTGTTCGGCGTCAACCACGAGACCATCGCGGCCGACGACCGCATCGTCACCGCCGCATCCTGCACCACGAACGCCATCACGCCGGTGCTCAAGGTCGTCAACGACGCGTACGGCATCGAGCACGGCCACGTCGAGACGGTGCACTCGTACACGAACGACCAGAACCTCATCGACAACTTCCACAAGGGCGCGCGCCGCGGCCGCGCCGCCGCGCTCAACATGGTGCTCACCGAGACGGGCGCCGCGAAGGCCGTCTCGAAAGCGCTGCCCGAGCTCGAGGGCAAGCTCACCGGCAACGCGATCCGCGTGCCGACGCCGAACGTGTCGATGGCGATCCTCAACCTCACGCTCGAGCAGGCCGTCGAGCGCGACGCGGTCAACGACCTGCTGCGCCGCACCTCCCTCACGGGAGCGCTGCGCGCGCAGATCGACTTCACCGACTCGGCCGAGGTGGTCTCCTCCGACTTCGTCGGCAACAACCGGGCCGGCATCGTCGACGGGCTCGCGACCATCGCGAGCGGCCGCCACCTCGTGCTCTACGTCTGGTACGACAACGAGTTCGGCTACTCGTCGCAGGTGATCCGCGTCATCGAGCACATGGCCGACCAGAAGGCCAAGGCGCGCCAGCTCGAGCCCGCCTGACACAGACTTGCCGCCGTCGGGACTCTCCTGGGTGGAGGCCCGACGGCGGCAAACCCCTCCTGACGCCCTGGGCGCATCCGCTACCGTAGGTCGGCATGCGCGAGGTGACCGAGGAGCAGCTCCGAGCGAGCTTCGTGAACGCCACCCGGCGCGAGCTCGAGCAGCTGCCCATGCCCGGCCTGCACGAGACGATCTGGGCTGAGCGCGAGTACCTCGGCTGGCGCGACCAGCGCTCGAGCCGGCTCGGCTACATCGTGCACTGGCGGGGCGACGAGCTCATCGGCGTCGTCGTGCGGGCCGCCCCCGGGGCGCTGCGGCCCGGCATCGCCGCCATGTGCTCGATGTGCCACTCGACGCAGCCGGCGACGCAGGTGCGCATGTTCAGCGCCCGGCTCGCGAGCCTCGACGCCGACAGCGGCAGCTCGATCGGCACCTACCTCTGCGATGACCTCGCGTGCTCGCACATCATCCGCTCCGGCCCCGCGCACCTCACGAGCCCCGAGCGCGTCGCCGCGCGCGGCGCGGCGCTGCTCGAGCGGCTCGCGCGGTTCACGGCGCGGGTCGAGCGAGCCGTGCGCGATGCCTGAGCTGCGGCGGGTCAGCGGCGTCCGCGACGTGCGCCCGTGGGGCGGCGCGCGGTCCGACATCCACTTCGACGGCGATCGCATCGCCGCGGTCGAGCCGCACGATCCAGGGCGGATGCGCGAGGGCATGCTCGAGGGGCGCGGCCTGCTCGCGCTCCCCACGGTGGTCAACGCGCACGCGCACGTCGACAAGTCGTGGCTCGGGCTGCCGTGGCAGAGCTACGGCGGCGAGCCCGGCGTCGACGGGCGGATCCGCCACGAGCGAGCGCGCCGCGGCGAGCTCGGCATCCCGAGCGTCGAGCGCAGCGCCGCGGTGCTCGCGGCGCACGTGCGGCACGGCACGACGGCGCTGCGCACCCACGTCGACGTCGACCTCGGCGTCGGGCTGCGCGGCATCGAGGCGGTGCGCGAGGCGGTCGCCGCGTACGACGGCGCGATCGAGGCGACGATCGTCGCCTTCCCGCAGGACGGCGTGCTCCGCCGCCCGGGGGTGCTCGAGCTGCTCGAGGAGGCCGCGCGAGCGGGCGTCGACCACAGCGGCGGGCTCGACCCCGCCTCGATCGACCGCGACCCGGTCGGCCAGCTCGACGGCATCTTCGGCATCGCCGAGCGGCACGGCGCCGGCATCGACATCCACCTCCACGACGCCGCCGAGCTCGGCGCCTTCGAGCTCGAGCTCATCGTGGAGCGCGTCGACCGGCTCGGCCTCGCCGGGCGGGTGACGATCGCCCACGGCTTCGCCCTCGCCCAGCTGCCCGAGGCCCGCCGCCGCGACCTGCTCCAGGCGATGGGCGAGCTCGGCATGTCGTGCACGACCGTGGCCCCGCTGCGCCTCCCGCAGCTGCCGCTCGCAGAGCTCGACGCGGCCGGGGTGCGGCTCGCGTTCGGCACCGACGGCATCCGCGACCTCTGGAGCCCCTACGGCGACGGCGACACCCTCGCGATCGCCCGCCAGTTCGCGCGCGCGTCGTCGCTCGTGCGCGACGAGGAGCTGCGCCGCGTCGTCGAGGTCGCCACGAGCGGCGCCGCCGCCTTCGTCGGTCGCGAGACCCACGACCTCGTGCCCGGCGCTCGCGCCGACGTCGTGCTGCTCGACGCCGAGCACGCGATGGACGCCCTCGTGACCGCGCCCCCGCGCCGCGCGGTCGTCGGCGGCGGCCGGCTGCTGCACGAGGTGCCGACCGGGGCGTGAGCGCGGCCTGCGCATGGCGGGCGCTGCGCGATCGCCTACGCTCGATCGGGTGAGCGACGACGCCAAGCCCGCCGACCCCGCCGACCGCAACCGGCACGATCCGCCGCCGCCCATCGACGAGGTCGTCACCACGCGGCACGCCCTGGAGACCGACGACGGGACGCTCGCGTACACCGCGCGGTCGGGCCGCGTGGTGCTCTGGGACGAGCACGTCGAGGACGACGTGTTCCGCGGCCGCCGCGCTCGCGCGCAGGTCGCGGTCACCGCGTACACGCTCGACGACGCGGACCCGACCGAGCGCCCCGTGACCTTCGCGTTCAACGGGGGACCGGGCTCGGCGAGCGTGTGGCTGCACATGGGGCTCCTCGGCCCCCGCCGCGTCGTGATGGGCGACGCGGGAGCCCTCGCGGCACCGCCCTACGGGATCGCCGACAACCGCGAGACGCTGCTCGCCGTCTCCGACCTCGTCTTCATCGACCCGGTCTCGACTGGCCGCTCGCGGCCCGCCGAGGGGCAGAAGGCGAAGGACTTCCACGGCTTCACCGCCGACATCGAATCGGTGGCCGAGATCATCCGCCAGTGGGTGACGGCCGAGGGCCGCTGGCTGAGCCCGAAGTTCCTCGCGGGGGAGTCGTACGGCACGACGCGCGCAGCCGGGCTCGCGCAGCACCTGCAGGGCGAGCTCGGCATGTACCTCAACGGGCTCCTGCTCATCTCGAGCGTGCTCGACTTCTCGACCGCGAACTTCGAGCGCGGCGGCGACCGCGCCCATGCGCTCTACCTGCCGTTCTACGCCGCGACCGCCTGGCAGCACGGCTTCCACGAGGGCCGCTCGCTCGAGGAGGTCGTCGCCGAGGCGCACGAGTACGCCGCGCGCGACTACCCGTACGTCCTCTCGCGCGGGGCTCGGCTGACGGAGGAGGAGCGATCGGCAGCGGTCGCCCGCCTCGCGCGCCTCACCGGGCTCTCGACGGACTACGTCGACCGCGCCGATCTCCGCATCGAGCACTGGCGCTACTTCGGCGAGCTGCTGCGGGACCGCGGGCTCACCGTGGGCCGGCTCGACTCGCGCTTCACCGGGCCCGCCGCGAGCGGCATCGCGGAGCACATGGACGCCGACCCGTCGATGGATGCGATCCTCGGCCCCTACGCGGCGGCGTACCAGCACTACCTGCACCACGAGCTCGACGTCCGCGACACGGGCCCGTACCACGTGTTCGGCAAGGACGTCATCGAGCACTGGAGCTACAAGGAGTTCGAGAACGCGCCGGTCTACGTCATCGATCGCCTCTCGCGCGCCATGCGGCAGAACCCGCACCTCGCCGTGCACTTCGCCTACGGCTGGTTCGACGGCGCGACGCCGTTCTCGGCGGCGGAGGACTCCGTCGCGCACCTGCGGATCCCGGAGCCGCTGCGCGCGAACCTCGAGCACCGCTACTACGAGGCCGGCCACATGATGTACGTGCACGAGCCGTCCCGCGTGGCCCAGGCAGCGGACCTCGCCGACTTCGTGCGGCGGCGATCAGGTCGCTGACGAGGCGCGACGGATGCGCGGGATGCGCTAGTCTGTTGCAGTTGCCTTCGGGCGGCTCGATCTCGCAGATCGACGGGCTGTGGCGCAGCTTGGTAGCGCACTTGACTGGGGGTCAAGGGGTCGCAGGTTCAAATCCTGTCAGCCCGACAGATGTCCTGAGTCGCGACATCGTTGACACGGTGTCGCGGCTCAGGGCTTTTCTGTAGGTTCGTGCGGGTTGTCGTGGATGTCGCGACTCATCGGGTCAATGATCAGGCGCGTGGTGGGTCGCTGGTAGTCGCGTTCGGGGTCGATGTGGTGCTCGGCGATGACCTCGCCGGTGTCGGCGCGGCTGGAGCCTGCCCCGGTTTTCCGGACACGTTCTCTGAGGTGATCATGCCGCGGCGAGGGTGGTCGTGTGAAGGGCTTCGAACTCGGCCGGGGCGAGGTTGCCGAGGCTGGTGTGGCGGCGGCGAGGGTTGTAGTAGCCCTCGATCCATTCGAAGATCGCGGACGCGAGCTCGGTGCGTGACCGCCAGGTGCGGCGGTCGAGAAGCTCGCGCTGCATGGTCGACCAGAACGACTCGATGAGTGCGTTGTCGACGCTGGACGCGACGCGGCCCATCGATCCGAGCAGCCCGGCTTGGCGGAGGCGGTGGCCGAAGACCCAGGACGTGTATTGGCTGCCGCGGTCGGAGTGGACGATCGTGCCGATGGGCTTGCGCTGCCAGCGGGCCATCTCGAGCGCGTCGACGACCAGCTCGGTGCGTATGCGATCGGAGATCGACCAGCCGACGACGCGGCGGCTGAACGCGCCGACGACCGCGGCGCAGTAGACCCAGCCGTCCGCGGCGCGATGCTGCGTGATGTCGGTGAACCAGACCCGGTCCGGCCGGTCGGCGACGAACCGGCGGCGCACGAGATCCTCGTGCGTCGCCGGTGCCGGCCGCCATCCCCGCCGCTTCCGTCGATGGCAGACGCCCGCCAGCCCATCGCCGCGCATCAGCCGCGCGATGCGCTTCCGCCCGACGCGGATGCCGAGCCCGAGCCGCAGCTCCGCGTGCACGCGCGGCGCCCCGTAGGTGCCGCGCGAGTCGAGGTGCGCGCGGCGGATCGCGCCCAGCAGCTCGGCATCGGCGACCGCCCTGGCCGACGCCGGCCTGGCGAGCCAGTCGTAGTAGCCGGACGTGGAGACCCTCAGCACCCGGCACGTCACCGCGACGGGGAACCCGTCACGGCGCAGCTCGTGGACGAGCCGGAAGCTTATTTTGGGAGGACGTTCTCCCTCGCGAAGTAGGCGCTGGCGCGCTTGAGGATCTCGTTCTCCATCTCGAGCACCCGGTTCTTCCGCCGCAGCTCGATCAGCTCGCGCTTCTCGACTGACGTCAGCCCGTCTGCTCGGCCCGCGTCGACGTCGTCCTGCGCCATCCACCGGCGCAGGCACGACTCGCTGATCCCGAGATTCCTCGCGGTCGCGGCGACCGGCTCACCCTGCGCGACCAGATCCAACGCTCTCCGCCGGAACTCCGGCGACTTCGGTGCTCCCTCCCGAGACGATCATCGCCTCAGCTCAGGTGTCCGCGAAAGCGGGGCAGGCTCCGCCCCCAGTCGACTGACCAGCAGTCGTGCACCTGGCGGCATCCGACCGAGCTTTGAGAGCTACGTGCTCTCGCTCGGGAGGATGCCGCCTTATTCATATGCTTGCGCGCGCATGACGCCAGACCTTCACGAAACATGCTGATCGTGAGACAATCGAGGGGAGATCGCAGGGTCTGGTTGAGCGGCTCAGCTCCCACCTGCGACGTCCGTCTGGCTACCTCACAAGCGCGTCGCCTGGGCGGTGTCCGAGGTCGCCGGTACCCTAAAGACAGCCATGAATAGAACTTAATCGCGCCGTCGGCGCAAAGGAGCGCCAGCACCCGATGAGACGAAGAGCGGCACGATCACCCCGCCGCGACGGCCACCAGGCCGCCGCGGCTTCGTTGCGCTCGCGTTGCTCTGTTCAGAGGGGACGCCGATGACCTCCCCACTCACCGACTACCAGGCGAAGTACTACGCGCACGAGCTGCAGCGTAGCTACGCGAACGATCACGTCGGCAAGCTCGCCGGCCTGCTGTTTGACGCCCAAGTGGAGCCGAAGCCGCACCAGATCGACGCCGCCCTGTTCGCGCTGCAGACACCGTTCCTGCCGGGCGTGATCCTCGCTGATGAGGTCGGCCTCGGTAAGACGATTGAGGCGGGCATCGTCATTTCGCAGTACTGGGCGGAACGCCGCCGCAGCATTCTGATCGTTGCCCCGTCGAGCCTTCGGCAGCAGTGGCAGCAGGAACTCCACGAGAAGTTCCTGATCCCGTCCGCCATCCTCGACCCAAAGTCGAAGGACTCGCTGCTTGATGCTGCGGGTGGTCGTTCGGCGCAGGTGCTGATCTGCTCCTATGAGTTCGCGCTGCGGCACGAGACCTCACTGCTCAAGGCGTGGGATCTGGTGGTTGCGGACGAGGCACACCGACTGCGCAATTACTGGACAGGCAAGACAAAGGCGGCCGAGGCAGTCGCGCATATCGTTGGCGGTGCACACAAGACCGTCCTGCTGACCGCCACGCCACTGCAGAACAAGCTCGAGGAGCTGTATGGGCTGGTGTCGATCTTCGACCCTGGCTACTTCTACTCGCTCGATGCCTTCCGGGAGCGGTACGTCAAGAATCGAGACCTCGGCGGTGACGACGACCTGGTGGAGCGTGTCGCCACCGTCTCGAAGCGCACGCTGCGGCGCGATGCCGACAAGTACATCCACTTCACCAAGCGCCTGCCGCTGACGGTTGAGTTCACCCCGTCGCCCGACGAGGCGCGGCTCTACGACCTGGTGAACGACTACCTGCAGCGCGACGAGCTGTTCGCCTTCGCCGGGAGTCAGCGTCACCTCTCTGCCCTGATCATCCGCAAGCGTCTCGGTTCGTCGACCTACGCGGTCGCGAGCACGCTGGAGAATATCGCCAACCGTCTGGCCGATGAGGTTGCAGCCGGGCAGCGTCGCGACGGCCGCGGTGGTCTGGTCGCAGCAGACTTTGCCGTCGACGACGAGATCACCAGCGAGGAGCTGGAGGAGGCCGAAGAGATCAGCGGACGCACGGAAGCCCGCTCCTCTGTGCCGCTGGACGAGTCGTTGCTGGAGGCGATGCCTGCCGAGGTTGCGGAGCTGCGCGAGTACGCGGCTCTGGCTCGTTCGATCACCGAGAACCAGAAGGCGGTCAAGCTCGGAGAGGCGCTCGACCTCGGCTTCGAGCGCCTGCGCGAGCTGGGCGCTCCCGAGAAAGCCATCATCTTCACGGACTCGACGAAGACGCAGGAGTACATCGCGCGCTCACTGCGGGAGGCTGGTCGCGGCGAGGGCCTCGTTCTTTTCAACGGGGCGAACAACGGGCCGGAGCAGACCGCGATCTACCAGGCGTGGTTGGAGAAGAACAGAGACGGCGACCTGATCACCGGCATTGCTGCTGTGGATCGGCGCAAAGCGCTCGTGGACTACTTCCGCACCGAGGGCAAGATCATGATCGCGACCGAGGCTGCGGCAGAGGGCATCAACCTGCAGTTCTGCTCGATGCTCGTCAACTACGACCTGCCCTGGAACCCGCAGCGGGTTGAGCAGCGCATCGGCCGTGTGCACCGCTTCGGGCAGAAGCACAACGTCGTCGTCGTGAACTTCTCGAACAAGGGCAACATCGCCGAGCAGCGCATCCTGGAGCTGCTGACGAACAAGTTCCAACTGTTCTCCAGCGTCTTTGGCGCAAGCGACGAGGTGCTCGGCGCGATCGAGGACGGACTGGACTTCGAGAAGACGATCAGCGACATCCTCACCCGCTGCAGAACCGCCGACGAGCTGGACTCTGCGTTCAGGGAGCTGGAGGCGCAGTACGCGGGCGAGATCTCGCGCGAGATGGCCAGCGCAAAGGCGAAGGTCTTCGACAACCTCGACCCCCACGTCCAGGATCGCCTCAAGGCCTATGACACGCAGTCCGGCGAGGTGCTCAACAAGTTCGAGCGCCTGCTGCTCGCGGTAACCCGGCACGAACTCGACCAGCACGCCACCTTCGAGGGCGACGGGCGCACCTTCGTGTTGAACCAGTCGCCCGTGAAGGACGCGCCGACCGGGCGCTACTTCTTCAAGTCCCAGCTGCTGGAGAACGCCCACCAGTACCGCTACGCAAGCCCCCTCGCTCAGCACGTCGTCGAGACCTCGAAGACTCACGACACCCCCGCACGCGAGCTGACGTTCTCGCTCGGCCAGTCGGAGCGTGTGAGCAGCGCGATTCGTGCGCTGGAGGGCACCGGCGGCGAACTCACCGTCAGCGTTGCGACCTTCCGGATGAGGGCGCGCGACGAGGACGTCTCCGAGTCCTACATGCTCGCCGGCGCCATGACCGATGACGGCCGGTGGCTTGATGAAGAGTACGTCGCAGACATCCTTGACCTCGCCTGCATCGTCGTTGGGACACGGCCGGTGGCGATCGATGAGGGCGGCTTCACGCCGCATCTGGACACTCGACGGGCTGAGTTGGAGAAGGAAGTCCAGGGCCGTAACTCTCGCTACTACGACCAGCAGGAGGAACTCCTCTACCGCAACCAGCAGGATCGTAAGGCCGAGCACGAGGGCAAGATCCGCGAGTACCGCGCCAAGGAGAAGGAAGCCCGCAAGCTCGCCCGGCAGGCCGACGATCCGATGGAGCAACTGCGGCTCAAGAAGGAGGCCCGCAAGTGGGAGCAGCGTGCCGAGGAGGCCGACGAGCACTTCCGAGACACACGCAAGAAACTCCGGGCCGAGGCCGATAAGTACCTCGAGCTGATCGAGCAGTCGCTCCAGGGAACCCAGGATATCGAGCATCTGTTCACAATTCGCTGGCGCATAGCCACATAGACCACGGGTCTTTCACAAACCCGACGCAAATTGTTAAAATCATGAGAGAGAATCACCCGAATGACTGACGAGATCTACGAAACACCATCCACTACACCGAACTTCCAGACCGAGCTGGCAGCGCAGCTTGCCGATCTGATTCCCGAGGCCATCGCCGACGGCAAGGTGGATGTCGAGAAGCTCGAGGAACTGCTCGACGGTGACGTGGCCGACAGCAGCGAACGGTTCGGACTCTTCTGGCCCGGCAAGAAGCGAGCCCTCCGTGCGGCGCAGGAGCCGACCACAGCAACGCTGAAGCCCGACTTCGAGAACTCGAAGGACTGGGACACGACGCAGAACGTCTTCATCGAGGGCGACAACCTTGAAGTGCTCAAGATCCTGCAGAAGCACTACCACGCGAAGATCAAGATGATCTACATCGACCCTCCGTACAACACCGGCAAAGACTTCGTCTACCCGGACAACTACAAGGAGGGCCTCGACACCTACCTCGAGTGGACGCGCCAGGTCAACGAGGAGGGCAAGAAGGTCACGACGAACGCCGAGACCGAAGGCCGCTATCACTCCAACTGGCTCAACATGATGTATCCGCGCCTCAAGCTCGCGCGCAACCTGCTCGCCGATGACGGGGTAATCTTCGTTTCGATAGATGACAATGAAGCGGCGCACTTGCGCAGACTATTGGATGAGGTTTTCGGTGAGGGAAACTTCGTTGCTGCTATCAACCACAAGTCGCGCGGATCCGTTTCGAATGACAAGATCATCTCTCCAAACCACAATACGATTTTCGTTTACGCGCGCCGTTTTGAGGATATCTATTCAAATCGCACGTCGATTGGACTCGATCCAGACTTGTCTGGATTCGAGACATCGGACGAGCGTGGTGCCTACAAATTAGTTCCGGTCGATGGGCCGGGTGGGGCTCGAAAAGGGAACCCATACTATGAGTTCTTGGGAGTCGAGGGATACTTCCGATACTCGCGCGAAACTATGCAAGAACTCTACGACGCAGGCGAGATAGTCAAGCGAGGCAACACGCTTCAGCGAAAATACTATCGAGAGAAGGCGGAGGCGAGTCGGAAGACCGACACCACATGGTGGGACGATGCCGGATATACGTCCAGCGCCACCTCGGCATTGAAGTCACTCATGGGCGGTGCCTATTTCGATAGCCCGAAGCCGATCAGTTTGATCGGTCGTATGCTCACCCAGTTTTCGGACAAGGACTCCTTGGTTCTGGACTTCTTCGCGGGATCAGGATCGACTGGCCACGCTGTAATGAAGCAGAATGCGCTCGACGGCGGTTCCAGACGGTTCGTTCTTGTGCAACTTCCAGAGCCCACCCCCGAGACTTCTGAAGCACGCAAAGCAGGTTTCGCAACAATTTCAGATGTGGCTCGAAGGCGCCTGGACCTCGCGGGCGATCAGATCAAAGCCGAGGTCACGGCTCAGTCGGTGGACTGCGGCTTCCGCTCCTACAAACTCTCGGACACAAACTTCGCCAAGTGGCGCGTTTCGAGTGATGTTGAGGAGGACGCACTGCAGGAGCACCTGCTCAGCCTGCGTGACAGTGCTACAGACGACGCGACTGCCGATGACCTGCTCACTGAGATCCTGCTGAAGCAGGGTTACTCGCTGACCGAGGCGGTTTCGCCTGCCGAGATTGATGGCCTTGACATTCGGCTTGTGCGGGATCGCGACGGTGACATCGCTGTCTTGGCGTACCTGAACGAGCACGTCAAGCCGACGCTCGAGCAGCTTCGTGCACTCGTTGACGAGTCTCCGACGCGGATCATCGTGCTCGAGGACGCGTTCCAGGGCGATGACGAACTCAAGACCAACCTGGCCCAGCTCGCAAAGAGCAAGGGCATTGAGCTCTGGGCGGCCTGAGTATGAAAAACGGCACAGCGAGCGGTTCAGGATTCCAGTTCGACGCCAGTCAGCCGTATCAGCTGGATGCGATCGCGTCCGTGGTTGACCTGGTCGACGGGCAGCCGAAGGATGCGGAGAAGCTGGTCACGACCCTGCGTGGTGCGGCGGCGCTGCCCGACTCAGATCAGTCGGTGCTTGACATCGACCTGACGCAGGAGGTCGGCGCAGTCGGCAACAGCCTGGTGCTCGATCGTGACCTGATCCTCGCGAACCTGCAGCGTGTGCAGGATCGCAACGGCCTTGAGGTTGCGTCGGCGCTTGCGGGCGACGCGCTCGACTTCGATATCGAGATGGAGACCGGTACGGGTAAGACCTACGTCTACCTGCGCACGATCTTCGATCTGGCCGTGCGGTACAACTTCACGAAGTTCGTGATCCTCGTGCCGAGCGTCGCGATTCGCGAGGGTGTCAGCACGAGCATCCGGCTCATGCGTGAGCACTTCGAGACCCTCTATAAGCCGCAGGGCATCACCTTCGATGCCTCCGTCTATAGCGGCAAGAGCGCCGAGGAGGTGCAGTCGTTCGCGACCTCGACCAACGTGCAGATCCTGATCATGACGATCGACTCGATCCGTGGCAATGCGAACACGCGCATCATCCACCAGACGCGCGACAAGCTGAACGGCCTGCGCCCGATCGACTATCTGAAGGCAACTCACCCCGTTGTCATCATGGACGAGCCGCAGAACATGGAGTCGCAGCTGTCGCAGTCGGCGGTCGGTGAACTCGCCCCGGTCTTCACCCTGCGCTACAGCGCCACGCACAAGAAGCAGCGCAACGTCGTCTACCGGCTCGACCCGGTCGACGCCCACGATCTGGGTTTGGTGAAGCAGATCGTCGTGGCTGAGGTGGCCCAGCAGGGCGCGGACGCGACGCCGTATATCAAGCTGGTTGAGGTGCGGCGTGAGCCGTCGTGGTCGGCCCGGCTGGAGCTTTCCTGCCGCAAAGCCGATGGCTCGCTTGAGCGCCGGGTTGTGAGTGCGAAGCAGCATCAGGAGCTGTCGGATGCGCGCCTGACGAACAATCCGATCTACGAGGGCTGGCGCATCAACGAGATGAGCATCGAGCCCGCCTACGTCGACCTCACCACCCACGGGTTCCTGTACGAGGGCGAGAGCACCGGTGCCTCGGCCGGCGCGATCTACAAGGAGATGATCCGTGAGACCGTTCGCGAGCACCTGCGCAAGGAATCGATGCTCCGGGCCAAGTGCATCAAGGTGCTCAGCCTCTTCTTCGTCGACAAGGTTGCCAGCTACCTGGGCGACGGCACGAACAACGATGATGCGAGCGGCGACTTCGTGCAGTGGTTCGACGAGGTGTTCGTCGAGGAGCGCGCGAAGTCTGCGCGCTACCAGGAGCTGCTGCCGCAGGCGCCGAGCGAACTTCGCCGGGCGTACTTCTCCCAGATCAAGCGCGGCAAGACAACCACCTTCCAGGACTCGTCCGGCACCACCAAGGCCGATGACGACGCCTACGAACTGATCATGCAGCAGAAGGAACGCCTGCTCGACGAGAACGAGCCCGTGCGCTTCATCTTCAGCCACTCTGCCCTGCGCGAGGGCTGGGACAACCCGAACGTCTTCCAGATCTGCACCCTGCGCGAGATGGGTGCCGAGACCGAGCGGCGCCAGACCCTCGGCCGTGGACTGCGCCTCCCCGTCGCCAAGACCGCTGACGGCTACACCCGCGTGGCTGACCGGGGCGTCGCGACGCTGACGGTCGTGGCGAACGAGTCGTACACGAAGTTCGCGGACGCGCTCCAGCGTGAGTACAAGGACGCCGGTGTCGAGATCGGCCGGGTGCGCCGGGCCGAGTTCTCGAAGATCCCGCTGCAGGACGAGAACGGTGCGCTCACCGATGACCAGTTCGGCTACCAGCGATCCGTCCTCGTGTGGGAGCACCTCAAGGACAAGGGCTTCCTCGACAAGGACGGCGCGGTCACCTCGAAGTTTCAGCCGAACCAGCTCGGCTTCGACCTCGGCCTGCCCGTCGACTTCGTCTGGGCTGAGCCGATCATCATCGAGCTGGTTGAACGCGCAAACATCGGCAAGTACGTCAAGCCGGTCAGCAAGCGTCAGCCGCGCGTGCTTAACAAGCAGCTCTACTCGACACCGGAGTTTGAGGAGTTCTGGGAGACGATCAGCCAGAAGACCACCTACCGCGTCAAGGTCGAGCGTAAGGATCTGATCGAGAACGCCATCCGGGCGATCCGTGAAGCGCCGAAGATCGACGCGCTGCGTATCCAGGTCACCCGCGCCGGAGTCAAGGTGCTGAGAGGCGGAGCCAAGGGTGAAGAACTCGGCACCCGCTCGGCCGACCTCAAGGGCAGCTACGACCTGCCCGACATCATCACGGAACTCCAGGAGGCGACCTCCCTCACTCGCAAGACCATCGTCGACATCCTGATCGGCAGCGAGCGGCTGGGAGAGTTCATCGGCAACCCGAACGACTTCATCGCGATGACCAAACGCGCGCTGCAGAGCGAGTTGGCAAAGATCGTGGTCGAGGGCATCCAATACGAGCGGATCGCTGGCTCGGTCTACGAGCTTCGCGAGCTGCAGCGGGACGGCGAGGAGGAGAAGGAGCGCTTCCTCGACCAGATGTACAAGGTGCAGCACACCCAGAAGACCGACTTCGACTACGTCGTCTTCGATTCCGATGTCGAGCGCCAATTCGCGGAGCTGCTCGACTCTCGCGAGGACATCAAGCTGTTCATGAAGCTGCCCGCGAAGTTCAAGATCGACACCCCAGTCGGCCCGTACAACCCCGACTGGGCGATCATCAAGCAGGAGGACGGCGAAGACCGGATCTACATGATCCGCGAGACGAAGAGCGCGCTCGACGACTCGAAGCTCCGCCCAACAGAACTCGCCAAGATCAAGTCCGCCAAACGCCACTTCGAAGCCATCGGCATTGACGACTACGCGCGGGCGGCACCGGGGGCGTGGAGGCTATGAGGCTCATCTCTGCTCACGTCCAGGGCTACGGCCGGATCGTCGATTCCAAGATCAACTTGGATGCGAAGGTCATCGCTATCGTGGGGCCGAATGAGGCAGGCAAGACCACCCTGCTCAAGGCGCTCGCTCACGTCGATGGCGAGACCGCCGTGCCGGTACCTCAGCGTTCGCGAGCTACCGAAGTAACCGATCAGACCCGTGTGACGACCTTCGACTACGTCGTGGAGGAGGAAGATTGCACTGCCCTTGCGGATCTCGACTTGCACGAGCAGCCGACTCGCGCCCACGTTGCACGCTCCGCTTCCGGAGACAAGCTCATCGTCGACCTGCTTCCAGCGCCTCGAAAGTCCGTGCGGCCACTCCAAGATGCACTCGACACTCTTAAGGCAGCAGCCGTCAAAGAAGACCTTGATGACTGGATCGATCCGAACACTACGTATGCCGATCCGGGGTCTGACGATCCGCATGATTACCGGGCGGAGCTCAGCTCCGTGGTCGAGGCTGTCGAGGCTGCCGTCGCGGAGGTCGGAAGTGATCTTCCTGCCGAAGCAGTTCAGACTGCGCAATCCCTCCGGGGTGTCACGCTTGCTGACGACGTCGATGCGGAGTCGCTGCGTGCGGCCTTCGATGCGATCATCGCGTGGTCTGAGCGAGAAGACCCCGCTCCAGCCGCTCGCGACCGCATCTGGAGGCGCACGCCGGACTTCATCCTCTTCGACGAGGCCGATCGCTCATTTCAATCCGCGTACACGTTCGACGACGCGCTGATCAACGACACCCCAGTCGCGCTTGCGAACCTTGCGGGCACAGCGTCACTCGACCTCGCAGAGCTTCTCCAGTTCGTTCGAACAGGAGACATTGCGCGTCGACGAACGGCGATCGTCCAGGCCAACAGGCGGATGGACGCCATCTTCGACGAAGCGCGGAAACAGTCGAAGCTGGCTGTCCACTTTGAGCTTGACGGTGATCAGCTTCGCATCGAGCTCATGGAGGACGGCGACAACATCACAGTCTTCGACGAGCGCAGTGCCGGCCTCCGAATGTTCGTCGCACTGATCGCCTTCCTGAAGGTTCATGGTTCGGAGCGTGCGCCGATCTTGCTCATCGACGAGGCAGAGAACCATCTCCACATCGATGCGCAAGCGGATCTGGTCAATATGTTCGTCACGCAGGAGCACGCGATCAAGGTCATCTACACGACCCACAGTCCTGCGTGCCTTCCGCCCGACCTTGGCACTGGGATTCGTGTTGTCGTACCGCGT
This sequence comes from Agrococcus sp. HG114, assembly GCF_024723325.1. Lineage (GTDB taxonomy): Bacteria > Actinomycetota > Actinomycetes > Actinomycetales > Microbacteriaceae > Agrococcus. Next base: position 29,695 of record NZ_JANQCH010000007.1, read on the forward strand.
CACGACAACTTCCAAGTGAGCGACGTGAAGAACAGCTTCTGGCAAGGTGCAGCAGGCTACTCGCCTCTGATGCTTGCTATGGGTGCAGCGGCCGCTGCCTTCACACCCGCTCGCTACGTCGTCCTGGCCGAGGGGGCCACCGAGATGATCCTTCTACCTACGCTGATACGTTCCGCAACTGGACAGACGGATCTGCCTTATCAAGTGGCCCCAGGACTGTCCGAAGTCCCGAACGACTTCCTGCCAAAACTCGACCTCGAGGCTGCCCATGTCGCATACCTCGTCGACGGTGATGATGGCGGGGTGAAGCTGAAGACTGCCCTCACAGATGCAAGCGTGCCAGAGAGCCTGATCACTGAGCTGGGATTGCCGGGGATCGAGAACGCCCTCGAGCCAGACGCCTACAGGGCTGCGATCTCGGCGCTGCTTCCTGAGTGCAATCCAGGAGTCACCGCGAGCGATCTTCCAGAAGTGCCACCGATCGCAGCAGAGACGGGCGCTTCGGCTGCGAAGTGGATGTACGACTGGATCAAGAGCGTCGGGCTAAAGGCTCCGTCTAAGGTGGCGGTCGCGAATTGGTTGGTCGAGAATGACCGATCAACGCCGAGCGCTGAAGGGTCGGCGGTGTTGGTGTCGCTCCACGCGAACCTGGTGCGGGCGCTCGGGATAGAAAACGACGAGAGTCTGGCGAAGCTAGGAAAGGCAAGTCGATAGTCATGGCAAACGAGTCCACTAGAGCCATCGAGTTGGCTGACAATGGCGGTCACTTCTATCGTGCTGACTTCCAAGTCCATACCCCGCGTGACACCCAGTGGGACGGGGATCGCCCCACCGCTTCTGAGCGCGACACGTGGGCTGCGACATTCGTTTCTGCTGCGCGTTCGCAGGGTCTCAACGCGGTTGCCATCTCTGATCACCACGACTTCGCGTTCTTCCCGTTTATCAAGCGCGCTGCAGCCGCAGAGCGGTTAGCGGACGGCACACCGGTGCCTGTTCGCGAGCAACTGACAGTGTTTCCTGCGCTCGAGCTGACGTTGAGCGTTCCGTGTCAGGCGATTCTCATTCTCGACGCAGACTTCCCAGAAGGCCGCCTCAATGACGTCTTGAAGGCCCTTCATTTTGACCCAATTGATGCAGCCCTCGATGTTCTCCCTCAGACAACGGTCTTGCCGGACTCAGGCGATCTCAACGACATCCACGCGAAGCTTGACAAGAATGATTGGCTCCGAGGGAGGTATATCCTCCTTCCGAACGTCACGCCGAACGGTCATAAGACTCTGTTGCGGGAATCCTTCCAGGCCAAGTATCGGGACATGGTTGCTGTCGGGGGATACCTCGACAAGCCCATCACGGAGCTGGACCGCCAGAAGTACGCCGGCGAGAAGCGGATTCTCGATGGCGGCGACGGCAACTGGGGATCGAAGCGTCTTGCATTGTTCCAGACTTCCGACGCGCGCAAAGCCGACTTCTCCACGCTTGGTGAGCACGCGACATGGGTGAAGTGGGCGAAGCCAACTGCTGAGGCAATCCGTCAGGCATGTCTGGCGCAGGAGTCTCGAATCTCCCACAGCTCTCCGGCGATACCGAACGTCTGGGTTTCGCGCGTTGTGGTGTCGAACAGCAAGTTCATGGGTCGCGTAGACGTCGCACTCAACCCGCAATACACAGCTCTCATAGGTGGACGAGGCACCGGCAAATCGACGGTGCTTGACTACCTCCGTTGGGCCTTGTGCGACCAGCCTGCTCGGGCAACCGAGGATGACGAGGTTGCAGATCCCCGAGTGCGTCAGCGCAAACTCATCGACGCGACGCTCAAGCCTTACGACGCGCACGTAGAAGTGCACTGCGTAATCAACGGGATCGCCCACGTTGTGCGCAGACACGCTGGCGACGGGACGATTCAACTCAAGGTAGGTGGCGGTCAGTTCGAGAAGGTGACTGAAGCCGCCATCCAGAGTGTCCTTCCAATCCAGGCATACAGTCAGAAGCAACTGAGTAGCGTCTCCATACGAGTCGATGAACTGTTGCGATTCGTCACATCGCCGATCCAGCGGCAGCTCGAAGAGATCGACCGCAAACGACAAGAAGTGGCCGGCCGACTTCGCGAGAACTACGGCACCCTCCAGCGGTATCGGAACCTGTCTGCCGAGATTGAGCGTGGCGATTTGCGCATCCGGTCGTGGGCCGAACAGGCGCAGTCGCTGCGCGATGGCCTTGCGGGGATTTCTGAGGAGGATCGAAAAGTCCTCGACGGGAAGGCCGGGCATGACGATTTGCGCTCAGCCCAGACCCGCTGGCTCCGGCACATCGAGGTTACACAGGAGAATCTCGCTTCTCTGGTTGAATCGCTGGACTCATCGCTAGAGGATCTTGAACTCCCAGCCTCCGCTCCAGCCAGCCTCACTGCAGAAGCCAACGCATTGCTTACTACGGCCCGTGATGCACTGGTCGGTCTGCGATCGGCGGTCAGTAGGCTGGAAACTGACTTCAATGCGCTCTCTGCGGAAGGTGGCGCGGTCGCTACGACCGCTGAAACCCTGTCGGTCAAGCTGACCGAATACGACGGGGCGTATCGGGCCGTGAAGGAACGGTCTTCGGCGCACGAAGCCAAGCTGGCAGAACTCGCCAGCCTAGAGGAGCAGCAACGCAAGGCTCGCGAGCTTGTGCAGCGTCAGCGAACCGATCGCGACGCGCTCGGCAAGCCGGGCGACAAGCACAAGGAGTTCCGCGCCGAGCTGACCGCCGCAAGGAAAGAACGGACGAGCGCACTGCGAGCTGAGTGCGAAGCGCTCGCAGCCTCGTCGGACGGAATGATCCGTGCGACGTTGTCGACGGACCGTGGATTCGATGGCGCGCAGATCAAGTTCAAGGCGCTGATCGCGGGCTCAAACGTACGGGCCAGCAAGGTCGACGCCTTCTTCGAAGAGCTCGCGAAGGAGTCGGATTCCGCAGCGACCTGGGAGACTGTGCTCGAAGAGCTCGAGTCGCTAACCCTACTCGAACCGGATGCCGATATCAGCTCGGAACAAACTCCGGTGCTGACCAGACTAGGCCTCACAGTCGCCGACCAGAAGAGAATCGTCCCGAAGCTCACGCCCGATGGCTGGCTCGATCTGTCGCTCGCAGAGTTGTCCGACTTCCCCGAGTTCGAGTACCGGGCAAAGGAGAGCGAGTACATCCCGTTCGACTCTGCTTCAGCCGGACAGCAGGCCTCCGCTCTGCTCGGCACGCTGCTTTCTCAGAGTGGTACACCGCTGATCATCGATCAGCCGGAGGATGATCTCGATAGTGACACCGTGCAGCAGATCGTCTCCAAGATCTGGCGATCTAAGAATCGGCGACAACTGATCTTCTCCAGCCACAACGCGAACCTGGTCGTCAACGGGGATGCCGACTTGGTGCTGGTATGCGCCTACCTGACCGCGGGGGACCAGTCGGCGGGGCACATCAAGGAGCAGGGCGCCATAGATGTTGCCGCAGTGCGCGACGAGATTACGTCAGTAATGGAGGGTGGAGAGCGGGCCTTCCGCCTCCGCAAAGAGAAGTACGGCTTCTGACGATCGGCCGGATAGAGTACGTTACTCAGGCCGCCCGGTCGCTGGACGGATCTCGACCCCTACCTTCATGATGGCCACCCGCATGGTTTCCTGGTTCACCTTGAGCGCTTCGGCGACCTGCGAGAGTGAGAGGCCGGATTCGTATAGGCGGGCAGCTTCACTCACCTGGTCTGCTGTAATCGACTGGCGACGGACGATGACGTTATTGGCGCGGAGGATGCCGATGATCGTGGACTTGGCGACGGCGTAGTCCTTCGCCAAGGCTGTCGTCGTGACCTGCCGAGTACCGAGCGACCACCTGCGCGCGGGCTTCGTTGTTCAGGCGCTTCCACTTGCGGCGAGGAGCCGTGACAGTGCGAGAGGTTTGAGCGTCGTCCGGCAAGGTCTCCGCGCCTGTCGTTCGAGAGCTGTCGTGAGAACCCCTGATCCGGCGCAGATTCTCGGTTTCTACCCCTGTTGGGTATGGAACAGAGGTCAATAAGGGCGACCGATGGTCGGAACCAGCGCATCGGGCCCGGATCCTCTGGATCCGGGCCCGATGGCGTTCTCCGGCCGCTCAGAGCAGCGCGAGCGCCTTGAGCTTCGCCTCGACCTCGGCGTTCGTCGGCTCGACCTGGTGCGATCCGTCGGGGAAGACCACGACAGGGATCTGCATGCGGCCTGAGATGCGCTGGGCCTCGCGGGCGGCGGCCTCGTCCTGCTCGAGGTCGATGTAGTCGTAGGCCACGGCCAGGCCGTCGAGCTGCTGCTTCGTGCGCCGGCAGTCGCGGCACCAGTCGGCTCCGTACATGCGGATCGTCGTGTCGGTCATCCCTCCACCGTACGTGAGCGCCGGTCGCGCACGCGCCGCGCGGCCGCGGCCATGGCTCGCCAGCCGACGAGCAGCAGCAGGAGCGTGAGCGATGCGACGACCACGAACGGCACCGCCGTGCCCTGCCCCGCGATCGCGCGCAGCAGCATCCCGCCCACCGCCGTCACGAGCCAGACGGGCAGCCCCGTGCGGAGCGGAGCCGTCGGTGCTCGCCACGCGCGCGAGATGAGCCACCCGAGGGCGAGCGCCGCGAGGAACGGCCACGCGGTCGTCGCGAGCCCGAGCCCGGCAGCGCCGAGCACGCCTCCGCCCTCGTCGTGGGTGGCGCGCCCCACTGCTGCGAACGCCACGACGAGTGCCGCGTCGAGCGCGAGCGGGACGGCGGAGCGCGGCCGCACTCGGGCCTTCGATGGGGATGCCACCCCTCGACGGTAGTCGGCCCGGATCGAGGTCGAGCAGCCGCGGGGCGGCGCTGCACCCAGGATCGAGAGGCGTGCTGAGGGCGGTGCAAGCGCAAGGAATCCCTCGCGCGCCGAAGATCTCCTCCGCTTTGGTCGTAGTTCTCCGTATCGCCGTTACCGTCGCGGCAACCCGCACTCGCGGGTGCCTCTTCGAGATGGAGTCACGATGCGTCTTTCCTCCTTGGCGGCCGCGACGACGCTGGGCCTGGCCCTCGCGCTCACGTCCGTCGCCCCCGCCTTCGCCGGCCCCGCGGAGCGCGAGGCCAACTGCGCCGCGCTCGGCGGCACCCTCAGCGGCAACGGCGCCAACCAGACCTGCACGGTGGTCACGGTCGTCGTCGCGCCGGACGTCCCCGCCGGGACGCCGACCACCGTCTACAGCGCCGACCGCCCGGTCGGGGATCCGGTCACGGTCGACACGTCCCTGCCCGCGCGGCAGCCCGATCCCGCTGTCACGACGGAGGAGCGCAACGTCGGCGACGCGGTCGTCGTCGGCACGGAGCGGGCCGGCACTCCCGTCGTGACGGAGGAGGAGCGCGATGCCGGCGAGCCGATCAGCGAGAGCGTGATCGTGGCCGGGACGCCGACGTCCACCACGCGCACCGAGTTCGGCACCCCGGTCAGCGTGCAGACGCCCACCACGATCGACTGCGAGCGCGTGAACCACGAGCGTGCCGCACGTCCCGTCGAGCGGTGCGAGCGCGCGGCCCTCACCACGACCACCACGCCCACCACCATCGTGACCACGACGACGACGCCGCGGCAGCTGGTCACCACGACGACGCAGCCGCGCGAGACGCTCATCACGACGACGACGCCGTTCACCGAGGTCTTCACGAGCACGCAGCAGCGCGAGCTCTGCACGACGCTCACGTACCAGACGCAGATCGCCACCATGACGACTCAGCTGACGGAGCGCACCGCGACGACGACGCAGCCGACGACGCGGACGACGACCACGACGACGACGACCTACAGCTTCCCGCGCGGCACGGATGTGCCGACCCCGAGCGGCACCCCCACGGTCACGAGCTCCACGGCGCCCGGGACCCCCGTGGTGACGGAAGCCGTCGTCCCGGGCACGCCGATCGTGACGACCGGCACGCGCCCGGGACCCGAGGAGTCGGACACGACCTGCGCGCCGATCGCCCCGGTCGTCACCGTCACCGAGGGCGACACGCGGCAGCAGGTCGAGACGGCGACCGTGCCGGCCGAGCCGGTCATCACCGTGACGAGCGAGGACGTCGAGCCGCTCGTCGTGGAGACGGAGACGCCGGGAGCGCCCATCGTCACGACCGACACCCGCGGCACGGGTGAGACGTGCACGATCACGCCGGCAGCGGGGAAGCAGCGGGGAAGCGGCTGCTGACGTCCGGATGACCGCTGACTGCCGCCTCCTCCGGGAGGCGGCAGTCGGCGTTCGCGGGGCACCCCGCTCGAAGCCGAGACGACTCCGGCCCGTCGCCCTGCTCCAGCGGGGTGCGACGGCGCCGGCCCGGTGCTCCGGCATACTCGCAGCATGGAGCACACCGCAGTGGCCGATCTCGACGTCGACGCGCTTCGCGCCGGGTTCCCCGCGCTCGCCTCCGGCATCGCGCACTTCGACGGCCCCGGCGGCACGCAGACGCCGGCCGTCGTGGGGGAGGCCATCGCGCGCACCCTCACCGGGCCGCTCTCGAACCGCGGCCGCAGCGCCGTGAGCGAGCGGAACGCCGACGACGCCGTGGCCGCGTTCCGATCCGCGTTCGTCGACTTCCTCGGCGCCGACCCGCGCGGCATCGTCTACGGCCGCAGCGCCACGCAGCTGACCTACGACTTCTCGCGCGCGCTCGCGAAGCGGTGGCGCCCGGGCGACGAGCTCGTCGTGACGCAGCTCGACCACGACGCGAACGTGCGCCCGTGGATCCAGGCCGCGGACCGCGTCGGGATGGCGGTGCGCTGGCTGCGGCTCGACCCGGCGACCGCGCAGCTGCGGCTCGACGAGCTCGACCGGGTCGTGACCGACCGCACCCGCCTCGTCGCCGTCACCGGCGCATCCAACCTGCTCGGCTCGAAGCCCGACGTCGCGCGCATCGCCGAGCGCGCCCACGCGGTCGGCGCGCTCGTGCACGTCGACGCCGTGCACCTCGCCGCGCACGACGCGATCGACCTCGGCACCCTCGGCGCCGACCTGCTGGTCTGCTCGCCCTACAAGTTCTTCGGCCCCCACTGCGCGGTGCTCGCCGCGTCGCCCGAGCTGCTCGAGACGATCCGGCCCGACAAGCTCCTGCCCTCGACCGATGCCGTGCCCGAGCGCTTCGAGCTCGGCACCCTGCCGTACGAGCTCATGGCGGGCGCCACGGCGGCGGTCGACGTCATCGCCGGGCTCGGCGGCGAGCGCGGCGACCGGCGGGCGCGCATCGTCGCCGCGAACGCGCGCATCGAGCAGCACGAGCTGCGCCTGCGCGAGCGGATCGAGGCGCACCTGCGCTCGCTCGAGCCGCGGCTCACGCTGCACTCCGTCGCCGCCGAGCGCACCTCGACGCTCTTCGTGACCTTCGCCGGCCACGACCCGTTCGCGGTCAGCGCGGCGCTCGCCGAGCGCGGGGTGCTCGCGCCCGCCGGCACATTCTACGCGCACGAGCCGTTCCGCGCGCTCGGCGTCGGCGCGAGCGCGGGGCTCCGCGTGGGGCTCGCGCCCTACAGCAGCGACGACGACGTCGACCGGCTGCTCGAGGGCCTGAGCGCCGCGCTCGCCTGAGAGCGCGCCGGCCGGCGCTAGGGTGCGAACACGAGGATGCGGTCGTCGTCCTCGGCGGGTCGGCCGCGCCCGTCGGTGTTGCCGGTGAGCGCCCAGAGCGCGCCGTCCGGCGCCGCGGCGACATCGCGCATCCGACCCGATTCGCCCCGCCAGTGCACCGTCGAGGTCGCGAGGTCGTCGACGGGCACGCGCCGCAGCGACTCGCCGCGCAGGTTCGCGATCCACAGCGCCCCGTCGGCGAAGGCCATGCCGCTCGGGCTCGCCTCGCTCGGGCGCCACTGCTGCACGGGATCGACGAAGCGCGCGTCGCCCGCCGCCCCCTCGACCTCCGGCCAGCCGTAGTTCGCGCCCGGCTCGATGACGTTGAGCTCGTCCCACGCGTCCTGCCCGAACTCGGTCGCGTAGAGAGTGCCGTCGTCGTCCCACGCGAGGCCCTGCGGGTTCCGGTGCCCCAGGGAGTAGACGGGGGAGCGCGGATCGGGGTTGTCGGCCGGCACGGTGCCATCGGGCTCGAGCCGCAGGATCTTGCCGGCGAGGCTCGCGGGGGCCTGCGCGCGGGCGGGCGCGCCCGCGTCGCCGGTCGTGATGTAGAGCATGCCGTCGGGGCCGAACGCGATGCGGCCGCCGTCGTGGATGCGCGCGGCGGGGATGCCGCCGAGCAGCTGCTCGGGCTGCCCGAGCTCGCGAGCCCCGGGGCTGCCGCGCAGCGGCGCGCGCATCACGACGTTGCCGCCGTCGGTCGTCGCGCACCAGTAGAGGTGCCCGTCGTGCACGGCGATCCCCAGCAGGCCGCCCTCGCCGCGCGCCGCGATCCCGGCGATGCGCGCGACGAGCCGCGTGCTGCCGTCGCGGAGCACCTCGACGATCGCTCCCGAGTCGCGCTCGCTCACGAGCGCGCCGCCGTCGTCGGGGAACGCGATCGACCACGGCACCCGCAGCCCCGTCGCGAGCGTCGCGGGCGCCTCGAGCG
>NZ_JANQCH010000080.1 GCF_024723325.1 Agrococcus sp. HG114
GGTGGTAGCCGCGGCCGCCCGCGGTCGCGATGCCCGCCGCCTCCCACGCGCCGAGGAGGTCGCGGCGCCGCACCGGCCCCGGCGCGAGCGCGTCCCGCAGCACGCCGGCCGCGTTCGCCGCCGTGGGCTCGTCGATGCCGCGCACGGTGCACATGCGCCACTCCTGCCGCCGCATCCGCTCCCCCGTCGCGGCGTGCAGCGTCGCGAGGTCGTCGGGCGTCGCGACGAAGAGCGTGCCCCGCATCGCCCAGGCGCGCACCAGCAGCCCGGCGTCGAACGCGGCGCGCACGTCGGCGAGCGAGGTGCCGGGCGCCGAGCGGATCGCGATCGCGCGGAGCACCGCGGGGAGGTCCTGCCCCTGCATCGCGACGAGGTGGCGCACCGCCTCGACCGGCGAGCGCTCCGATCCCACGAGCCCCTGCGCGACGACGCGCATCCGCCTCGCCTGTGCGGGCGTCAGCGCCCTCGGCTCCGCCATGCGCCCACGCTAGCCCCGCCGCCCACGCGCGCCCGCGCATCCGCCCCGCCCCGACGCATCCGCCCCGCGCCGACGCATCCGCCCCGACCCGACGCATCCGCTCGTCGTGCACCGAGCCGACCCCTTCGCCGCGACGCGACCGGATGCGCGGGGTCGCGTCGGCGGGAAGGGGTCGGCTCGCGGTGCCTCAGCCCTCGAGCAGGCTCGTCACGAGCGCCGCGATGCGGGAGCGCTCCGAGCGCTGCAGCGTGATGTGGCCGAACAGCTCGTGGCCCTTGAGCGTCTCGATGACGCTCGCGACCCCGTCGTGCCGGCCGACGCGCAGGTTGTCGCGCTGCGCGACGTCGTGGGTGAGCACGACGCGCGAGTTCTGGCCGATGCGGCTCAGCACCGTCAGCAGCACGTTGCGCTCGAGCGACTGCGCCTCGTCGACGATCACGAACGCGTCGTGCAGCGAGCGGCCGCGGATGTGCGTGAGCGGCAGCACCTCGAGCATCCCGCGGTCGGCGACCTCGTCGAGCACGTTGTCGCTCACGAGCGCGCCGAGCGTGTCGTAGATCGCCTGCCCCCAGGGGTTCATCTTCTCGCCCTGGTCGCCGGGGAGGTAGCCGAGCTCCTGCCCGCCGACCGCGTAGAGCGGGCGGAACACGATGACCTTCTTGTGGAGCCGGCGCTCGAGCACCGCCTCGAGCCCGGCCGCGAGCGCGAGCGCCGACTTGCCGGTGCCCGCCGAGCCGCCGAGCGAGACGATCCCCACCTCCTCGTCGAGCAGCAGGTCGATCGCGAGCCGCTGCTCGGCCGAGCGGCCGTGCACGCCGAAGACGTCGCGGTCGCCGCGCACGAGCGACACGACGCCCTTGCGCGTGACCCGGCCGAGCGCCGAGCCGCGCTCCGACGAGATGACGAGGCACGTGTTGACCGGCATCGCGTCGACGAGCGGGGTCTCGAGCCGCTCGTCCTCGTAGAGCCGGTTGATCTGCTCGCCCGAGAGCGCGAGCTCCTCCGTGCCCGTCCAGCCCGATTCGACCGCCTGCTCGGCGAGGTACTCCTCCGCCGAGAGGCCGATCGACGCGGCCTTGACGCGCATCGGCATGTCCTTCGACACGACGCACACGTCGAGGCCGTCGGCGGCGAGGTTCGAGGCGACAGCGAGGATGCGCGAGTCGTTGTCGCCGAGCTGCAGCCCGCTCGGCAGCACCTGCTGGTTCGAGTGGTTGAGCTCGACCCGCAGCGACCCGCCGCCCTCGGTGGGCACGGGGAAGTCGAGGCGGTGGTGCTCGACGCGCAGGTCGTCGAGGTTGCGCAGCGCCTTCCGCGCGAAGTAGCCGATCTCGGGATCGTGCCGCTTCTTCTCGAGCTCGGCGATCACGACCACGGGGATCACCACCGAGTGCTCGGCGAAGCGGTGGATCGCCCCCGGGTCGGACAGCAGCACGCTCGTGTCGAGCACGTAGGTGCGCTGGCGGGTCTCGAGGCCGTCGACCTCTGCGGAGCCGCTTCCGGGGGTGGTGCTGAGTGCAGGCACGTGGCGCTCCCTTCCGACCGAGGTCGGATCTCACGCGGCCCACGCCTCCCGAGATGCTCGCTGGCGCGATGGCCGCTCGCTCGCCGGGCGGAGGTGCCCGACACGGCCGAATGTACGCGCGCTCCCGATGCGCCACGTCGGAAGACACACCGGCGTCACCCGGAGTTCACCTGATGCGGAGGTTGAAGGTTGGCTCAGCGCCCGTAGCGGCGCTCGCGCTGCCCGTACGCGCGGATCGCCCGCAGGAAGTCGACCTCGCGGAGGTCGGGGCCGAGCGCCTCGACGAAGTAGAACTCGCTGTGCGCGCTCTGCCACAGCATGAAGTCGCTCAGCCGCTGCTCGCCCGAGGTGCGGATCACGAGGTCGGGATCGGGCTGGCCGGCGGTCGAGAGGTGCTCGGCGATGAGCTCGGGGCTCAGCCGCTCGGCGATCTCGGCGGGGCTCTCGCCCTCCGCTGCGCGCAGGATGCGTCGCACCGCCTCGACGAGCTCGTGCCGGCCGCCGTAGCCCACGGCGAGGTTCACGACGATCCCCGGCCGGTCGTGCGTGCGCTGCACGGCCGCCGTGAGCGCCGCGCACAGCGGCTCGGGCAGCCCCAGCGTGTCGCCGACGTGGCGGATGCGTCGACCGGGCGTGTGCGAGAGGCCGTCGGCGAGCTCGGCGATGATCTCGCACAGCTCGCCGAGCTCCTCGCTCGCGCGGCCCGAGAGGTTGTCGCGCGAGAGCAGGTAGAGCGTCACGACCTCGACGCCGATCCGGTCGCACCAGTCGACGAACTCGTAGAGCTTCGCTGCGCCCGCGCGGTGGCCGTGGCCGACGCTCGCGAGCTTCTGCTCGCGCGCCCAGCGGCGGTTGCCGTCGATGATCATCGCGATGTGGCGCGGCACGGGGCCGCCCTGCAGGTCGCGCCGCAGCCGCCGCTCGTAGTAGCGGTAGACGAGCCGAGAGCCCGGGCTGCTGCGCAGTCGCATCCCTCGAATCTAGTGCCCGAGGCCGGCGGGATGCTCGCAGCGGCACTGCGTACGCCATACGCTGTTCCCATGCCCGCCCCCTCTCCCCACGCAGCCGACGGCGTCGATCGCGACGCCGCGGCCGCCGTCGGCCCGGACACGCCGCACCTGCCGCTCATCGAGGCCGCGGGCGACGCGATCGCCGAGGCCGAGCTCGAGCGCAAGCCCACGTGGCGGGGCTGGATCCACGCGGGCACGGCCCCCGTCGCGCTCCTCGCCGGCATCGTGCTCGTCGTGCTCGCGGACGGCAGCACGGCGAAGCTCTCGACCGCGGTCTACGCGCTCTCGAGCGTGCTCATGTTCGGGGTCTCCGCGGTCTACCACCGCTTCCACTGGCGGGAGCGCACGCGGCTGCTCCTCAAGCGGTTCGACCACGCCAACATCTTCCTGCTCATCGCCGGCAGCTACACGCCCATCTCCCTCCTGACTCTGCCGTCGCCGACCGACGCGATCCTGCTGACGGTCATCTGGGGCGGGGCGCTGCTCGGCATCGCGTTCCGCGTCTTCTGGCTCGGCGCGCCCCGCTGGCTCTACGTGCCGATCTACCTCGCGCTCGGGTGGGCGGCGGTCGCGTTCCTGCCGCAGATCTGGGCGGCGAACGCGCTCACGGCGGTGCTCGTGATCGCGGGCGGGCTCGCCTACACGGTCGGCGCGGTCGTGTACGGGATGAAGAAGCCCAACCCGTTCCCCGGCCGCTTCGGCTTCCACGAGATCTTCCACGCCTGCACGCTCGTGGCATTCGCGTGCCACTACACCGCGATCCTGCTCGTCGCGATCGCGCCGCCCGCCTGAGCGACGCCGGCGCCGTGCCCGCGCGGCCCGCGGCGCGCTCGGCGGCGCCCGCGAGCCCGGCCGACTCGAGCCAGTTCCCGAGCATCCGGTAGCCGCCCTCGGTGAGCACCGACTCGGGGTGGAACTGCACGCCCCAGACCGGCGCGTCGCGGTGCTCGAGCGCCATGATGACGCCGCCGCCCGACGCGGGGGCGCGCGCGGCGTCGAGCTCCGGTCCCGCGGTCGTGCGCGGCGCATCCGGCACCGTCCGCGCGGTCACGCGCAGCGCCTCGGGCACCGTCTCGTCGACGACGGCGAGCGAGTGGTACCGCGTCGCGGTGAGGGGGCTCGGGAGCCCGGCGAAGACGCTCGTGCCGTCGTGCTCGACGAGGCTCGTCTTGCCGTGCATGAGCTCGGGCGCGTGCGTGACGACGCCGCCGAGCGCCTCGGCGATCGCCTGGTGGCCGAGGCACACGCCCAGCAGCGGGGTGCCGGTCTCGATCGCGGCGTGCACCATGGGGATCGAGACGCCCGCGTCGGCGGGCGCTCCCGGGCCGGGCGAGAGCAGCACGGCGTCCCACTCCGCGATCGCCGCCGGAGCGACCGCGTCGTTGCGCACCACCTCCACCTCGGCACCGAGCTCCTGCAGGTAGCCGGCGAGCGTGTAGACGAAGCTGTCGAAGTTGTCGACGACGAGGATGCGGGTCATGCGAGGGTGCTCGATCTGGGGTCGGGTCCGGCGAAGGTCGGATCGGGGGTGGGGAAGAAGGTCTGCATCACCCACGGGTAGCCGTGGAAGACGAGCAGGAGGACGATGCCCGCGAGCAGCGCGAGCACGATGAGCAGCCGCACGGGCCACGGGCCGGGCAGCGCTCGCCACAGGGCGGCGTACATCAGGCCGTCCCGAGCGTCCGGGCGAGCTCGAGCGGCATCCCGTCGGCGGCGCTCTGCCAGCCGACGAAGGTGGCGTAGGCGATGAGCCTGCCGCGCGAGGACCACTCGGGATTGCACGTCGTGAGGGTGAGGTAGCGGCCGTCGGCCGGGACCTCGGGCATCTGGGGCACGGGCGCCACGACCTCGACGGCCGTGGGCGCGACGTACTCGTGGTTGCGGAACTCGTAGGCGTACCAGGCGCTCGAGGTCTGCACGTAGATGCGGTCGCCGATGCGCATCTCGTCGAGCCGCGTGAACGGTCCGCCCTGGCCGTTGCGGTGCCCGGCGATCGCGAAGTTGCCGAGCTGCCCCGGCTGCGCCGAGTGCGCGTAGTGGGCGAGGCCCTGCTCGAGGCTGTCGAGCACCGCGCGGCTCGTGCCCTCGCCCACGACCCGCTCGAACTGCCCGAGCCGCGGGATGTACATGACGGCGAACGACTCGCCGTCGGCGACCGCCGTCTCGGCGGGCGGCTCGTCGGTGCGGAGCACCGACTCCGCCGCGGCCTGCTGCGGCTGCAGCGGGCCGAGCTCGGCGGCGAACGCGCGGGCGGCCTGCTGCTGCTGGCCGCCGAGCACGGCGTCGGAGAGCGCGACCTGCCAGCCGGCGTAGCCGAGCGCGAGGACGCCGGCCGTCAGCAGCAGCTCGCCGAGCACGCTCGCCGCGGTGGCGCGCCGCCCCGACGGGCGCGGTGTGCGCACGCGGGCGCGCTGGGTAGCCACCGCTCAATCCTAGGCGCCGCCTGCATTACCATTGGTCAGCATGAGCAGCGAGAAGTCGGTCGAGAAGGCGCGAGCCGCGAAGGCCCGCGCGACGAGGGAGCGCTCGCCGCACGACGAGCAGCGCAACCCCGCGTGGTTCAAGCCGGTGATGTTCGGCTTCATGATCGTCGGGTTCCTCTGGGTGATCGTCTACTACGTCTCAGGCACGACGCTGCCGCTGCCGCAGCTCGGCTCGTGGAACATCGTGATCGGCTTCGGCGTGATGTTCATCGGGTTCATCATGACCACCCGCTGGAAGTAGCCGAATCACACCGGTGTAGTTCTCCCCAGCTGTGGAGAGATCTGTGGAGAACGCGCGGCCTCAGAGGATCGAGGCGACCCGCGCCGCGAACAGCAGCGCGAGCACGAGCGCGACGGCGCCGATGACGAGCCAGGCCGCCTTCGCCGCCTGATCCCCGCGCATCCGCGTGTGGACCGCGCCGATGCCGAACCCGAGCGCGAGCCCGATCGCGAGGCCGCCGACGTGGGCCGACCACGAGATGCTGCTGATCACGAACGTGAGCACGAGGTTGATGCCGACGACGATGAGCAGGCTCCGCTGGAGCGTGCCGAGCATGCGCTGCATCCCGATGAGCATGCCGAAGAGGGCGTAGATCGCGCCCGACGCGCCCACGACCGGCGAGAGCGGCGTGAGCCACGCGATCGCGACCGCGGCACCCGCCGCGCTCACGAGGTAGGCGGCGAGGAACGGCAGCCTGCCGATGCGCTGCTCGATCGAGGGCCCCACCATCCACAGGATGAGCATGTTGATGCCGAGGTGCAGCACGCCGACGTGCACGAGGGCGTAGCTGAGGAACCGCCACGGCTCGACGAGCGAGTACGGCAGGAAGTACAGCATCGCGGCCGTCAGGTCGCCCGGCAGCAGCTGCAGCGCGCCGACGGCGACGGTGACGGCCAGGATCGACATGGTCACCGGCGCCGGCTGCGCGAACCAGCGGCGCGCGCGCCGACCGAGCTCCGTGCGCGGCGCACCGGTCGCGGCGCGCGCCTGCCGCTGCAGCGTGCGCTGCTCGGCCGCGAGCTCGCGCACGCACTCCGGGCAGCGCACGCCGACGGGCGCCGGCTGCTGGCACTCGCCGCAGACGGTGCGCCCGCACCGCTGGCACAGCACCCAGCTGACGCGGTCGGGGTGCCGGTAGCAGCGGTCGGCGGGCGCGGAGGACGACACCCCGGTCAGGCCTGCGCGATCTCGATCGTCTCGATCACGACGTCCTCGAGCGGGCGGTCGCGGCCGTCGGTCGGCACGGCCTGGATCGCGTCGACGACCTGGCGCGACGCCTCGTCCTCGACGAGGCCGAAGATCGTGTGCTTGCCCTGCAGCCACGGCGTGGGCACGGTCGTGATGAAGAACTGGGAGCCGTTCGTGCCGCGGCCCGCGACCTTGCCCGCGTTCGCCATCGCGAGCACGTAGGGCGCGTTGAAGTCGAGGTCGGGGTGGATCTCGTCGTCGAACTGGTAGCCGGGCCCGCCGACGCCCTGGCCGAGCGGGTCGCCGCCCTGGATCATGAAGTCGGGGATGATGCGGTGGAAGACGACGCCGTCGTAGAGCGGGTCGGTCGACGTCTTGCCGGTGCCGGGGTGCGTCCACTCCCGGGCGCCCGTGGCGAGCTCGACGAAGTTCTGCACGGTCTTCGGGGCGTGGTCGCCCAGGAGGTTGACCTTGATCTCGCCGAGGTTCGTGCGGATGGTCGCGACAGCGGTGTGATGAGCCATGCCCCGATCCTCCCACAACGGCCTGTGCCCGGCCCCTGCCGAGGCCCGCATCCGAGCCCCCGGAACGGACCGGCGCTCGTGACGCATCCAGGAAAACCTGCAAGGATGACGCGCAGGCTCCACGACGGAAGGACCGAGATGTCGCTCGAACTGACGCGCAAGCGCGCGAAGCAGATCAAGAAGCTCCGCAAGCAGGCCGACAAGATCCTGGCCGAGCAGCGCGTGGTCAGCCACCACGCCGCCGAGCTCGCGCGCGAGGCTCGCGAGCAGGCGCGCGCGTACGGCAACGAGACGCTGCTGCCCGCGGCTGAGCGCCTCGTGCACCGCGGTCGCGACGCCGGCGTCGACACGCTGTCGAAGGCCACGCGCGGCTGGAACTCCTCGGTCGTGCCGGCGATCGCGTCGGGTCTGGGCTCCTTCGCAGCGATGGCGCAGATCGCGAAGGACGACCGCGTCAAGGGCGCGATCGAGAGCGTGCGCCGCTACGCGACCGTGCCCGAGGTCGCCCCCGCGCACGCCGTGAAGAGCGGGCCGAACGCGTGGCAGTGGATCCTCATCGGCGTCGGTTCCGTCGCGGTCGTGAGCGCCGCGTACGCCGCGTGGCAGACGCTGCGCGCCGACGACGACCTGTGGATCCCCGACGCGGAGGACGCCGCGATCGACGCTCCCCCGCGCCCGTTCGACCAGCCTGCCGGCGGCGTCGCCGACGGCCCGGAGGCCGGCTCCCCGCAGGCGTGACGTCCCCGAACGGTTCGTGAGCAGGGCCCCCTCCTCGGAGGGGGCCCTGCTGCATGCCGCGCGTCAGCCGAGCGTCGAGCCGAGGGCGACGAGCACGCCGCCGGCGATGAGCACGCCGCCGGCGAGCAGGAAGGCGCGGATGCGCCGCTCGGGCTCGCGGCCGTGGCGCACGGTGCGGACGATGTCGATGCCGCTGATGAGCATCGAGCAGGCCATGAGCGCGAGGCCGAGGACGACGAGCGGGTGCATGCGTCAGCGGAGCGGCGAGCCGGCGTCGTCGAGGTGCTTGAGCGCCCAGTCGACCGCGTGCACGTGGCGGAGCTGCGGCACGTCGGCGAGCCGGTGCCACGCCACGTCGTCGGTCGTGCCGTCGATCTCGACGGCGAGCTCGCCGCCGACGATCTCGGCGCGGTAGAGGATGCGCAGCGCCTGGAGCTCGTCGCCGCGCGCGGTGGTGGGCAGCACCGCGGAGTCGACGCCGAGCAGGCTCGTGAGCCGCACGTCGTAGCCGGTCTCCTCGCGCACCTCGCGCACGGCGCCGTCGGCCGGGTGCTCGCCGGGCTCGACGCCGCCGCCGGGGAGCGTCCAGCCCTCCATGCCGCCCTCGTTCCAGTGCGGCAGGAGGATCTCGCGGTCGGCGGCCTCGCCCCTCGTGATCAGGGCGTAGGCGGCGACTCGCATGCGCATCCGCCCATCCTACTTCCGGGTCGCGTCGGGTCCGCCGGGGCGGTCGGATGCGCCGCGCGCGTCGTCGCCGTCGGGTCCGGCCGGCGGCTCGGCGCGGCCGTCCCGCAGCCAGTGCTCGTCGGGGCGGTGCTCGTCGGCCGGCGCGAGCGTCGGATCGGCCGCTTGCGTGGGCACGAGCTCCCCGACGCCTTCGCCCGGCGCCGTCTGCTCGACGGTCAGCTGGAAGTCGTCGCCGTGCTCGGTGACGCCGGCGACGACGGCCTGCTCGACCGCCGCGACGGCGTAGCGGCGCCGCACGACGACCGGGTCCATCGCGAGGTCGCGCGACAGCGCGACGGCGAGGCCGATCATCACGATCACGAACGGCAGCGCGGCCACGACCGTGACCTGCTGGAGCCCCGTGAGCGCATCCTCACCGCCGATCAGCAGCATGATCGCCGCGACCGCTCCCGTCGCGATGCCCCAGAAGACGACCGTCCGCCGCGAGGGGCGCAGCGATCCGCGGTGCGAGAGCGTGCCCATGACGATCGAGGCCGCGTCGGCGCCCGAGACGAAGAAGATCGAGACGAGCACCATGACGACGATCGACGTGATCTGCGCGAGCGGCAGCTCCGCGAGCGCTTGGAAGAGCGTCGCCTCGGGCGTGCCGCTGCTGCCGAGGTCGGTGCCGCCGAGCTCGAGGTCGATGCCGAGGCCGCCGAAGATCGCGAA
Organism: Agrococcus sp. HG114; assembly: GCF_024723325.1. Classification (GTDB taxonomy): domain Bacteria; phylum Actinomycetota; class Actinomycetes; order Actinomycetales; family Microbacteriaceae; genus Agrococcus. Next base: position 9,346 of record NZ_JANQCH010000080.1, read on the forward strand.
CCACACGAGCGAGACGACCGTGGGCGCGATGAGCACGCCCGTGACGAACTGCCGGATCGTGCGGCCGCGCGAGATGCGGGCGATGAACATGCCGACGAAGGGCGTCCAGCTGACCCACCACGCCCAGTAGAAGATCGTCCACCCCGAGAGCCAGGCGGCGACCTCCTCGCCGCCCGCGGCCTCCGTGCGCGCCGACATCACGGCGAGCTGCTCGAAGTAGGCGCCGATCGTGGTGGGCAGGAGGTTGAGGATGAAGACGGTCGGGCCGACGACGAAGACGAAGAGCGCGAGGAGCCCCGCGAGCACCATGTTCGTGTTCGAGAGCCACTTGATGCCGCGCGAGATGCCCGAGACCGCCGAGATCACGAACAGGATCGTGAGCACGGCGATGATGCCCACGAGCAGACCGTTGCCCACCTCGCCGATCCCCGCGACGATCTCGAGCCCCGAGCCGATCTGCAGCGCGCCGAGGCCGAGGGAGGTCGCCGAGCCGAAGAGCGTCGCGAAGATCGCGAAGATGTCGATCGCGCGGCCGATCGGCCCCTCGACGGTGCGCCGGCCGAACAGGCTCGTGAACGCCGACGAGACGGTGAGCGCGCGCCGCTTGCGGAACACGCTGTAGGCGAGCGCGAGCCCGACGACGGCGTAGATGGCCCACGGGTGCAGCGACCAGTGGAACATCGTGGTCGCCATCGCCGTCCGCACCGCGAGGGCGTCGTCCCCGCCGCCCGTGCCGGGCGGGGGCGCGACGAGGTGGCTCACCGGCTCGGTGACGCCGAAGAACACGAGGCCGATGCCCATGCCGGCCGAGAACATCATCGCGATCCACGAGACCGTGCTGAACTCCGGCTCCTCGCCGTCGTCGCCGAGCGGGATGCGCCCGAAGCGGCTCGCGGCGATCCAGACGATGAAGATGACGAAGCCCGACGCCGCGAGCGCGAAGAGCCAGCCCGCGTTCTGCACGACCCAGTCGAGGCCTGCCGCCGACGCGGCGCCGAGCGACTCCGTCGCGAGCGCGCCCCAGAGCACGAATGCGAGCGCGACGGCGGCCGCGACGCCGAACACGACCCGGTCGACCGGGTGCCGCTCGACGTCGCCCTCGGGCAGCGGCGGGGCGTCGAGCGCCGGGTGGCGGGGCTTCGGCC
>NZ_JANQCH010000081.1 GCF_024723325.1 Agrococcus sp. HG114
CGCGCCGTGCGCCCGCGCGCCGCGCCCGGCGCCCCGCTCCCGAGCCCTCGCGCCGCGCCCCGCGCGACCCCACTCCCGGGCTCCCGCCTGACCCCAATCCCGAGTGTCGGCCGGATGCACCGGCGAACGCCCAGGACGGCAACGGGCCGACACTCGTCGAAGACTCGAGCAGCCGAGAGAGCAACGAGCCGACACTCGTCGAAGACTCGAGCAGCCGAGAGAGCAACGAGCCGACACTCGACGCACGAGCGGCGGAGGGCGGGCGGCGGCAGCGGCGGCAGAGCGGCCGGGGTGGCCGAGCGGGGCGTCAGGCCTCGAGGGCCTCGTGGGTCTCGAGCCACTGCTCCTCGAGCTCGGCGATGCGCTCGTCGACCTCCGCGAGCTGCGCCTGGAGCGCGGAGAGCGCGTCGAAGTCGGCGTGGTCGGCGCTCTCGAACGCCTGCAGCACGCGCTCGCGGTCGCTCGCGGCCTTCGCGAGCCGCCGGTCGAGGCTCGCGGCCTCCTTCTCCATCGAGCGCCGCTCGGCCCCCGTGAGCGCGCCGCCCGCCACCGCGGCCGAGGCCTCGCCCGTGCCAGCAGCTGGCGCCTGCGCGGCCGCGCGCGCGACCGAGCCCTTCCCCGCCTGCTGCAGGTACGCATCCACCCCGCCCGGCATGTGCACGAGTGCGCCGTCGATCACGGCGTACTGGTGGTCGGTCACGCGCTCGATGAGGTAGCGGTCGTGGCTCACGACGATGAGGCAGCCGGCCCACGAGTCGAGCACGTCCTCCATCGCGGCGAGCATGTCGGTGTCGAGGTCGTTCGTGGGCTCGTCGAGGATGAGCACGTTCGGCTCGTCGAGCAGGATGAGGAGGAGCTGCAGCCGGCGGCGCTGGCCGCCCGAGAGGTCCTTCACGAGCGTCGAGAGCTCGCCCGAGCGGAAGCCGAGGCGCTCGAGCAGCTGGCCGGGCGTGAGCTCCTTGCCGCCGCTCTGGTAGCTCGACTTCAGCCGGCCGACGACGGTGCGCACGGGCTCGTCCTCGTGCTGCTTGAGCTCCTCGAGCTCCTGCGTGAGCTCGGCGATCCGCACGGTCTTGCCCGTCTTCACGCGGCCTGAGGTGGGGCGGATGCGCCCGGCGATGAGGGCGAGGAGGGTCGACTTCCCGGCGCCGTTGCGCCCGAGGACGCCCGCGCGCTCGCCGGGCGCGATGCGCCACGTGACGTCGTCGAGGATCGTGCGGCCGCCGAGCTCGACCGAGACGTCCTCGAGGTCGACGACGTCCTTGCCGAGCCGGGTCGCGGCGAGCTGCGCGAGCTGCACGGCGTCACGGACGGGCGGCTCGTCCTCGATGAGCTGGGTCGCCGCCTCGATGCGGAACTTCGGCTTCGCCGTGCGGGCCGGTGCGCCGCGGCGCAGCCACGCGAGCTCCTTGCGCATGAGGTTCTGCCGCTTCGCCTCGCTCGCGGCGGCCATCCGGTCGCGCTCGACGCGCTGCAGCACGTAGGCCGCGTAGCCGCCCTCGAACGGCTCGACGATCCCGTCGTGCACCTCCCACGTGCCCGTGCACACCGCATCCAGGAACCACCGGTCGTGCGTGACGGCGACGAACGCGCCGCGGCCGCTCGCGTAGCGGGCGTTGAGGTGGTCGGCGAGCCACGCGATGCCCTGCACGTCGAGGTGGTTGGTGGGCTCGTCGAGGAAGAGCACGTCCCAGTCGCCGGCGAGCAGCTGCGCGAGCGCGACCCGGCGGCGCTGGCCGCCCGAGAGATCGCCGATGCGCGCGTGCCAGTCGAGGTCGCCGACGAGGCCGGCGATGAGGTCGCGGATGCGCGCGTCGCCCGCCCACTCGTGCTCGGGCCGGTCGCCGACGACCGACTGCGCGATCGTCGCATCGGGGTCGAGCGTGTCGCGCTGGTCGAGCACGCCGACCTGCAGGCCGCCGCGGCGCGTGACGCGTCCGCTCGTGGGCTCGACGGAGCCGGCGAGCACACGCAGGAGCGTCGACTTGCCGTCGCCGTTGCGGCCGACGATGCCGATGCGGTCGCCGTCCTCGAGGCCGAGCGAGATCGACTCGAAGATCGTGCGGGTCGGGAATGCGACGCCGACGCGCTCGGCGCCCAGGAGATGTGCCATATCGCCTCCATCATCCCGCACTCGGTCACGCGCGACTCACGGGCCGGCGGGCCGGCTTCCCGGCGACGGGTGCGCATCGGCCGACCGGGTGCGGGAATGCCCGCACCCGTGAGGCGCGAGCGCACCCGTCGCCGTAGCAGCGCGTCGCCCGCGGCCCGGCGGCCGCTGCCGGCTGCCCGGTGCCCGTGGGCAAGGGGCGGGCGGATGCGCCGGCTCAGTCGATGAGGCGGGCCCCGGGCACGGGCCCGGTCACCTTCACCGCGCGCACCTGCGACGCCGAGAGCGCCACCTGCAGCTCGATCGCCGACTCGACGCCGTCGCAGAGGAACGCGACCGTCGGCCCGGAGCCCGAGACGATGCCCGCGAGCGCGCCCGAGCGCTCGCCCAGCTCGAGCGTGCCGGCGAGCCGCGGCATGAGGCGCAGCGCGGGCGCCTGCAGGTCGTTCTGCAGCACCTCCGCGAGCATCGACGCGTCGCCGGCCCGCAGCGCCTGCAGCACCCGCGCATCCACCGTCGGCACGTCGTGTGCGGGCGCGATGTCGGCGGCGTGGAGCGCTCGGTGCTCGTCGAGCGCCCGGTAGACGTCGGGCGTCGAGAGGCCGCCGTCGGCGTAGGCGAGCACCCAGTGGAACTGGCCGCGGGCCAGCGCGGGCGTGAGCTGGTCGCCGCGGCCGGTGCCGACCGCGGTGCCGCCCGCGAGCGCGAACGGCACGTCGGCGCCGAGCTCGCGCGCGATGTCGTGCAGCGCCTCGCGCCCGAGATGGAGCCCCCACAGCTCGTCGCACGCCACGAGCGTCGCGGCCGCGTCGGCGCTGCCGCCGCCCATGCCGCCGGCGATGGGCACGTGCTTCTCGATCGAGAGCGCGACGCCGCGCGACACGCGCCCACGCCGGGCGAGCGCCATCGCGGCGCGGATCGCGAGGTTGTCGCCGCCGGTCGACAGGTCGGCGTGCGGGATGGGCCCCGAGAAGCGCACCGAGAAGTCGGCCGCCTCCGTCGCCTCGACGATCTCGTAGAGGCTCACCGCCTGGTAGGCGGTCGCGACGTCGTGGTAGCCGTCGTCCTGCATCGCGCCGACGCCCAGGTGCACGTTGATCTTGCCGGGCGCCTTCGCCCGCACCGTGCTCCTGCTCACCACGCGTTCCAACCTAGTGCGCGCTCGGGGCCGCTTCCTGCGCGCCGGTCGCCATCGCTCCCCGGCTGCGGCGCTGCGAGCACGACAGGTGTGCCCGGAACGGCGCGAACGGCGGGCTCGTTCCGACCCCTCGACAGACATCTGCGCGCAGGGCTGCCGACGAGCCCGGAGCCGACGAGCTCAGCCGCCCGCGCCGGCCTCCGCGATGCGGATGAAGTCCGGCAGCGCGAGCGCCTCGCCGCGCAGCGTCGGCTCGACCCCGGCGCGCTCGAGCACCGCGGTCGCCTCCGCCGAGGAGCCGAACACGCCCGCGAGCGCCTGCCGCAGCATCTTGCGGCGCTGCCCGAAGGCGCCGTCGATCACCGCGAACGTCGCGCGCCGCAGCTCCTCCGAGCCCATCGACGGCCCGCGCCGGAAGCCGACGAGCACGCTGTCGACGTTGGGCACCGGCCAGAAGATCTGCCGCGACACGTCGCCTTCGAGCGCCCACGGCCCCCACCACGCGACCTTCGCCGACGGCGACCCGTAGGTCTTCGAGCCGGGCTTCGCGGCGAGCCGGTGCCCGACCTCGGCCTGCACCATGACGAGCGCGCGCTCGATCGTCGGGAACCGCTCGAGCAGGTGGATGAGCACGGGCACCGACACGTTGTACGGCAGGTTCGCGACGATCGCCTCGGGCGCGAACGGCAGCGCCTCGATCGTGAGCGCGTCGTGGTGCACGACCTCGAGCCGCGCGCCCGGCTGCTTGCGCGCGACCGTCTCCGGCAGCAGCTCGGCGAGCCGCGGGTCGATCTCGACCGCCGCGACGCGCGCACCGGCCTCGGTGAGGCCGAGCGTGAGCGACCCGAGGCCCGGCCCGACCTCGACGACGTCGCGACCCGCGACATCCGCCGTCCGCACGATGCGGCGCACCGTGTTCGCGTCGACGACGAAGTTCTGCCCCCACCGCTTCGTGGGCGTGAGGTCGAGCCGTGCGGCGAGCGCGCGGATCTCGGCCGCGCCCAGCAGCGCCTCGGAGCCGCCGTGCGCGCCCGCGTGCTGCTGCCCGCCGTGCTCCGGCGCCTCGTCGATGCTCACCCGTCGAGCCTATGCCGAGCGCGCCGCGGGGCGCCGCCGAGCCGAGTGCGGCAGGATGCGAGCACGGGCGCGCGACACGACGCGCGCCGCGGGCGAAGGAGACCGCCATGGGCAGCACGAGGTTCCGGATGCGTCGGGGCACGCGAGCGGGGATGCTCGCCGCGGCCGCGCTCACGGGCGCCGCGGCGCTCCTGACCGCGTGCGCGAGCCAGGCGCCGATGCAGTCCACCGCGCCCACCGCGCCGGGCGGCACCGGGGCCGCACCGGTGCCGATCGAGGGCGACCGGCTGGGCCCCGAGCTCTTCGACCGCGTCTCGGCCGACGGCGCCGCCGTGCTGTGGGCGGAGCCCGGCACGACGCTCGCGGTCGTGGTCGGCGGCTCCGGCGGTGGCGGCGCCTGCATCCCGCAGCCGCACGCGGCCGAGCTCGTCGACGGCGCGGTGACGATCGCGTTCGACCCGCCCGACCCGGCTGTCGCGTGCACCGCCGACTTCCGGCTCCACGGCTGGGAGCTCGGGCTGCCGAGCGAGGTCGACGCCTCCGCACCCCTCGACGTGCGCCTCGTCGACCTCCGGGGCGACGGGGAGACGCGCGAGGTGCGCATCGGCCCCGACGACCTGCTCGTGAGCCCGACCGCCGACCCGCAGCCCTCCGTCGTGCCGGGCGACACGCCCGCAGGCGGGATCGCGCCGACCCCCATCCCCGCCGAGCAGCTGCCGCCGATGGACGCCGTCATCCCCCCGGGCACCATCCCCCAGGTCGCGGTCAGATGGCTCGAGCCGGGCGCCTCGCTCGCCGTCATGGTGGTCGGCTCGGGCGTCGCGCCGTCGTGCAACGCCACCCCGGTCGGAGCGAAGCCGACCGGTCCTGGCTCGATCGAGGTCACGTTCGACCCGGCGGATCCCGAGCAGGACTGCCCCGCCGACGGCGTCCTCTACGGCTGGGAGATGCCGCTGCCGGAGCGCATGTCGGCGGAGCTCGGCGTCGAGGTGACCGTCACGGGCATCGTGCACGACGGCTCTGCGTCGGTCATCCCGCTCGGCCCCGGCGACGTGCTCGAGCGCCCCTGACCGAGCGTCAGTCCCAGCTGCCGTACGCGCGCACGGTATTGGCCGCGGTCTCGGCCGCGAGCTCGTCGGCGTCGACGCTGAGCCGCTCTGCCATGGACCGCACCGTGAGCGGCGTCAGGTAGGGGCTGTTCGGCCGCCCCCGGAACGGCGCCGGCGTGAGGAACGGCGCATCCGTCTCGACGAGGATGCGGCTGCGGTCGGCGACCGCGAGCGCCGCGTGCAGGTTCCTCGCGTTCGAGAACGTGACCGTGCCGGCGAACGAGAGGTACCAGCCGTGCTCCGCGGCGATGCGCGCGAGCCGCTCGTCGCCCGAGAAGCAGTGGAAGACGGTCGTCTCCGGCGCGCCGACCCGCAGGAGCGTCTCCACGACCGCGTCGTGCGCGTCGCGGTCGTGGATCTGCAGCGCGATCCCGTGGCGCTTCGCGATCTCGATGTGCGCCTCGAACGACGCGTGCTGCGCGCGCTGCCCCTCCTCGCCCGTGCGGAAGAAGTCGAGCCCCGTCTCCCCCACCGCGCGCACGCGCGGCTCGGCCGCGAGCGCGTCGATCCGGGCGAGCGCCTCGTCGAGCGTGCCCGCCTCCGCGTAGCCCGGCGCCTCGTTCGGGTGCAGCGCGACCGCGGCGAGCACGCGCGCGTCCTGGCGTGCGAGCGCCGCCGACCACTCCGACGACTCGACGTCGCCGCCCACCTGGATCACGCCCGCGACGCCGGCCCGCTCGGCCGCGTCGAGCGCGGCCCAGTACGGGAAGTCGTCGCCGTCCTTGATCTCGAGGTGCGTGTGGTTGTCGTAGATCGGCACCCCGAGCGGCGCCGGCGCCTCGGGCCGCGACAGGTCGCGCTTGCCGTCGTCGAAGCGCTCGCGGATGTACTCGCCACCCGGGAGCGCCGTCGCGCCCGGCCCCTCGGGCACGGGCCGGGCAGGTGCGGTTCCGTCGTGATGCGCAGGCATGCATCCAGCCTACGGAGGCGCCGGCAGAGGGAACGCAAGGGTCCCATCCAGCGCGCGCCATGGGTCGGCTGGCATCCTCGACACCCGTAGACAAGCGTCCCACTCGAGTCACGGGGAGGTCCGCCGCATGCGCTTCCGTCTCGCCGCCTCCGTCGCGCTCACCGCGCTGCTCGCCGCGGCCGGGTGCACGGCGGTCGGCTCCGATGGCGCGAGCGAGAGCCCGGTCGGCGTCGCCGAGATGTCGGATGCGTCGACCTCGCAGCGCTCGGAGCGCACCGACGACGAGAGCGCCGCTGCGGCCGCCGAGGCCGTGCGCACCGCCGAGCCCCAGCAGCTGAACGGCGGCGAACCGGGGGTGCCGGAGCAGAGCGGCGCCTCGGTCGACGACGTGCTGCGGCTCGGAGCGGTCGCGGTGTGGATCGAGGAGCCGAGCGTGTTCGCGGTCTCGCTGCCGGTCTCGGCCGAGTGCTGGCCGAGCGCCGGCGAGCCCGTCGCCGTCGACGGCGGCGTCGTCGTGCCGTTCGTGAGCGATGCCACGTGCGCGGTGCCGACGGCCGCGCGCACCTACACGCTGCAGGTCCCCGAGGGGGTGGATGCGTCGGGCGGGCTCGAGCTCTCGGTCGTCGGCCTCGAGCAGGACCTCACGCTCACGCTGCCGACCTCGTAGCCGGCGTCAGCGCGCGAGGTGCGCGAGCGCCTCGTCGAGCCGCTCGAAGTCCTCGTCCATGCCGGCGTCGATGCCGGACTCGACCATCCGGTCGCACGCCTCCTTCGACGCGTAGGTCGAGGTGACCTCGAGCGCGCAGCGGCCGCCCGGCACGTCGCGGAACTCGAGCACCTCGAGGGTCGGCTGCCCCGGCTCCTCCTGGAACTCCCACGTGTGCACGATCCGCCCCTCGACGACCTCGTGGTACGAGCCCCAGAAGCGCCAGTCGCCGCCGTGCTCGACCGTGTAGGCGAAGCGCCCGCCCGTGTGCGCGTCGAAGCGCTCGATCCGCAGCCGCGAGCCGCGCGGGCCCATCCACTGCGCGAAGATCTCGGCGGTCGTGAACGCGCGCTGCACCGCCTCGGCGCTGCCCTCGAACTCGCGCCGGTGCACGACCGACTGCTCCCCGACCCGCTCGTGCGTCGTCTGCGCCATGCGCCGACCCTACGCCAGATCCTCAACCGGGCAGGTGGTCGGCCGCCGCGATAATCGCGTCGGCCGACCACCTAGCCGGTTGAGAAGCGTCAGGCGGCGGGCTGGGCCTGCTCGATGCGCGGGAAGAGCGGCGGCATCGTCGTCACGCGGCCCGTGCCGCGCCACTCGTGCGCCGCGCGGATGGGCTGCGCGAGCACGTCGCCCTCGCCGCCGACCGCGGCCCACAGCTGCTGCGCGCTCGCCGGCATGATCGGCGCGAGCAGGATCGCGGCCGCGCCGATGCCGTGCACGTTCGAGGCGAGCACCGCCGCGAGCCGGTCGCGCTGCGCCTCGTCCTTCGCGAGCACCCACGGCGCCTGCTCGGTGATGTAGCCGTTCAGGCGCTCGACGATCGACATCGCGGCGTCGACCGCCTGGTCGATCGCGAACCGGTCGATCGCCTCGTCGGCGCGATCCACCGCATCCGTCACCAGAGCTGCGATGTCGGCGTCGGGCGCGACGTCGGGCACGACGCCGTCGCAGTACTTGTGGACCATCGCGATCACGCGCGACGCGAGGTTGCCGAGCCCGTTCGCGAGCTCGGCGTGGTAGCGCGCGTCGAGGTCCTCCCACGAGAACGACCCGTCGGAGCCGAACGCGATCGCCGAGGAGAAGTAGTAGCGGAACGCGTCGACGCCGAACACGTCGGTGATCTGCCGCGGCTCGATGCCCGTCGCCTTCGACTTCGACATCTTCTCGCCGCCCACGAGCAGCCAGCCGTGGCCGAAGACGTGCTCCGAGATCTCCAGGCCCGCCGCCATCTGCATCGCGGGCCAGATGACCGCGTGGAAGCGCGCGATGTCCTTGCCCACGATGTGGACCGCGGGCCAGCGGCGCTCGAACCGCTCCTCGTCGACGCCGTAGCCGGTCGCGGTGATGTAGTTGAGCAGCGCCTCGAACCACACGTAGACGACGTGCGTCTCGTCCCACGGCACCTTGATGCCCCAGTCGAACGTGTTGCGGCTGATCGACAGGTCGGTGAGGCCCTGCTTCACGAACTGCCGCACCTCGTTGCGCACGTGCTCGGGCTGCACGTAGTCGGGGCGCTCGTCGTAGAGCGCGAGCAGCCGGTCGCCGAACTCCGAGAGCTTGAAGAAGTAGTTCGCCTCGCGCACGACCTCGATGGGCCGCGAGTGGATCGCGCACACGAGCTGCCCCTCGAACTCGCCCGCGCCCGGCACGAGGTCGTTCGGCGTCTTGTACTCCTCGCAGCCGACGCAGTACTGGCCCTCGAACTCGCCGTGGTAGATGTAGCCGGCGTCCTTGAGCCGCTCGAGGAAGAGGCGCACGCCCGCCTTGTGGCGCTCCTCGGTCGTGCGGATGAAGTCGTCGTTCGCGATGTTCAGCAGCTCGAGCTGCGGCTTCCACGCGGTCTCGACGAGCCGGTCGGTCCACTCCTGCGGGCTCACGCCGTTCGCGGCGGCGGTGCGCATGATCTTCTGCCCGTGCTCGTCGGTGCCGGTGAGCATCCACGTGTCGTCGCCGCGCATCCGGTGCCAGCGGGCGAGGACGTCGGTGGCGACCTCGTTGTAGGCGTGGCCGATGTGGGGCACGTCGTTGACGTAGTAGATCGGCGTCGTCACCGTGAAGCGCTCAGACATGCTGCCAAGTCTAGGAGCCGCCGGTCCCCCGATCCGCCGCCGGCCCGCGCTGGTCAGGAGGGCGGATGCGTCAGGGCGGCCTGGTAGAGCGCGTTCCGCGGGTGGCCGGTCGCCTCCGCGACCTCCGCGGCCGCGTCCTTCAGGCGCATCCCCCCTTCCTTGAGCCGCAGCACCTGCTCGACCGCGGCGTCGAGGTCGGCGAGCACGGGCGCCGCCCCCTCGAGCACGAGCACGATCTCGCCCTTGACGCCGTCGCTCGCCCACGGGAGCAGCTCGGCTGCGGTGCCCCGGCGCACCTCCTCGAAGCGCTTCGTGAGCTCGCGCGCCACGGCGATGCGGCGCCCGGGCATCGCCCGGTCGATCGCCGCGAGCGACTCGGCGAGCCGGTGCGGCGCTTCGAAGAGCACGACGGTGCGCTCCTCGCGGGCGAGGGAGGCGAGCATCCGGTCGCGGTCGCCGGCCTTCCGCGGCAGGAAGCCGTCGAACGCGAACCGGTCGGTCGGGAGGCCCGAGAGCGCGAGCGCGGTGAGCACGGCCGAGGGGCCGGGCAGGCACGTGACCTGCACGCCGGCGGCGACCGCGGCCTGCACGAGCCGGAAGCCCGGGTCGCTCACGGTCGGCATGCCCGCGTCGGTGAGCACGAGCACGTCGGTGTCGCGCGCGCGCTCGACGAGGGCGGGGGCGGCGGCCTCCTCGTTGTGCTCGTGGAGCGCGACGAGCTGCGGCTGCGCGTCGATGCCGAGCGCCCGCAGCAGCTGGCGCGTGGTGCGGGTGTCCTCGGCGGCGATGACCTCCGCGGTCGCGAGCGCCTCACGGAGCCGGCCGCTCGCATCGCCGAGGTTGCCGATGGGCGTGGCCCCGAGGATGATCACCGAGCCAGGCTAGCCCGCGGGGCGGGGAGCCCGATCGGGCTGAGCGCCCCGTCGAGCCGCGTGGAGGGTCGGCGCCGCGCTCAGGCCGATCGGTGTTCCGCCCGATCGGGTTCCGGCCCATCGGGGTTCCGCCCGATCGGGTTCCGGCCGATCGGGGTCCCGCCCGATCGGGTTCCGGCCGATCGGGGTTCCGCCCGATCGGGGTTCCGCCCGATGGTGGTTCCGGCCGATGGTGGTTCCGCCCGACCTGGGTTCCGGCGCATCGGCGCTGAACGGATCGACGGCCCTCCTGATCGGCGCTCGAGCTGCGGCCGTCCTGTCGAGCGGCGCACCGAGCGGCGCTCCGAGCGGCGCACACCGCCACGGGTGCGACAATCGGGCGCGTGACCCTGCCCCGCACCGCCGACGACGCCGACGGCGTCGTGGATCGCGACGACGCACGCGGCGGCACGGCGGCCGACGCCGCGGCCGAGCC
>NZ_JANQCH010000082.1 GCF_024723325.1 Agrococcus sp. HG114
GGGGCGGAGCGTGCCTACTGCGCGACGATCTCCGCCGGCTGCGCGTGGATGAGGTGCAGGCGCACGGCGAGCCGCGTCGCGTGCAGCCGCTCGAGCACGCCCTCGATGCGGGACGGGCGGGCCGGCGCCACGGTGCCCTCGAGGCGCTCGGCGGTGCGGAGCCGGTGCTCCGCGAGCCGCATCGCGTCGGCCAGGCGCTCGTCGGCGACCGACCGGGCGAGGTGCATGTCGAGCTGTCCCATGATCGATCGCTCCTGAGTGCTGGGCTGCGGACTGCGACGACTCTGCTCCCTGAGGGGGCGCCGGTGCATCGGGCGGATGCCGTAGTCGCGGCCGGCGCGGAGGGCGGGCCCCTTAGGCGCAGGCTCGGACCTGCCTGCCGCCTCAGCCGAGCAGCGCGGCCGCGCGCGCGGCGGCCTCGGCGCGCGTCGCGGCGCCGAGCTTGCGCAGGATCGCCGAGACGTGCACGCTCGCCGTCTTGTCGCTGATGAAGAGGCGCTGGCCGATCTGCCGGTTCGTCAGGCCCTGCGCGACGAGCTCGAGCACCTGCCGCTCGCGGGTCGTGAGCTCCGGCGAGCGCGGGCCCCGGTGCGACGCGCTCGCGCTCGGGAGCGAGAGCCGCGCGCGGCCGGCGAGCGCCTCGAGCAGGCGCACCGCGTGGAGGAAGCCGCAGCGGGTCGAGGTCTCGAGCGCCTGCTCGAGGGCCGACGCCGCCTCGTCGCGCTCGCCGCCTGCGACGAGGAGCGCGTCGGCGAGCCGGTAGAGGGTGTGGACGTGCACGCGCACGGGCAGCCGACCGCGCGCGGCCGCGGCCTCCGCGGCCCGCCACGCGTCGATGTCCGCGCCCGCGCGGTCGGCGCCCGACAGCTGCGCCTCGATCACCGCGCGCCAGTCGTCGGCGACATCCCACACCGCGACCTCGTCGAGCGTCGCCAGCAGCCGCTCCTCGCCCTCCTCCGCGGTCATGCGAGCCGGCTCGGCGGCGCTGCGGCGCATGCGCGCGAGCACGAGCGCGCCGACGGAGAGCAGGGGGAACGACGGCCCCGGCTCGGGCGCGGGCCACTCCCACAGCCGCTCCACCTGCGCCCACGCGGTGTGGAGGTCGTCCTTGCCGAGCGAGAGCAGCGCGATCGCGCGGCCGAAGTGCATGTCGTCGTTCGCGTCGGTCGCGCGCATGTCGTCGATCGCGAGCCGCACCTCCGCGAGCCGCGCAGCCGCGCCCTCCGGGTCGTCGTGCAGCACGAGCAGCTCGGCCTCGACCGAGGCGCAGTAGGCCATCGACGTGCGGGCCGGCTGCGTCGCCCGCACGCGCGCCGCGACGCCTGCGGCGGCGGCGAGCTCCCCGAGCGCGATGAGCGACTGGGCGCCGAGCAGCGCGATCTCGGCGCCGAAGCCCCGCTCCATGCCGGCCTCTGCCGCGGCCTCGCGGCTGCGCTCGGCGAGCCCCGCCGCCTGGGCGTGCCGCCCGAGGTGGTGCAGGAGCCACGTGGCCTGCTCGGCGTGCCGCAGCCGGGCGACCGGATCGTCGCCGGAGAGCCGCAGCGCATCGCCGAGCCCTGCGAGCGCGCCGTCCGGATCGCCGCCGATCGCCCGGGCGCGGCTCAGGTTCGTGAGCGCGCGCACGAGCTCGAACTTCGCGGCGTCGACCGCCCGGGGGTCGCTCGCCGACCCCATGAGGGCGCGCGCGTACGCGGCCGCCTGCTCGAGCCGATCGCGGGCGCCCGGCAGGTGCTCGAGCGACTCGATGACCCCGAGCCCGGTGAGCACGCGGGCGCGAGCAGCGCGCGCCGCGTCGTCGCCCGGCTCATCCGGCACGAGATCGAGCGCCTGCCGGGCGAGCGCGAGCGCGCCCGGCAGCCCGTCGCCGTGCCGCACGACCATCGCCTCGTGCAGCAGCAGCGCCCGGCCGAGCCGATCGCTCTCAGGCACGGCTTCGAGCGCGCGCTCGAGCACGGGCAGCGCCCTCGAGTCGCCGGCGTCGCCGTAGGCGCGCGCCACCTCGAGGAACAGCCTCGCCTGCGTGCCGCCCGACCGCTCCTCAGCGTCCGCGACCCGCGGCCACAGCGTGAGCGCACGCTCGCCGAGCTGCGCGGCCGCGAGCGGCGCGCCCGTCGCGTGCGCCTCGCGCGCGGCTGCGACGAGTGCCGAGAAGGTGCGCTCGTCGTCGCCGGCCTCGCGCCAGTGGTGGGCGATCTCGGCGGAGCGGCCGGCCCGCGGCTCGAGCGCCTCGAGCGACTCGAGCGCCTCCGCGAAGCGCGCGTGGAAGCGGCGGCGCTCTCCGGGCAGCAGCTCGTCGTGCACCGCCTCGTGGGTGAGCGAGTGGCGGAAGCTGTAGCCGGTCGCGTCCGCGCGCAGCACGTGCGCGTCGATCGCTTCGCGGATCGCTGCCTCGAACGCCTCCGGCTCGCCGTCGTGCACGCGCTCGACGAGCCGGTGCTCGACCCGCTCGCCGCCCGCGGCGAGCAGCCGCACGACCGCCTGCGTCGAGGGGCTGAGCCTCGCGTACCGCCCGAGCACGAGCTCGCGCAGCGTCTCGGGCATCGCCCCCGCAGCGGCGCCGTCGAGGCTCGCGAGCTCCTCGATGAAGAACGGGATCCCGTCGCTCCGGGCGACGAGCGCGGCGGCGGCGCGGGCGTCGGGCGCCCTGCCCCGGATGAGCCGCAGCTGCTCCGCGGCCTCGTCGGGGCCCAGCCGGGTGAGCTCGATCCGCGTCATGTCGCGGGCGCGCTCGAGCTCGAGCAGGAACGGCCGCAGCGCGTGCCCGCGCCCGAGGTCGTCCGACCGGTAGCTCAGCACGACGAGCACGCGCCCGCGTCGCAGGGTGCGCAGGAGGCTGCGCAGCAGGTCGAGGGTCGGCAGGTCGGTCCAGTGCACGTCCTCGAACGCGACGACGAGCGGCTCGACCGCCGAGAGCCGCTCGAGCAGCAGGCTCACGGCGTCGTGCAGCTCCGCCTGGCTGATCGAGCCGGGCTCGCCGTCCGCGAGCTCCGGGAGCACCGCCGCGAGCGTCCGCTCGACCGGCGCGGCGGCTGCGCGCACCGCCTCGAGGCCGAAGTGCTCGAGCAGGTCGCGCAGCACGTCGCGGATCGGCTTCAGGGGCGTCGGGAGCGAGCCGAGGGCGACGCACCGCCCGACGGCGACGGCGACGCCGTCGTCGAGGCTCGCGAGGAAGTCGTCGAGCAGCCGCGTCTTGCCGATGCCCGCCTCGCCGGCGATCACGGCGCCGCGCGGCGTCCCCCCGAGGCTCGCGCGGTGCGCCGAGCGCAGCGCCTCGAGCTCGCGCGTGCGTCCGACCATCGCCGGACTCGTCGCTGGCGACAGCATGGCTCATGGTCCCACTCCGCCAGGAGCGCCACCAGCCCGCGCGTGGGGCGACGGCACCGCCGGGGAGGCTACGGCGCGACGTGCGCGACCGTGCCGGTCGACGCATCCCACCGCCGCAGCGCGACGCCCTCGCCCTCGATGCGCGGCCCCACGAGCGCGAGCGCGGCGGGCAGGTCGACGACGCGGAGGCGGCGGGCGAGGGTGACGTGCGGCATCCAGCGGTCCGGCAGCTGGTGGGGCAGGTCGTCGCCGGGGCCGGCCGCGCGCGCGACCGCGGCGTGCAGCTCGAGCAGCGCGCGCGAGGGCACGACGGCTCGCGCGAGCACCCGCCGGTCGCCGTCGCCGAACAGCAGCGGCGCCCCGAGCTCGACCGGCACCGGCAGCGGTGCGTCGACGACGAGCGGATGCGGGACGCCCGTCGAGCGCGTGACGAGCGTCACGTGCGGACGGTTGCTGGGCGCCTCGTGGCCCGCGAGGCTCGAGAGCCCGGCGGCCGCGAGCGCCTCCCACTCGGCGCGCACGGCGGCCTCCGTCGCGGGGTCGAGCAGGAGCTCGACGCTCGTGATGGCCTTCGCGCGCTCGCCGTCCACCCGACCAGCCTCGCGCATCCGCCGCCGAGACCGCCGAGGGCCGACCCGCCAAGCGGATCGGCCCTGGGTGCTGGGGCGCTGGGCGCGGATGCCGCGCGGTGCGACCTACTGCGCGGTGCGACCTACTGCGCGGTGTAGCCGCCGTCGACGAGGTGCTGCGAGCCGGTGATGTAGCTCGCCTTGTCGGAGAGGAGGAAGAGCACGAGCTCCGCGACCTCCTCGGCGCGGCCGAGACGGCCGATCGGGTGCTTGCCGACGAGCGCGTCGTAGATCTCCTGCGGCAGCCCGCTGAGCAGCGGGGTGTCGATGTAGCCGGGGTGCACCGAGTTGACGCGCACGCCCTTCTGGGCGTAGCTGAGCGCGGCGGCCTTCGTCATCCCGGCGACGCCGTGCTTCGCGGCGACGTAGGGCAGCGCGTTCGCGTCGCCTGTGACGCCGAGGATCGACGACGTGTTGACGATCGCCCCGCCGCCGGCGGCGACGATCTGCGGCAGCTGGTAGCGCAGGCCGTAGAAGACGGAGTGGAGGTTGACGTCCATGAGCTGCCGGTAGCCCTCGATGTCGATGTCCTCCGCGAGGCCCTGCGGCCCGCCGATGCCCGCGTTGTTGAAGGCGAGGTGGAGCGCGCCGTACTTCTCGACCGCCTTGTCGACCGCGGCCTTGACGTCGTCGGGGTTGCCGACGTTCCCGGCGATCGCCACGGCCGTGCCGCCCGCGGCGGTGATCTCGTCGACGACCGCCTGGGCCACCTCGAGCTTCAGGTCGTTCACCACGACGTTCGCGCCCTCGGCGGCGAGGCCGACCGCGACGGCCTTGCCGATGCCCGAGCCGCCGCCCGTCACGACCGCGGTCCTGCCTGCGAACTGTCCACTCATGCTGCTCACTCCTTCGCGCCCCGGTCGGGGCATCGTCTGAGGCCGACCGCTGCGGCCGGTCACCGAGTGCAACCGGGCGGCGGTCGGATCTCTTCGCGGTGGCGGTCCGGCCCGGTCAGTCGCGGTCGTCGATCGTCGTGGGCCTGGGGTGCACGGGCAGCAGGAGCAGCAGGCCCGCGAGCAGCACGAGCACGATGCCGAGGATGCCGAAGCGCGTGTCACCGGTCACCGAGACGAACACCCCGAAGAGCGTCGGCGCGAGGAACGACACCGCGCGGCCCGTCGTCGCGTAGAGCCCGAACATCTCGCCCTCGCGCCCCTCGGGCGTGATGCGCGCCATGAACGAGCGCGACGCCGACTGCACGGGCCCGACGAAGGTGGACAGCACGAGCCCGAAGATCCAGAACATGCCCTTGCCGTCGACGAACAGCACCGCGGTGCCCGCGAGCACGAGCACGACGAGCGAGAGCACGATCACGCCCTTCGGCCCGAAGCGGTCGTCGGCCCAGCCGCCGACGAAGGTGCCGGCGCCCGCCGCGACGTTCGCCGCGATCGCGAAGACGATCACCTCGGTCGAGCTGAACCCGAACACCGACGACGCGATGATCGCGCCGAACGTGAACACGCCCGAGAGCCCGTCGCGGAACACCGCCGACGCCGCGAGGAAGAGCAGCGTCTTGGGCGCGCTGCGCGCGATGCGCCCGACCGTGCGGAACAGGATGCGGTACGACTCGAGGAAGCCGACGCGGGCGGGCGCGGCACCCGTCGGCGGCACCTCGGGCACCCGCAGCAGCAGCGGCAGCGCGAAGACGAGGAACCAGGCCGCGCTCGCGAGCACCGCGAGCCGCACGTCGAGCGCGCCGCCCTCGCGCCCGTTCGGGATGCCGAGCACGCCGCCCGCGTCGGGCGACGCGATGGGGAAGATGAACAGCACGAGCAGCAGCCCGAGCAGCACGATGCCGCCGACGTAGCCCATGCCCCAGCCGTAGCCGGAGGTGCGGCCGAGCGACTCCTTCGTCGAGACCTGGTGCAGCATCGCGTTGTAGTTGACCGACGCGAGCTCGAAGAACAGGTTGCCTGCGGCGAGCAGCGCGGCGCCGAGCCAGATGTACTCGGGCACGGGCGTGACGAAGAACATGCCCACCATCGCGAGGATCGTCACCCCGGTGTTGACCGCGACCCACAGCTTGCGGCGACCCCCGCCATCCGACCGCTGCCCGATCACGGGCGCGAGCACGGCGACGAGCAGGCCGGCGATCGCGACCGCCCATGCGACGACCGAGGCGTTGTCGGCGAGGGCGCGCGTGAGCTCCGGCGACCCGCCCTCGCCGGCCGCGTCGACGATCGCGGGGTCGACGAAGAGGTCGGATGCGATGTAGCGGCTGAACACGAAGGTCGTCACGACGGCGTTGAACGAGGCCGAGCCCCAGTCCCACAGCGCCCAGGCGGTCGCGCGCCGGCGCAGCTCCCTGCGCGGCACCGGCGGGACGCCGATCTGCGAGGGCTGCACGAGGTCGTCGGTCGCGGGGCCGCCGGGGGCGGAGGCCGCCCGCTGGTGGGAGGGGACGCTCA
Source organism: Agrococcus sp. HG114 (assembly GCF_024723325.1). GTDB lineage: Bacteria > Actinomycetota > Actinomycetes > Actinomycetales > Microbacteriaceae > Agrococcus. Next base: position 6,362 of record NZ_JANQCH010000082.1, read on the forward strand.
TGGGGCTCAGCGTAGGGCCCGCCGGCGAACGGCCGGTGCCGCGCGGGTGTCGCGCAGGTGTGTCGGGAGCGGGCCGGATGCGACAATGCGGCCGTGCAGATCACGCAGACGCTGCTCCCCGGGGTCGGGGTGCGGTACGACATGACCACCGCGAAGGGCGTGCCGCTGTCGGTCGTCGTGCACCGCGAGGGGCAGGCCGATCTGTTCGTGCGGCGGCCCGACGACCCCGACGCCGTGCGCCTCGCGCTCTCGCTCGACGAGGACGAGGTCGACGCGCTCGCGGAGCTGCTCGGCGCTGCGCGCATCGCCGAGGGCATGCTCGACGTCACGCGCGAGATCCCCGGGCTCGAGTCGGCGCGCATCGCGATCGAGCCGGGGTCCCCGTTCGCCGGGCACCCGCTCGGCAGCACGAAGGCGCGCACGCTCACGGGCTGCTCGATCGTCGCGATCGTGCGGGAGGACGACGTGCTCGCCGCGCCCGGTCCGGCCGAGCCGCTCGCGGAGGGCGACCAGCTCGTGGTCGTCGGCTCGGCGACCGGCATCGAGCAGCTGCGGGTCAGGCTGCAGCCGGCCTAGACCATGGACGACGTCGCCGCACTCCTGCTCGAGCTCGGCGCGGTCGTGCTCGCGGTGTCGCTCCTCGGGCTCCTCGCGCACCGCATCGGCATCTCGCCCGTGCCGCTCATGCTGCTCGCGGGCGTCGGGCTCGGCGCGGGCGGCGTCATCGACGTGGGGCACGCGGAGACGTTCATCGAGCCGGCGGCCGAGATCGGCGTGCTCCTCCTGCTGCTCATGCTCGGGCTCGAGTTCACCGCCGAGGAGCTCGGCCAGTCGCTCGCGCGCCACAGCCGATCGGGCGTCGTCGACTTCGCGCTCAACGCGGGAGCCGGCTTCGCGTGCGGGCTGCTGCTCGGGATGCCGCTCGCCGCGTGCCTCGCGCTCGCCGGCATCACCTGGGTGTCGTCCTCGGGCATCATCGCGCGCCTGCTCTCCGACCTCGGCCGGCTCGGCAACCGCGAGACGCCCGCCGTGCTGTCGCTGCTCGTGATCGAGGACATCGCGATGGCGATCTTCCTGCCGATCCTGATCGCGGTGCTCACGGGCGCCGAGTGGTGGCAGGCGCTCGGGGCGGTCGCGCTCGCGCTCGGCGCGGTCTCGGCCATCCTCTTCGCGTCGCGCCGCGCATCCGCCGGCTTCGGCCGCCTGCTCAGCCACCCGAGCGACGAGCAGGTGCTCCTGCGGCTCGTCGGCATCATGCTGCTCGTCGGCGGCCTCACCCAGCTGCTCGGCGCCTCCGCGGCGGTCGGCGCGTTCCTCGTCGGCATCGCGGTGCCGACCTCGCTCGCCACGCGCGCCCGCAGCATCCTCGGCCCCCTGCGCGACCTCTTCGCGGCGATCTTCTTCTTCTCGTTCGGGCTGCCGATCATGCCGGCCGAGCTGCTGCCCGTGCTGCCGGCCGCCCTCGCGCTCGCCGCCGTCACGACCGCGACGAAGCTCGGCACCGGCTGGCTCGCCGCCGCGCGCGACGGCGTGCAGCGCCGCGGCCGGCTGCGGGCCGGCGCCGCGCTCGTGCCCCGCGGCGAGTTCTCGATCGTGATCGCGGCGCTCGCGGTCGCCGCCGGGCACGCCGAGGTCGGCCAGCTCGCGGCGTGCTACGTGCTGATCACGGCGATCGGCGGGCCGCTGCTCGCCCGCTGGATCGTGCGCTCGTCGCGCCCCGGTCGCTCGACCCCCGACGCGAGCCTGGGAATCAGCCGGGAAAGTTGACACCGCTCGACTCAAGGTGGGAAACTTGAGCCATCGCGACTCAAGTCAGCGCCCGCCGGGCGCGGGTCGCAGCCGGGGTTCCGGGAGACGGGTCCACCGCCGCAGCGCGTCGGCGGGCGCGTCTGCCGGAATCAGGCACGAGCGCAGCACCGCTGCGAACAGGAGGCAGAAGACATGGCACGAGCAGTCGGCATCGACCTCGGCACCACCAACTCCGTCGTCGCGTTCCTCGACGGCGGCGAGCCCACCGTCATCGCGAACGCCGAGGGCTTCCGCACGACCCCCTCGGTCGTCGCGTTCGTCAAGGAGGGCGAGACCCTCGTCGGCGAGCCGGCCAAGCGCCAGGCCGTCACGAACGTCGACCGCACGATCACGTCGGTCAAGCGCCACATGGGCACCGACTGGAAGAAGGAGATCGACGGCAAGCCCTACACGCCGCAGGAGATCTCCGCGCGCATCCTCGGCAAGCTCAAGCGCGACGCCGAGACCTACCTCGGCGAGAAGGTGACGGATGCGGTGGTCACCGTGCCCGCGTACTTCAACGACGCCGAGCGCCAGGCCACGAAGGAGGCCGGCGAGATCGCGGGCCTCAACGTGCTCCGCATCATCAACGAGCCGACCGCCGCAGCCCTCGCCTACGGGCTCGACAAGGGCAAGGAGGACGAGCTCATCCTCGTCTTCGACCTCGGTGGCGGCACGTTCGACGTGTCCCTGCTCGAGGTGGGCAAGGACGACGACTTCTCGACGATCCAGGTTCGCGCGACCGCGGGCGACAACCGCCTCGGCGGCGACGACTGGGACGACCGGATCGTGCAGTGGCTCAAGCAGCGCTTCAAGGAGCAGTCGGGCGTCGACGTCTCGAACGACAAGATCGCGATGCGCCGCCTCAAGGAGGCCGCCGAGCAGGCGAAGAAGGAGCTGTCCTCCTCGTCAACCACGAGCATCCAGCTGCCCTACTTCTCGCTCACCGAGAACGGCCCCGCCAACCTCGAGGAGACGCTCACGCGCGCCCAGTTCGAGAACATGACGAAGGACCTGCTCGAGCGCACCCGCAAGCCCTTCGAGGACGTCATCCGCGAGGCCGGCATCAAGGTCGACGACATCGCGCACGTCGTGCTCGTCGGCGGCTCGACCCGCATGCCCGCCGTCTCCGACCTCGTCAAGCAGCTCACGGGCGGCAAGGAGCCCAACAAGGGCGTCAACCCGGACGAGGTCGTCGCCGTCGGCGCCGCGCTGCAGGCCGGTGTGCTGAAGGGCGAGCGCAAGGACGTCCTGCTCATCGACGTCACCCCGCTCTCGCTCGGCATCGAGACCAAGGGCGGCATGATGACGAAGCTCATCGAGCGCAACACCGCCATCCCGACGAAGCGCTCGGAGACCTTCACGACGGCGGAGGACAACCAGCCGTCGGTCGCGATCCAGGTCTTCCAGGGCGAGCGCGACTTCACGCGCGACAACAAGGCGCTCGGCACGTTCGAGCTCACCGGCATCGCGCCGGCGCCCCGCGGCGTGCCGCAGATCGAGGTCACGTTCGACATCGACGCGAACGGCATCGTGCACGTGTCCGCGAAGGACAAGGGCACGGGCAAGGAGCAGTCGATGACGATCACCGGCGGCTCGAGCCTCTCGAAGGAGGACATCGACCGCATGGTGAAGGACGCCGAGGAGCACGCGGCGGCCGACCACGCCCGGCGCGAGGCCGCCGAGATGCGCAACAGCGGCGAGACGCTCGTCTACTCGGTCGAGAAGGTGCTGACCGACAACGCCGAGCAGCTGCCCGACGACGTCAAGAACGACGTCCAGGCGGACGTCGACGCGGTCAAGTCGGCGCTCGCGGGCGACGACGACGCCGCGGTCAAGGCGGCGGTCGAGAAGCTGCAGCAGTCGCAGTCGAAGCTCGGCGAGGCGATCTACCAGCAGACGCAGGCGCAGGGCCAGCCGGCGCCCGAGGGCGACGAGCCGCAGGCCTCGCAGGCGCAGGACGACGACGTCGTCGACGCCGAGGTCGTCGACGACGAGGACGAGAAGAAGTAGCCGTGGCCGACAACGAGGACAAGCAGGGCGACGCCGAGGGCCGCGAGGAGCCCAAGGTGCACGACAAGCGCCGCATCGATCCCGTCACGGGTGAGCCCCGCGAGCCGGCCTCGGCCGGCTCCGGGGCCGCCCCGGCGGGGGCGGCGGATGCGTCGGCCGAGGCCGGCGGTGACGCTCCCGGCGCGCAGGCCGCGGGCCGTCTCCTATACACAGCCGACGCCGCCGACGGACCCCTACGTGGAGCATT
>NZ_JANQCH010000083.1 GCF_024723325.1 Agrococcus sp. HG114
CGCCCGCGGCGGCGAGCGCCTCGTCGAGCCGGCCGATGCTCTCGAGCAGCCAGGCCCGCTCCGACACGGCGGCGAGCGACCGCTCGCGGCCGAGCTGCCGCAGCCGACGCGCGGCCGCCGCGACGTCGACCGCGTTGCGCAGCGCCGTCTGGTCGTAGCCGATCGACTCGCTCATCGCACCATGGTCGCGCACCGGCGCCCGATCGCGCGGAGCACGCGCCGTGCGCCGGAGAGCGGAGCGGCGCCCGGAATGCCGATGTCTGATCTCCGGTTCCCCCCGCTGTGACCCCGAAGCGCCGCACGACCCTCTGGACGACCGCCACGCTCATCGCCATCGCCCTCGTCGGCGGCGGCATCACGGCAGCGGTGCTCGCCGACGGCTCCGGCGAGCGCTCGGCCGCCGAGCAGATCCCGCTCGGCGAGCTCGGGGGCGACACGCGCCTCGGGCCCGTCGAGCTGCGGGCCGGCGACCTCGACGCGCTCATCGGCTTCTACGGTCCGCTCGGCGTCGGCCTCGACGTGCTCGAGCAGACCGAGGAGGCCGTCTCGCTCGGTCGCGACGGCGTCGAGCTCGTGCGGCTCGCCGCCGCGGAAGGCGCACCCGCCTCGCCGCGCGATGCGGGCCTGTTCCACACCGCGATCCGCTTCGACGACGCCCCCGCGCTCGCGCGGTCGCTCGCGAGCGTCGCGGGCCGCTACCCGATGCTCTACGGCGGCTCGGCCGACCACGCGGTGAGCCTGGCCTTCTACTTCGACGACCCCGAGGGCAACGGCGTCGAGCTCTACGTCGACACGCCGCGCGACGAGTGGGAGTGGCAGGGCGGCGAGGTGCAGATGGGCAGCGAGCCGCTCGACATCCGGGCGTTCGTCGACGAGCACCTCGGCGGCGCGAGCGCTGGCGGCGCGAGCGTCGGGCACGTGCACCTCAGGGTCGGCGACCTCGAGCGGGCCGAGGCGTTCTACGCGGATGCGCTGGGCTTCGCCGTCACGGCCCGCGTCGACGGCGCGATCTTCCTCGGCGCGGGCGGCTACCACCACCACCTCGCCGCGAACACGTGGGGCTCAGCGGGCGCGGGCGCGCGGCCGGCGGGGCTCGGGCTCGGCTCGCTCCAGGTCGTGCTCGAGAGCGCGGCGGAGCTCGACGCGGTCGAGGCGAGGCTCGCGGATGCGGGAGTCGCGTCCACGAGGACGGCCGACGCGCTCGTCACCGCCGACCCGTGGGGCACCGAGGTCGTGCTGCGCGCCGAGGGCTGAGCGCGGCGCCGGCCGGGCGGGAGCGGGCGGCGATCAGCCGAAGACGCCCCGGCCCGGTGCCGGGCTCGGCGTCGCGTCGGCGTCGCGAGCCGGGAGCGCTCCGCCGAGGAAGCGGCGGAGCTCGTCGCCCGCGACGACCTTGCCGGGCAGCGGGTCGCGGCGCAGCGCGCGGCCGATCGCCTCGAGGTCGGGCAGCGCCGCGCCTGCGAGCGCGACGACGTTCCCGAAGCGCCGGCCCTTCAGCATCCCGGGGTCGGCGAGCGCGGCCGCCTCGGCGTGCACCTCGAGGAGCGCCGCGAGCTGGCGCTTCGCGAACGCGAGCGAGCGGTCGTCGGCGATGTTGACGACGACCACGCCCGCGGGGGCGAGGAGCTCGCGCACGAGCGCGTGGAACTCGACCGTGGTCACGTGGGCCGGCGTCTGCGCGCCGGAGAAGACATCCACCACCACGAGGTCGACGGCGCCGCGCAGGCCGCCGGGGAGGCGCGCGAGCTGCTCGCGCGCGTCGCCGTAGCGCAGGCGCACGCTCGCGCCGCGGGGGAGCGGCGCCACCTCGCGCACGAGCTCGACGAGCGCGGGCTCGAGCTCGATCACCTGCTGGCGCGAGCCCGGCCGGGTCGCCGCGACGTACCGGGGCAGCGTGAGCGCCCCCGCGCCGAGGTGCACCGCGGTCACGGGACCCGGCTCGAGCGCGTCGATGACGTGGCCGATCTGCTGCACGTACTCGTAGACGAGCAGCTCCGGCCGCTCGGGGTCCACGTGCGACTGGGGCGTGCCGTCCACCACGAGCTGCCAGCCGCCCGCCGACGCGTAGCGCATCTGGGCGTGCAGGCCGCTCGAGAGGCGGCGGCTCGGGGTCTCCACCCTCCCATCCTGCCGCCCGCGTCGCGCGCTAGCATCGGGGGCCGGACGAGCGCCAGCCGACACGCCGCCGCGACTGGACAACCGCGCGCGCGGGGCGTACTGTGATTCTTTGCGCTCACAGACATCCCCTCTGCCTTCATATTGCGGTCGGCGCGCGCCCGGAGACCGGGCGCTTCAAGGGTGTTGACGAGTCTCTCACCGACGACACGATCCCGGGAAGACCCGCAACCCTTCCCGGCCCGGAGGTATCTGCCTTGGCTGAACTGAGCCCCAAGACCGGTCGGAACGCAAGCCGACTGAGCTTCTCCCGCATCCCCGAGACGCTCACCGTCCCCGACCTGCTGGCGCTGCAGACCGAGAGCTTCGAATGGCTCATCGGCGACGACGCGTGGCGCGCCCGCCTCGACGAGGCGACCGCCGCCGGCCGCGACGACATCCCCGCCCAGTCGGGGCTCGAGGAGATCTTCGAGGAGATCTCCCCGATCGAGGACCTCAGCGAGAAGATGCAGCTGTCGTTCTCCGAGCCCGTGCTCGACGTGCCGAAGTACACGATCGACGAGTGCAAGGAGCGCGGCAAGACGTACGCCGCGCCGCTCTACGTCTCCGCCGAGTTCATGAACCACGAGACGGGCGAGATCAAGTCGCAGACCGTCTTCATGGGCGACTTCCCGCTCATGACCGAGAAGGGCACGTTCATCGTGAACGGCACCGAGCGCGTCGTCGTGTCGCAGCTCGTGCGCAGCCCGGGCGTGTACTTCGAGCGCACCCCCGAGAAGAACTCCGACAAGGACGTCTTCTCGGCGCGCGTCATCCCGAGCCGCGGCGCGTGGCTCGAGTTCGAGGTCGACAAGCGCGACGCGGTCGGCGTGCGCATCGACCGCAAGCGCAAGCAGTCGGTCACCGTCTTCCTCAAGGCGCTCGGCCTCACCGCCGAGGACATCGCGCGCGAGTTCGCCGGCTACGAGTCGATCCTCGCGACGCTCGAGAAGGACGCCCCGATGTCGAAGGAGGACGCCCTCCGCGACATCTACCGCAAGCTGCGTCCGGGCGAGCAGGTCGCCGCCGAGGCCGCGCGCGCACTCCTCGACAACTTCTACTTCAACCCGAAGCGCTACGACCTCGCGAAGGTCGGCCGCTACAAGATCAACCGCAAGCTCGGCATCGACGTGCCCATGAGCGACTCGGTGCTCTCGGTCGAGGACATCGTCGCGACGATCAAGTACCTCGTCGCGCTCCACGCGGGCGAGGCGACGCTCCCGGGCGTCCGCAAGGGCGAGCCCGTCGAGGTGCGCCTCGACGTCGACGACATCGACCACTTCGGCAACCGCCGCATCCGCGCGGTCGGCGAGCTCATCCAGAACCAGGTCCGCACGGGCCTCGCCCGGATGGAGCGCGTCGTGCGCGAGCGCATGTCGACGCAGGACATCGAGGCGATCACCCCGCAGACCCTGATCAACGTGCGCCCCGTGAGCGCCGCGATCAAGGAGTTCTTCGGCACCTCGCAGCTGTCGCAGTTCATGGACCAGAATAACCCGCTCGCGGGCCTGACCCACAAGCGCCGCCTCTCGGCGCTCGGCCCCGGCGGCCTCTCGCGCGAGCGGGCGGGCGTCGAGGTGCGCGACGTGCACCCCTCGCACTACGGCCGCATGTGCCCGATCGAGACCCCTGAGGGCCCGAACATCGGCCTCATCGGCTCGCTCGCGACCTTCGCGCGCATCAACTCGTTCGGCTTCATCGAGACCCCGTACCGCCGGGTCGAGAACGGCGTCGTGAGCGAGCGCATCGACTACCTCACCGCCTCCGAGGAGGACGAGTTCGTCGTCGCGCACGCCAACAACCGCCTCGACGCGAAGCAGCGCTTCGTCGAGGAGCGCGTCGTCGCCCGTCGCAAGGGCGAGGAGGTCGAGCTCGTCCTGCCGACCGAGGTCGACTACATGGACGTCTCGCCGCGCCAGATGGTGTCGGTCGCGACGAGCCTCATCCCGTTCCTCGAGCACGACGACGCGAACCGCGCGCTCATGGGCGCGAACATGCAGCGCCAGGCCGTGCCGCTCGTCCGCTCCGAGTCGCCGTTCGTCGGCACCGGCATGGAGGGCTTCGCCGCGATCGACTCGGGCGACGTCATCACGGCGGATGCGTCGGGCGTCGTCGCCGAGGTCTCGGCCGACATGGTCTCGATCCAGCTCGACGAGGGCGGCACGCAGCAGTACTTCCTGCGCAAGTTCGACCGCTCGAACCAGGGCACGTCGTACAACCACCGCGTGATCGTCTCGGCGGGCGACCGCATCGAGGCCGGCGAGGTCATCGCCGACGGCCCCGCGACCGACCAGGGCGAGCTCGCCCTCGGCCGCAACCTGCTCGTGGCGTTCATGCCGTGGGAGGGCCACAACTACGAGGACGCCATCATCCTGAGCCAGAACCTGGTGAAGGAGGACGTGCTCTCGTCGATCCACATCGAGGAGTACGAGGTCGACGCCCGCGACACGAAGCTCGGCAAGGAGGAGATCACCCGCGATCTCCCGAACGTCGGCCCCGACCTGCTCGCCGACCTCGACGAGCGCGGCATCATCCGCATCGGCGCCGAGGTCGTCCCGGGCGACATCCTCGTCGGCAAGGTCACGCCGAAGGGCGAGACCGAGCTGAGCGCCGAGGAGCGCCTGCTGCGCGCGATCTTCAACGAGAAGAGCCGCGAGGTCCGCGACACGTCCCTCAAGGTGCCGCACGGCGAGCAGGGCACGGTCATCGCGGTCAAGCAGTTCCGCGCGGAGGACGGCGACGACGAGCTGGGCTCGGGCGTGCACGAGAAGGTCGTGGTCTACATCGCGCAGAAGCGCAAGATCACCGAGGGCGACAAGCTCGCCGGCCGCCACGGCAACAAGGGCGTCATCGCGAAGATCCTGCCCGAGGAGGACATGCCGTTCCTCGCCGACGGCACGCCGGTCGACATCGTGCTGAACCCGCTCGGCATCCCGAAGCGCATGAACTTCGGCCAGGTGCTCGAGACGCACCTCGGCTGGATCGCGAAGACGGGCTGGAAGGTCGAGGGCACCCCCGACTGGGCCGAGGGCCTCGACCCGCGCACGCTCGAGGCGCCCGCGAACACGAAGGTCGCGACCCCGGTGTTCGACGGCGCGACCGAGGAGGCCATCATCGGCCTGCTCGACGCGACGCTCCCGACGCGCGACGGCCAGCGGCTCGTCGACGGCTCCGGCAAGGCGAACCTGTTCGACGGTCGCTCGGGCGAGCCGTTCCCGTACCCGATCTCGGTCGGCTACATGTACATCCTGAAGCTCCACCACCTGGTCGACGACAAGATCCACGCGCGCTCGACCGGCCCCTACTCGATGATCACGCAGCAGCCCCTGGGCGGTAAGGCCCAGTTCGGCGGCCAGCGGTTCGGCGAGATGGAGGTCTGGGCGCTCGAGGCGTACGGCGCGGCCTACACCCTGCAGGAGCTCCTCACCATCAAGTCGGACGACATCGTCGGCCGCGTGAAGGTGTACGAGGCGATCGTCAAGGGCGAGAACATCCAGGAGCCCGGCATCCCCGAGTCCTTCAAGGTGCTCATGAAGGAGATGCAGTCGCTGTGCCTGAACGTCGAGGTGCTCAACGCCGCGGGTGACGTCGTCACCCTGCGCGACGACGAGGACGAGGCGCTCCGCACGGCCGAGGAGCTCGGCATCAACATCTCGCGCCCCGAGATGTCGTCGATCGACGACATCTGATCCGGCAGCCGCAGAACAGTTTTCTAAGGGACAAGAGGAAAAGCATTGATCGACGCAACCACGTTCGATGAGCTGCGGATCGGCCTCGCCACGGCCGACGACATCCGTGCATGGTCCTACGGCGAGGTGAAGAAGCCGGAGACCATCAACTACCGCACGCTGAAGCCGGAGAAGGACGGCCTGTTCGGCGAGCAGATCTTCGGCCCGAGCCGCGACTGGGAGTGCGCGTGCGGCAAGTACAAGCGCGTGCGCTTCAAGGGCATCGTGTGCGAGCGCTGCGGCGTCGAGGTCACGAAGTCGTCGGTGCGCCGCGAGCGCATGGGCCACATCGAGCTCGCCGCCCCCGTCACGCACATCTGGTACTTCAAGGGCGTGCCGAGCCGCCTCGGCTACCTGCTCGACATGGCGCCGAAGGACCTCGAGAAGGTCATCTACTTCGCCGCGTACATGATCATCCGGGTCGACGCGGACGCACGCCACGAGCGCCTGCCGCAGCTCGAGCAGGAGCTCCGCCTGCGGATCGCCGAGATCGAGAAGCGCCGCGACGCCGACATCGCCGAGCGACTGGCGCAGCTCGAGGCCGACGTCGCCGAGCTCGAGGCGGAGGGCGCGAAGGCCGACCAGAAGCGCAAGGTCCGCGACGCGGGCGAGCGCGAGATGGCGCAGCTGCGCAAGATCGCCGACGACCAGATCGCGCACATGGAGCGGGTCTTCGACGACTTCCGCACCCTGAAGGTCGGCGACCTGAAGGCGGAGGACGCGGTCTACCACGACCTCGTCGACCTCTACGGCGAGTTCTTCGAGGGCCACATGGGCGCCGAGGCGATCAAGCTGCGCCTGCTCGAGTTCGACCTCGCCGCCGAGTCGGAGGACCTGCACCAGCAGATCGCCGAGGGCAAGGGCCAGCGCAAGATCCGCGCGATCAAGCGCCTCAAGGTCGTCAACTCGTTCCTGCAGACGGGCAACAGCCCGGCCGCGATGGTGCTCGACGTCGTCCCGGTGATCCCGCCGGAGCTGCGCCCCATGGTGCAGCTCGACGGCGGCCGCTTCGCGACGAGCGACCTGAACGACCTCTACCGCCGCGTCATCAACCGCAACAACCGACTCCGCCGCCTGCTCGACCTCGGCGCCCCCGAGATCATCGTGAACAACGAGAAGCGCATGCTGCAGGAGGCGGTCGACGCCCTGTTCGACAACGGCCGCCGCGGCCGCCCCGTCACGGGCACCGGCAACCGCGCGCTCAAGTCGCTCTCCGACATGCTGAAGGGCAAGCAGGGCCGGTTCCGCCAGAACCTGCTCGGCAAGCGCGTCGACTACTCGGGCCGCTCGGTCATCGTCGTCGGCCCGCAGCTGCAGCTGCACCAGTGCGGCCTGCCGAAGCAGATGGCGCTCGAGCTGTTCAAGCCGTTCGTCATCAAGCGCCTCATCGACCTCGGCCACTCGCAGAACATCAAGCACGCGAAGCGCATGGTCGAGCGGTCGAAGCCGCAGGTGTGGGACGTGCTCGAGGAGATCATCCGCGAGCGCCCCGTGCTGCTGAACCGCGCGCCCACGCTGCACCGCCTCGGCATCCAGGCCTTCGAGCCGCTGCTCGTCGAGGGCAAGGCCATCCAGCTGCACCCGCTCGTGTGCTCGGCGTTCAACGCCGACTTCGACGGCGACCAGATGGCCGTGCACCTGCCGCTCTCGGTCGAGGCGCAGGCCGAGGCCCGCGTGCTCATGCTCGCGTCGAACAACATCCTGAAGCCGTCCGACGGCCGACCGGTGACGCTCCCGACGCACGAGATCGTCTCGGGCCTGCACCACCTCACGTCCGTGAAGGCGGATGCGGCGGGCACGGGCCGTGCGTTCTCCTCGGTCGCCGAGGCGATCATGGCCATGGACCAGGGCACCCTGGACCTCAACGCCGTGGTGCGCATCCGCATGTCGGGCCTCGTCTTCCGCGACCAGGACCGCCCGGAGGGCTTCGTCGACGGCGAGCCGTTCCTGCTCGAGACGACCCTCGGCCGCGCGCTCTTCAACGAGCTGCTGCCGGCGGACTTCCCGTACGTCTCCGAGGTCGCGGCCAAGCCGGTCATCTCGCTCATCGTGAACGCGCTCGCCGAGCGCTACCCGAAGACCGTGGTGGCGGCGACGCTCGACAAGATCAAGGACGCGGGCTTCTACTGGGCGACGCGCTCGGGCATCACGGTCGCGCTCTCCGACGTCATCACCCCGGCCCGCAAGGACGAGATCGTCGCCGCGGCCGAGGAGCAGGCGCGGAAGATCCAGGACAAGTTCGAGAAGGGCCTGCTGACCGACGCCGAGCGTCGCGGCGACCTGACCGACCTCTGGACGCGGGCGACGAACGAGGTGCAGAAGGCCACGCAGGAGGCGTTCGACGAGGGCAACTCCATCTACCGCATGGTCACCGCCGGCGCGAACGGCAACTGGATCCAGGTGCGCAACATCACCGGCATGCGCGGCCTCGTGACGAACCCGAAGGGCGAGGTCATCCCGCGCCCGATCATCTCGTCGTACCGCGAGGGCCTCACGGTCGCGGAGTACTTCATCGCGACGCACGGCGCCCGCAAGGGCTCGGCCGACACGGCGCTCCGCACGGCCGACTCGGGCTACCTCACGCGTCGTCTCGTCGACGTGTCGCAGGACGTCATCATCCGCGAGGACGACTGCGGCACCGAGCGGGGCCTCGAGGTGCCGATCGCCGAGACCATCGACGGCCAGCTCGTGCTGCACGAGAACGTCGAGTCGGCGGTGTACGCCCGCAACCTCGCGGTCGACGTCGTCGCCTCCGACGGCACGGTGCTCGCGACGGCCGGCTCCGACATCGGCGACCGCGAGATCCGCGCGTTCATCGAGGCCGGCGTCGAGTCGGTCAAGGTGCGCTCGGTGCTCACGTGCGAGTCGGCGGTCGGCGTCTGCGCCCACTGCTACGGACGCTCGCTCGCGACCGGCAAGCTCGTCGACATCGGCGAGGCGGTCGGCATCATCGCCGCCCAGTCGATCGGCGAGCCGGGCACGCAGCTCACGATGCGCACCTTCCACACGGGCGGCTCCGTCGGCGCGAGCGACATCACGCAGGGTCTGCCCCGCGTGACGGAGCTCTTCGAGGCCCGCACCCCGAAGAACGCGTCGCCCATCGCCGAGGTGGCGGGCCGCGTGCGCATCGAGGAGGACGAGAAGTCGAAGCGCGTCGTCATCACGCCCGACAACGGCGACGAGGAGCTCACCTACCAGGTGCTGCGCCGCGCGACGCTCGAGGTCGGCGACGGCGATCACGTCGAGCAGGGCCAGCAGCTGCAGGTCGGCTCGGTCGACCCGAAGGAGGTGCTGCGCGTGCGCGGCGTCCGCGAGGTGCAGAAGCACCTGGTGTCGGGCGTCCAGGACGTGTACCGCTCGCAGGGCGTGCCGATCCACGACAAGCACATCGAGGTCATCGTCCGCCAGATGCTGCGGAAGGTCACCGTCGTCGACCACGGCGAGACCGAGCTGCTGCCCGGCGAGCTCGTCGACCGCTCGCGGTACAACGAGCTGAACCGCGCGGCGCTCACCGAGGGCAAGAAGACGGCCTCGGCGCGCCAGGAGGTCATGGGCATCACGAAGGCGTCGCTCGCGACGGAGTCGTGGCTCTCGGCCGCCTCCTTCCAGGAGACGACCAAGGTGCTCACCGAGGCGGCGCTCGCCGGCAAGCGCGACCCGCTGCTCGGCCTCAAGGAGAACGTCATCATCGGCAAGCTCATCCCGGCCGGCACCGGCCTGGCGCGCTACCGCGACGTCTCGGTCGAGGCGACGGAGGAGGCGAAGGCGGAGCGGTACCCGAACCGCCTGTTCGCCGACGCCGGCGGCGTCGACGAGTCCGACCTCTCCTACCTCGACTTCGACGCCTTCACGGGCGGCGAGCTCGGCGAGGAGCCCGGCCAGTACGTCTGATCCGCACGGAGAGGGCCGTTCCCCGCAGGGGAGCGGCCCTCTTCCGCGTTCCCGGGCGATCCCCCGCCCACGCGGTGCGCCGCGGCCGCCCGCCGACGCGCCGCGCCTAGACTCACCCCGACCCGGCACCGTGCCGACGCAGGAGGTTCACCCATGAGCGACCAGCAGCCCACGTCGTGGCGAGACCGCTTCTTCGGCACCGCGCCCGAGCCGCGCGAGCAGCCCGAGGGCACGGACGCCGGCGCGGTCCACGACTCGGCCGAGCTCGCCCCGGACTCCTCCGAGGTCGCGGCGACCTCCGTCGAGGAGCACGACGAGCACCAGCCGCTCGTCGAGCACGAGGGCGAGGCCGACACCGCCGAGCTCCGCACCGCTCCCGACGAGCGCGAGCAGCCGATCGAGCCGACGGTCATCGCGCCCTCGTCGCTCCGCGGCCCCTCGCACTCCGCGGCCCACCCCGACGACGCGCCCCGCGCATCCGCCGAGGACGTGCACGGCGACGCGGCGACGACCTCGCTCGAGCGCGAGCCCGGCGGCGAGGCCGCTGAGCCGCCGCCCCTCGTCGAGCCGCGCAGGCCGTCCTTCGGCCTGCGCCGGCACGGCGACGG
>NZ_JANQCH010000084.1 GCF_024723325.1 Agrococcus sp. HG114
GCTGACGCCCGCACCGCGCGCGCCCGCCCCGCAGCGCGCCCGCACCGCCGCGCCCGCGGCCGCGACTCGCTCCTCCGCCGCTCTCGCGGGACCCGCGATCGGCAGGGGGACCCGAGATCTGGGGTCCGCCTGCCGATCTGGGGTCCAGGTAGCCGAGCCCTCGCTCGCGTGGCATGATTTCGGTGTGCCGAAAAATTTGGGTGCGGGTGGACGAAGGACAGTGGCTGGGGTCGCGGCCGCGATCGCGGTCGGCCTCGCGCTGAGCGGCTGCGCGACGCCCGGGGCAAGCGCCGAGTCCGCCGGCGACCAGCGCCCGCTCGTGCTCGCGACGTTCACCGTGATCGCCGACATCGCGCGCGAGGTCGCGGGCGACGCCGCCCGCGTCGAGTCGCTCACGCGCGTCGGTGTCGAGGTGCACGACTACGAGCCGACGCCCGGCGACCTCGTGCGCACCGAGGGCGCCGACCTCGTCGTGACGAACGGCTGGGGCATCGACGAGTGGCTGCTCACCCTCGTCGAGCGCGCCGACGCCCCGCACGTCGTGCTGAGCGACGCGGTCGAGCCCATCCCGATCGAGAGCGGCCACTACTCCGGCAGCCCGAACGCACACGCGTGGGTCGCCCCGTCCGAGGGCGCCCGCTACGTCGAGGCGCTGCGCGTCGCGATCGGCGACCTCGTGCCGGCCGAGCGCGCGGCGGTCGACGCGCGTGCCGCGGCGCTCACCGCGCGGCTCGACGCGCTCGGCGCGCGGCTCCGCGCGGGCGTCGCGCGGCTGCCCGAGCGGCACCGCGTGCTCGTCACGTGCGAGGGCGCCTTCAGCTACCTCGCGCGCGACGCGGGCCTCGACGAGGCGAGCCTGTGGCCCGTGAACGCGGGCGGGCAGGGCACCCCGCAGTCGATCGCCGAGGTCGCGGCGATCGTGGAGGAGCGGCAGGTGCCGACCGTGTTCTGCGAGTCCACGACGCATCCGGGCACCCAGGAGCAGATCGCGCGCGAGGCCGGCGCGCGCTTCGACGGCAGCCTGCACGTCGACTCCCTCTCGACGGCCGACGGCCCGGCGCCCACCTACCTCGCGCTCATCGAGCACGACGTCGACGCGATCCTCGAGGGGCTGGGCGGATGAGCCGCGAGACCCCGAGGGACGCGATCGTCGTCGAGCGCCTCGGCGTGCACTACGGCGACGTGCGGGCCCTCGCCGACGTGACGGCGCGCATCCGCACCGCCGAGATCACCGGGCTCGTCGGCGTCAACGGCTCCGGCAAGTCGTCGATGCTCGCGGCGATCCTCGAGCGCGTGCCGCACGAGGGCACGGTGCGCATCCTCGGGCGCACGCCGGCCGAGGCGCGCCGCGCGGGTCTCGTGGCCTCGGTGCCGCAGGCGGAGAGCGTCGACTGGGACTTCCCCGTGACCGTGCGCGACGTCGTCACGACCGGCCGCTACGGGCGCATGGGGCTCCTGCGCATCCCGCGTGCCGCCGACCGCGCGGCGGTCGACGAGGCGCTCGCCCTGCTCGGCATCGCGCACCTCGCCGACCGCCAGATCGGCGAGCTCTCGGGCGGGCAGCGCAAGCGCGCGTTCGTGGCGCGGGCGATCGCCCAGGACGCGGAGCTGCTGCTGCTCGACGAGCCGTTCGCGGGCGTCGACCGCACGAGCGAGGCGCGCATCGTCGAGGTGCTCCGCGGCCTGCGCGAGCGCGGCCGCACGGTCGTGATCGTGCACCACGACCTCTCGGGCGTCGCAGAGCTCGTCGACACCGTGCTGCTGCTGCGGGGCAGGCTGCTGCACCAGGGCCCGCCCGAGGAGGCGCTCACGCCCGAGCGCATCGCCGCCGCGTTCGGCGCGGGCCCGGCGGGGGAGGAGCGGTGACGGACGCGACCGTCTGGGACGCGCTGCTCGCGCCATTCACCTACGGCTTCATGCTGCGCGCGATCCTCGTGACGCTCGTCGCCGCCGTCACGTGCGCGCTGCTGTCGACGTGGCTCGTGCAGATGGGCTGGTCGCTCATGGGCGACGCGGTCTCGCACGCGGTGCTGCCGGGCGTCGCGCTCGCGTACATCCTCGGGCTGCCCTTCGCGCTCGGTGCGGCGGTGTTCGGCATCGGCGCGGTCGCGCTCATCGGCGGCGTGCGCGCGGCCTCGCGGATCAAGGCGGATGCGGCGATCGGCGTCGTGTTCACGACCCTGTTCGCGCTCGGGCTCGTGATCGTCTCGGTGACCCCTGCGCAGACCGACCTGCAGCACATCCTGTTCGGCAACGTGCTCGGCGTCTCGGACGCCGACATCGCCCAGGTGCTCATCGTCGGCGCGATCGTGTGCGCGACGCTCGTGGTGCTGCGCCGCGACCTCACGCTCGTCGCGTTCGACCCGGGCCACGCGCACGCGATCGGGCTGCGGCCGCGGCTGCTGCACGCCGTGCTCCTCGGGGCCCTCGCGCTCACCGTCGTGACCGCGCTGCAGGCGGTCGGCATCATCCTCGTCGTCGCGATGCTCGTGATCCCCGGCGCGACGGCGTCGCTCATCGCGGTGCGGTGGGATGCGCTGCTCGCGTGGTCGGTCGGCGTCACGGCGGTCGCGTCGATGGTCGGGCTCATCGCCGCCTTCTGGGCCGACATCTCGCCGGGCGGCGCGGTCGTGCTGACCCAGGGCCTCGCGTTCGGGCTAGCGTTGCTGTTCGGGCCCCGGCGGGGGCTCGTCATCCGGTGGGCGAGGAGCCGATCGACGAGAGCGAGGCGCCATGCAGTCGACAGCGGCTGAGGACTACGTCAAGGCGATCTACCACCACACCGAGTGGCAGCCCGACCCCGTGACCCCCTCGCAGCTCGCCGCACGGCTCGGGCTCGCGAACTCGACCGTCACCGAGATGGTGAAGAAGCTCGCGGCCGCGGGCCTCGTGCACCACCGCCCCTACGGCGCGGTCGAGCTCACCGACGAGGGCCGGCGGCTCGCGGTGCGGCAGGTGCGCCGGCACCGGGTGGTCGAGACGTGGCTCGTCGAGCGGCACGGCTACGACTGGGACGAGGTGCACGACGAGGCCGAGATCCTCGAGCACGCGCTGAGCGACCGGCTGCTCGACTCGATCGCGGCCTCGCTCGGCGACCCGGTGCGCGACCCGCACGGCGACCCGATCCCGGCGGCCGACGGCACCGTGCAGCGACCCGACGCGGTGCTGCTCGCGGATGCGCCGGTGGGGCACGAGGGGGCGGTGGTGCGGATCTCGGACGAGGATCCCGCGATGCTCCGCTTCCTCGCGGACGCGGGCGTCGCGCTCGACGCGCCGCTCACGGTGCTCGGCCTGAAGCCCTACTCCGGCTCGATCCAGGTGCGCTCGTCGAGCGGCACCGTCGACGTCGGCCCCGACGTCGCGCGCGCGATCTGGCTCGAGGCCTGACGCGCGCGGTGCGCGTCGCCCGGCGCGCTCAGCGCTCGAGCCCCGCGCTCAGCGCTCGAGCCCCGAGGTGCCGGTCCCCGAGAGGTCGAGCGTCTCGACCGGCCCGGCCGCGGTGCCCTCGCGGATCTCGCGCGCGACCTCGCGGCGCGACTGGATCGCGTGCCAGACGATCGCCACGATGGCGATGGCGACCACGCCGAGCAGCACGAGGTCGATGTACTCGGTGACGACCTCCGCGACCCCGGGGATGTGCGCGACGCCCCAGCCGAGCAGCGGCAGGCCCGCGCCCCACAGCAGCCCCCCGAGGACGTCGAGCCGCAGGAACAGCGGCCACGGCATCCGCCCCACCCCTGCCGCGACCGGCATGAACGTGCGGACGATGCCGATGAAGCGCGCGATGATGACGGCCGCCGCGCCGTAGCGCACGAAGAAGCGGTTCGTGCGCTCGATCGTGCGATGCGAGAACAGGCCGGAGGACCGGCGCTGGAAGATCGGCGGCCCCGACTTGTGGCCGATGAAGTAGCCGAGCTGGTCGCCCGCGACCGCGCACGCCCAGATGCACAGCATCACGAGCCAGATCGGCTGCGGGATCACGCCGGTGTAGGAGAGGATGCCGGCGATCACGAGGAGCGTGTCGCCTGGCAGCAGGAAGCCCACGAGCAGGCCGGTCTCGACGAACACGATCGCGCACACGAGCAGCAGGGCCCACGGGCCCGCGCCGGAGATGAGGCCCTCGACGTCGATGAGGAGCTCGGTGGGCAGCGGGGGCACGGGCGCTCCTCGGGACGGTTCGCAGTGCGGGAGAGGGGACTTGAACCCCTACGCCACGAGGGCACAGGAACCTAAATCCTGCGTGTCTGCCAATTCCACCACTCCCGCGTGGGGTGGCACCAGCGTAGCGGCGCTCGCGGCCTGCTCCCGCGCTCGGGCGCGTCTGCCACAGTGGCGGCATGCACATGCGCGCACTCGTCACCGGCGCGACGGCGGGCCTCGGCGCGGAGCTCGCGCGCCAGCTCGCCGCCGACGGCTTCTCCCTCGTGCTCGTCGCCCGCGACGAGCAGCGGCTGCGCGAGGTCGCGGCGGCCCTCCCGGTCGAGACCGAGGTGCTCGTCGCCGACCTCACGGTCGCCGACGACCTCGAGCGGGTCGCGGCGCGGGTCGCCGATCGCGACCGCCCGATCGACGTGCTCGTCAACAACGCCGGCACGGGCATCCTCGCCGACTTCCACGTCTCGCGCATCGATGAGGAGCGGCGGCTGCTCGACCTGCTCGTGTGGGCGCCGATGCGGCTCGCGCACGCGGCGCTGCCCGGCATGCTCGAGCGCGGGCGCGGGGGCATCCTGACGGTCGCGAGCATGGCGGGGCGCATGCCGAACGGCACGTACTCGGCGGCGAAGTCGCACGCGATCACGTTCTCCCGCTCGATCGCGGCGCGCTACCGAGCCGACGGCATCCGTGCGACCGCGCTGCTGCCGGGCTTCCTCAAGACGGAGTTCCACGAGCGGCTCGGCATCGACCGCTCGGGCACCCCCGACATCATCTGGGCGAGCGTCGAGGCGACCGCGCGCGAGGGGCTGCGGGGCCTGCGCAAGGGGCGCAGCGTCGTCGTGAGCGACTGGCGCTACCGGCTCACCGCGCCCCTCGTGCCCGTGATCCCCGACCGGCTCCTGGGCGGCTGGAGCATGGCGCGGCTCGACCGGCGCGATGCCGAGGGTCGGCTCGAGCCGACGAGCGACGCCAACCGCTGATCAGCGGCGCCGATCGCCGCGCGCGACCCGCTGTGGCATCCTCTGGGGGACCGGCGCGCGCCGGACGGGGAGGCAGCAGTGGTGGAGTCGATCGCGGTGCTCGGCGCGGGCATCATGGGCGCCGGCATCGCCCGGGTCCTCGGGCGCGCGGGCCACGACGTGCGGGTCTTCGACGTGCGAGCGGATGCGGCGGCGCGCGCCGCCGAGTCGGCCGGCGGATCCCCGTGCGACTCGGTCGAGGCCGCGGTCGACGGCGCGACGATCGTGCTCGAGGCGGCGCCCGAGCGGCTCGAGCTCAAGCGCGCGCTGCTCGCGGAGGTCGAGGCGGCCAACCGCGAGGCGATCATCGCCTCGAACACCTCGTCGATCGACGTCGCGGCGCTCGCGGCGGGCATGCGCGACCCGTCGCGGCTCGTGATCGCGCACTTCTTCAACCCCGCCGACACCGTGCCGCTCGTCGAGGTCGTGCCCGGGCCGGCGACGCCGCAGGCGACCGTCGACCGGATGGTCGCGCTGCTCGCCGAGGCCGGCAAGGCGCCCGTCGCGCTCGCGGAGCAGGTCGAGGGCTTCATCGCGAACCGCCTGCAGGCGGCGCTCTACCGCGAGGCGATGCACCTCGTCGAGCGCGGCGTCGCGACCCCCGAGCAGGTCGACGCGGTCGTGACGGCGGGGCTCGGGCCGCGCTGGGCGCTCGCGGGCCCGTTCGAGGTCATGGACCTCGGCGGGCTCGATGTGTGGACGAGCGTGACCGACGGGATCTTCCCGACGCTCTCCGGCGCATCCGCCGCCCCCGCGATGCTGCGCGAGCGCGCAGCGTCGGGCGAGCTGGGCGCGAAGTCGGGGCAGGGGTTCTTCGCGCACGACGCGGATGCGCCGGTGCGGTTCGCCGCCCGGCTCGCGGCGCTGCTCGAGGCGCGCGTGCAGCTCGACGCGACCGACCCGGCGCTCGAGGGTCGCGGGTCGGCCGGGGAGGGGTCCCCCACCTGACGCGAGCCCCCGCTTGGTTCTTCAACTTTGGAATACCTGCGCGGGCGCCGCGTTGATCCCACGGTGAAGCGGGCGACGAGGGACGCCGCCCCGTGTGGAGAGGATCCGAAGATGACGTTCCCCGTTCTCGAGGGCAAGGTCGCGATCGTGACCGGCGCGGCGATGGGCATGGGCGAGGCGACGGCCCGCCTGTTCGCGGAGGCGAAGGCGAAGGTGGTCGTCGCCGACTTCAACGCCGAGAAGGGCGAGGCCGTCGCGGCCGACATCCGCGAGGCCGGCGGCGAGGCGCAGTTCGTGAAGGTCGACATCTCTGACGCGGCGCAGGTCGAGGCGATGGTCGCGAAGGCCGTCGAGCTGTACGGCCGCCTCGACGTCGCGGTGAACAACGCGGCGCTCACGCCCGACCAGAACCTCGTCTCCGAGATCGACGAGCAGTACTGGGACCGCCTCATGTCGGTCGACCTCAAGGGCACCGCGCTCACGCTCAAGTACGAGCTGCGTCAGCTGCTCGCGCAGGGCGAGGGCGGCTCGATCATCAACATCTCGTCGACCTCCGGGTTCCGCGTGCAGCCGCAGACCGTCGCGTACAACGCCGCGAAGCACGGCGTGAACGCGCTCACGAAGACCGCCGCGGTCGAGAACGGCCCGCACGGCATCCGCGTCAACTCGGTCGCCCCGGGCGCCGTCGACACGCCGATGCTGCAGGGCGCGATCGAGCAGTTCGGCCTCGACCCGGTCGAGTACCCGAAGCAGCTCTCGGCGCTCCACCGCTTCGCGCAGCCGCGCGAGATCGCGCAGGCGAGCCTGTGGCTGGCCTCCGACGCCTCGTCGTACGTCACGGGCACCACGATCCACGTCGACGGCGGCTACACCGGCGCCATGTGAGCAGCGCCGCGCCGCGCTGACGCAGCTGAGGGGCACCACAGGCACATCGCACGTGGTGCCCCTCAGCGTCTCGTGGCACGGTGGGGCGCATGACCGACCCCATCCGCGCCCTGTACTTCAACGGCACGCTCACGCCCTCCCCGGGCGAGAGCCACACCGACCTCCTCATCGAGGCGAGCGCGCGGATCCTCCGCGAGCAGGGCGTCGAGGTCGAGGTCGTGCGCGCCGTCGACCACGCGCTCGCGCCGGGCGTGCAGCCCGACATGCGCGAGCACGGCGCGAGCGAGGACGCGTGGCCCGAGCTCTGGCAGCGGGTGCTCGCCGCTGACATCGTCGTGCTCGCGACCCCCATCTGGCTCGGCGACGCCTCGAGCGTCACGCGCCGGGTGATCGAGCGGCTCTACGCCGAGTCGGGCGAGCTGAACGCCCACGGCCAGTCGATCTTCTACGGCAAGGTCGGCGGATGCCTCGTGGGCGGCAACGAGGACGGCATGAAGCACGTCGCCCGTGAGGTGCTCTACGCGCTCCAGCACATCGGCTTCACGATCCCGCCGCAGGCCGACGCGGGCTGGGTGGGGGAGGCGGGCCCCGGCCCCTCCTACGGCGACGAGCTCGACGACGGCTCCCGCGCGGGCGCCGACAACGACTTCACGAAGCGCAACATCACGATCATGGCGTGGAACCTCCTGCACGTCGCTCGCATGCTGCGCGGCGGCATCCCGAGCGAGGGCAACGACCGCAACGCGTGGGAGCGCGGCGAGCGCTTCGGCTTCCAGAACCCCGAGTACCGCTAGCAGCCTGGCGCGTGTGGGCGGCCTCGGGCAGGGTGGCGCCATGGACACGACGCAGTGGCTGCTCGACGCCGACCCCGCGATCCGCTGGCAGGTGATGGCCGACCTGCTCGACGCCGACGCGGATGCGGTGGCGCGCGAGCGCTCCCGCGTCGCCCGGGAGGGGTGGGGTGCGGCGCTGCTCGCCGCCCGCGGGGCCGACGGCCAGTGGGCGGGCGGCGCGCACTTCCCGAAGGCCGAGCCGGTGTTGCCCGGCCAGCCGTGGACATCCACCGCCCACGTGCTCACGGAGCTGCGGCTGCTCGGCGTCGACCCGGCGGATGCGGCGGTGCGGGAGGCGATCGACGACGTCGCGCGCGTCACGCGCTGGGAGTACGACGACGAGCCGTTCTTCGAGGGCGAGGTCGAGCCGTGCATCAACGCGGCGCTCGTGACGAACGCCCTCTACTTCGGCGTCGAGGTCGACCCGATCGTCGAGCGGCTGCTGGGGGAGCGGATGGCCGACGGCGGCTGGAACTGCGAGCAGGAGCACGGCTCGGTGCGCTCGTCGTTCGACACGACGATCGGCGTGCTCGAGGCGCTCGCGGCGTATGGGCGCGAGCACGACGACCCGCGGGTGGCCGAGGCGCGCGCGAGCGGCGAGGAGTACCTGCTCGAGCGGCACCTCATGCGGCGCCGCTCGACGGGCGAGATCCCGAAGGCCACGTACGTGCAGCTCGCGTTCCCGCCGCGCCACGAGTACGACGTGCTGCGGGCGCTCGAGCACTTCCGCGCGGTCGGGGCGCCTGTCGACGAGCGGATGCGCGAGGCGCTCGACCTCGTGCGCTCGAAGCGCCGCGACGACGGCACGTGGGCGCTCGACGTCGTGCACGGCGGCGATGCGATCAACGACTACGGCCGGCCGGGCGAGCCGAGCCGCTGGATCACGCTCAAGGCGCTGCGCGTGCTGCGCTGGGCCGACGGCTGACGCACCCCGACCGCATCCTCCGCTCCGGCGCACGGGCCTCGCTGTGGAGAACTTCCGCGGCCCGGCGGCCCCTTCGGCTTCACTGGCCGCATGCGCCAGGCCGTCGCCGAGATCACCGCGTCCGTGCGGGCGCGGGTGCGCCGCGACGGTGTCGACCTCGCGCGATCGGGCGACCTCGCCGAGCGCTACGTGCGCGACGCGGTGCGCTCCTACGCCGAGCGCTCGCTCGGCGGCAGCGTGCCGATGCTCGCCGACGAGCGACAGGCCGAGCGCGACGTGCTTGCGGCGGTGAGCGGCTACGGGCCGCTCCAGCCCTATCTCGACGATCCCGAGATCGAGGAGCTGTGGATCAACCACGGCTCCCGCGTCTTCTGCGCGCGGGGCGGCGTCTCCGAGCAGCTGCCGCTGCGGCTCACCGAGCACGAGGTGCGCGACCTCGTCGAGCGCATGCTCTCGACCACCGGGCGACGCGTC
Organism: Agrococcus sp. HG114; assembly: GCF_024723325.1. Lineage (GTDB taxonomy): Bacteria > Actinomycetota > Actinomycetes > Actinomycetales > Microbacteriaceae > Agrococcus. The sequence continues at coordinate 9,240 of NZ_JANQCH010000084.1, forward strand.
GACCTCTCGACGCCGTTCGTCGACGCATCGCTGCCCGACGGCTCGCGCCTCCACGTCGCGAGCGGTGACGTCGCGCGCGGCGCGATGTCGATCAACATCCGCAAGTTCTCGCGCCGGCTCGCGTCGCTCACCGCGCTCGTCGAGCGGGGCGCGCTGAGCCAGCAAGCGGCGCAGTTCCTGCGCCAGGCCGTGATCGCGGGGTGCAACATCCTCGTCTCCGGCCCGACCCACGCGGGCAAGACCACCATGCTCAACGCCCTGCTCGCGGCGGTCCGACCCGGCGAGCGCGTCGTGACGGTCGAGGAGACCTTCGAGCTCGACCCGCCGGTCGACGACATCGTCGGGCTGCAGTGCCGGCAGCCCTCGCTGGAGGGAACCGGCGAGATCTCCCTCCGACGGCTCGTGAAGGAGTCGCTGCGCATGCGCCCCGACCGGCTCGTGGTCGGCGAGGTGCGCGAGGCCGAGGCGCTCGACCTGCTCGTCGCGCTCAACTGCGGCGTCTCGGGCATGTGCTCGATCCACGCGAACTCCGCCCGTGATGCGCTCGGGAAGCTCACGACGCTGCCGCTGCTCGCCGGCCGCAACATCGATGCAGGGTTCGTCGTGCCGACCGTCGCGCAGTGCATCGACCTCGTCGTGCACCTCGCGATCGACGCTCGCGGCAACCGTCGCGCGGTCGAGATCCTGGCGCCCACCGGCCAGGTGACGGGAGGCGTCATCGAGGCGTCGACGCTGTTCGCGCTGCGCGACGGGCTGCTCGAGCCGACCGGGTCGCACCCGGCCCGCACCGCGAAGTTCGCGGCCATCGGCGCCGACCCGGCGGCGCTGCTCGCGGGAGCCCGCGCATGACGTGGCTCCTCGGGTCCCTGCTCGGGCTCGGCCTCGTGCTCGCGGTCAGTCCCTGGCTCTGGCCGAAGCGCGGGCGGCATGTCGATCCGCGTGCGGCCGGCCGTCTGCGCGACCGGTTCGCGCTCGCGGGGCTCGACGGCGTCCCGAGCCTTGCGCTCGCCGCGGTGTGCGTGCTCGGCGGCGTGCTCGCCGCGGGCGTCGCGCTCGCGC
>NZ_JANQCH010000085.1 GCF_024723325.1 Agrococcus sp. HG114
GCCGCCCGCAGCGCGACTTCGACCGGGACGACCGGCCGCAGCGCCGCTCCAACCGGGAGGACCGGCCGCAGCGCCGCTCCGATCGCGACGATCGGCCGCAGCGCGGCTTCGGGCGCGACGAGCGCCCGCAGCGCGGCTTCGACCGCGACACGCGTGGTGGCGGACGCAGCACGGAGCGGGACGGCCGGCCGCAGCGCCGCTTCGATCGCGACGACCGCCCGCGGCGCGACTTCGACCGCGACGAGCGACCGCAGCGCGGCTTCGACCGCGACGAGCGCCCGCAGCGGGGCTTCGACCGCGACGAGCGCCCGCGGCGCGGCTTCGACCGTGACGAGCGCCCGCAGCGCGGCTTCGACCGCGACGCGCGCGGTGGCGGCCGTCGCTTCGACCGCGAGGACCGGCCCGAGCGCCGCTTCGACCGTGACGAGCGCCCGCGCCGCGACTCCGCCGACCGGCCGCGCCGCGACAGCACCTACTACCCGTCGCACGACTCGAAGCCGTTCGCGCCGAAGGAGGACGTCGTCCTCGAGCGGCTCGAGGCGAAGACGATCAGCGCGGAGGATGCCGTCGGCGTGAGCTTCGCCGACCTCGGCCTGGGCGACAGCATCTCGGGCGCGCTCCGCGCGATGGGCGCCGAGTCGCCCTTCCCGATCCAGGCCGCGACGATCCCCGACGTCATCGCCGGCCGTGACGTGCTCGGCCGCGGGCGCACCGGCTCCGGCAAGACGATCGCGTTCGGCGCGCCGATCGTCGAGCTGCTGACCCGCAGCCGGCCCGAGCGCCGCGAGCTCGGTCGGCCGCCCCGTGCGCTCATCCTCGCTCCCACGCGAGAGCTCGCGCAGCAGATCAACCACGTGGTCATGGCGCTCGGGCGCTCGGTCGGCGTCTTCACGACCGTCATCGTCGGCGGCGTGAAGCAGGACCGCCAGGTCGAGTCGCTGCGCCGCGGCGTCGACATCGTCATCGGCACCCCTGGCCGCATCGAGGACCTCGTCGAGCAGCGCCGCCTCAACCTCGGCAGCGTCGAGATCGCGGTCATCGACGAGGCCGACCACATGACCGAGCTCGGGTTCCTCGAGCCGGTGCAGCGCATCCTTCGCCAGACCCGCCCCGGCAGCCAGAAGCTGCTCTTCTCGGCGACGCTCGACGCGGAGGTGCAGGCGCTCGTGAAGGAGTTCCTGCCCGAGCCGTCGGTGCACGAGGTCGCGGGCGAGGAGCAGTCGACCTCGACGATCGACCACCAGGTGCTCGTCGTCGACCGCTACGACAAGGACGCGGTGCTCGAGCAGATCGTGCGCAACCCGGGTCGGATCATCGTCTTCACCCGCACGCGCGCGTACGCCGAGCGGCTCGCCGAGCAGTTCGATGACGCGGGGATCGCCGCGGTGAGCCTGCACGGCGACCTGACGCAGGCGAAGCGCAACCGCTCGCTCGACAAGCTCAAGCGCGGCAAGGTCGACGTGCTCGTCGCGACCGACGTCGCCGCGCGCGGCATCCACGTCGACGACATCGCGCTCGTCGTGCAGGCCGACCCGCCGGACGAGTACAAGACCTACCTGCACCGCGCCGGCCGCACGGGCCGCGCGGGGCAGGACGGCCGCGTCGTGACGGTCATCGCGCCGGCTCGCCGCAAGCGCACGCAGCAGCTGCTCGACCGCGCCGAGATCGAGGCGCCGATGATCCCGGTCGTCCCCGGCGACGACCTGCTCGACGCGCTCACGGTGCTCGAGCCGGCCGAGGCGCCGACCGAGCCGCAGCCGGCCGGCGAGTAGCGACCCCCCGCGGGCGGGCACGACGCAAGCCCGCGCAGCGCAGACGGCCCGATCTCGGCGAGATCCGGGCCGTCTGCCGCGTGCGGGCGCCGCTCGGCTTGCGCTGCGCCGGAGCGGGCGTAGCGTGAGGGCATGCGCATCGTCGTCATCGGGGGATCCGGCAACGCGGGCTCGGCGATCGTGCGGGCGCTCGGCCGCCGCGGCGTGGTCGCGGCGCCGATGTCGCGCTCGGGCAAGGCGATCGCCGGCGCGCCGGGCGTGCGCGCCGATGTCGTGTCCGGCGAGGGGCTCGGTGCCGCCCTCGAGGGCGCCGAGGTCGTCGTCGACGCGCTCAACTCGCGCAACCCGCTCGACCTGCGCCCCTTCACGATCGGCGCCCGCAACGTCGTGCAGGCGGCGGAGCGCGCGGGTGTCGCGCGCGTCGTGCTGCTCTCGATCCTCGGCGTCGAGCGCTCGCGCTTCGCCTACCACCGGCGCAAGCGGCAGCAGGAGCTCGCCTACCTCGAGTCGCCGCTCGAGACGTCGATCGTGCGAGCGGCGCAGTTCCACGAGTGGTCGGTCGACCAGTTCGAGGCCGGGTCGGCGCTCGGCGCGATCCCCGTCGCGCTCGGCGGCCGCCTGCAGCCGGTCGCCGTGAGCGAGGTGGCCGAGCTCGTCGCGCACGAGGCGCTCGAGCCGAGCGGCAAGCGCTTCACCGAGATCGGCGGGCCCGAGGTGCGCGTGTCGCGCGACCTCGCGCGCGCGTGGCAGCAGGCGACCGGCGCGCGCGGCATCATCGTCAACGGGCCCTTCCCGCCGTCCCTGCTCGACTACCTGCGCTCGGGCGCGAACCTCACCGAGCAGCACAAGGGCCGGATCACGTTCGAGGAGTGGCTCTCGCGCCGCCGCTGAACCCGCGCCCGACGTCCACAGTCCCGGGCCGGACCGGCGGCCGCCGTGGGCGGCCGGACCTAGGCTGGATGCGCAGGGTGCGCGAAGGGGGAGGCGTGACGGACGCGAGGCACGACGACTGGGCGCCGCCGAGCGATTCCGACGCGCCGGAGCCGTGGGAGTCGTGGGGCGAGCCGGACGACGGCTGGCTGCCGCCGACCGACCTCGACGCGCCGAGCGCGGGCGGTCGAGCCGCGACCGCGGTGCGCTCGGCCGTGCGCGTCGTGCCGCAGCGGGCGGCGGGCGTCGCGGCGAGCGCGAAGGCGGCGACGCCGCTCGAGGCCCTCACGCGCGTGTGGGGCTACGACGCGTTCCGCGGCCAGCAGGCTGCGGTCATCGACGAGCTCGTCGCCGGCCGCGACGCGGTCGTGCTCATGCCCACGGGCGGCGGCAAGAGCCTCTGCTACCAGATCCCCTCGCTCGTGCGGGAGGGCACGGGCGTCGTCATCAGCCCGCTCATCGCGCTCATGCACGACCAGGTCGACGCGCTCGAGCAGCTCGGGGTGCGCGCCGCCTACCTCAACTCGACGCAGTCGATCGACGAGCGGCGCGACGTCGAGCGGCGGCTGCTCGCGGGCGAGCTCGACCTGCTGTACCTCGCGCCCGAGCGGCTGCCCGTCGCCCAGTCGCTGCTCGACGCCGCACCGATCGCGCTCTTCGCGATCGACGAGGCGCACTGCGTGAGCCAGTGGGGCCACGACTTCCGCCCCGACTACCTGCAGCTCGCGGTGCTCGGCGAGCGCTGGCCCGAGGTGCCGCGCATCGCCCTCACCGCGACGGCGACGAGCGAGACGCGCGCCGAGATCGTCGAGCGGCTCGGCCTGCGCAGCGCGAAGGTGTTCGTGTCGAGCTTCGACCGGCCCAACATCCAGTACCGCATCGCGCCGAAGGTCGACGCGAAGGCGCAGCTGCTGCGCCTCATCCGCGACGAGCACCCGGGTGCCGCCGGCATCGTCTACTGCCTCTCCCGGAAGTCGGTCGAGAGCACCGCCGCGTGGCTGCGCGCGCAGGGCGTCGACGCGCTCCCGTACCACGCGGGCCTCGACGGCGGCACGCGGCAGGCGAACCAGCAGCGGTTCCTGCGCGACGACGGGGTCGTGATGGTCGCGACCATCGCGTTCGGCATGGGCATCGACAAGCCCGACGTGCGCTTCGTCGCGCACCTCGACCTGCCGAAGTCGGTCGAGGGCTACTACCAGGAGACCGGCCGCGCGGGCCGCGACGGCGAGTCGTCGACCGCATGGCTGGCCTACGGGCTGCAGGACGTCGTGCAGCAGCGCCGGATGATCGCCGACGGCGAGGGCGACGCGCAGCGCAAGCGCAACCAGACGATGCACCTCGACGCGATGCTCGCGCTGTGCGAGACGGTCGGGTGCCGGCGAGTGCAGCTGCTCGCATACTTCGGCGAGCCGAGCGGTCCCTGCGGCAACTGCGACACGTGCCTGACCCCGCCCGACTCCTACGACGGCACCGTGCCGGCGCAGAAGCTGCTCTCGACGATCGTCCGGCTCCAGCGCGAGCGGCGCCAGTCGTTCGGCGCCGGGCACCTCGTCGACATCCTCGTAGGCGCCGACACCGAGCGCATCCGCCGCTTCGGGCACGACCAGCTCGCGACGTACGGCATCGGGGCAGATCTGAGCGCTGTCCAGTGGCGCGGCATCGTGCGGCAGCTCCTCGCGCAGGGCGTGCTGCAGCCGCAGGGGGAGTACGGAGTGCTCGCGCTCACCGAGGCGTCGGCCGCGGTGCTCGCCGGCGAGCGCGAGGTGCGGCTGCGGCACGAGACGAAGGCGCCCGCGAAGGCGGCGCGCCGCTCGTCGAGCACGGCCGAGCTCGACGACGCCGCGCAGTCGCTGTTCCAGGTGCTGCGCTCGTGGCGCGCCGCGACCGCGAAGGAGCAGTCGGTGCCCGCCTACGTCGTGTTCAACGACCGCACGCTCGCGGCGATCGCCGAGCGCCGCCCCCGCACGATGGTCGAGCTGTCGACCATCTCGGGCGTGGGCGAGGCGAAGCTCGAGCGCTACGGCGAAGCGGTGCTCGAGGTGCTGGCCGACGCATGAGCGAGCGCGTGCGCCTCGACGTGTGGATCTGGGCGGTGCGGCTCGTGAAGACGCGCGCGGCCGCCACCGAGGCGTGCCGGGGCGGCCACGTGAAGCTCAACGGCCAGGCGGCGAAGGCTGCCGCGCCCGTGCGCGTCGGCGACGAGGTGCGGGTGCGCATCCACGGCTTCGACCGCGTCGTCGTCGTGCGGCAGCTGCTCGCGAAGCGGGCGAGCGCGCCCATCGCCGCCGAAGCGATCGAGGACCGCTCGCCGCCGAGGCCGAGCGCGATCGACGCGGCGCAGGTGCCGCACCGCCCGCGCGGTGCCGGCCGGCCGTCGAGCCGAGAGCGGCGCGAGATCGATCGGCTGCGCGGCAGGAGCTGAGGCGCCCCGCGATGGCAGCGGGCGGATGCGCGCTGCGCGACCGGATGGCGGCGGGGGTCAGCCGCCGGTCGTGAGCGAGCCGATCCAGCCCACGGCCCCGAGGACGGCGAGCACGGCGCCGACGACGATGAGCGCGATCTCCAGCCCCTGCCGCCGCTGACCGTGCTCCGCCTTCTCCCGGCGGAGCCGGCCGGTCCGGAGCAGGACGACCCCGAGCACCAGGAGGCCGAGTCCGAGCGCGAGCAGCCAGATCGCGGAGCCCTGCATGATTCCGAAGATCGCATCCATGCCGCGAGGGTAGGCACCGATCCTGAAGAGCGACCGATGGCGGCCGCCTCGTCAGCGCGCGAACGGCAGCAGCAGGCCGAGCAGCGACGGCACCGCGATCGCCGTGCCCAGCACGAGGAGCGTGACGCCGATCGCGAGCGGCGCTCGCGAGGTCGAGTCGTCCCGGCGGCGCGAGCCGACCACGAGCAGCGCGATGCCGCCGGCGATGAGCAGCAGGCCCACCGCGAGGCCCGCCACCCCGAGCACGCCCGCGAAGAGCATCGACATGCGGCGAGCCTAGCCAGGCGGCGCCGCTGCGGGCATCAGCGCGCCGGTTACCCTGGAGCACGTGCCTCGAACCGACGTCTCGCCCGCCATCGCCCGCTCCTGGCTGCTCGTCCCCGCCTCGAAGCCCGAGCTGTTCGAGATCGCGCAGGCGAGCGCCGCCGACGCGATCATCATCGACATCGAGGACGCGGTCGCCGCGAAGGACAAGGTGCAGGCGCGGCAGGACACCGTCGAGTGGCTCTCGACCGGGCATCACGCCTGGGTGCGCATCAACGACGCGGCGAGCGACTTCTGGAGCACCGATCTCGCGGCGCTCGAGGGCACGCCGGGGCTCGAGGGCGTGATGCTCGCGAAGACCGAGTCGGCGAGCCACGTCAACGACACCGCCGACCGGCTGCCGGAGGGCATGCGCATCCTCGCGCTCGTGGAGACCGCGCGCGGGGTGCTGCACGTCGAGCAGATCGCGAACGCGCCCTCGACGTTCCGGCTCGCGTTCGGCACGGGCGACTTCAAGCGCGACACCGCGACGGGGGACGACCCGATCGCCCTCGCCTACGCGCGCTCGCAGCTCGTGATCGCCTCGCGCGCCGCCCGGCTGCCGGCGCCGATCGACGGCCCGACCCTGTCGATGGAGGGCCTCGAGGCCGGCACCCGGCTCGCGAAGGAGATGGGCATGTCGGGGAAGCTGCTGCTGACGCACGAGCAGGCGCCCATGATCAACGCGGGGCTCGCGCCGAGCCCCGACGAGGTCGCGTGGGCGCACGGCTTCGTGCGCGCCTTCGAGGAGTCGGGCGGCAAGATCACCGACGGCAGCGACCTGCCGCGACTCGCTCGAGCGCAGAAGATCCAGGCCCAGGCGCGCGACTTCGGGATCGAGATCGACGCGCAGCGCCTCGGCGACCTCAACTACTGACGACACGACGAAGGGGCGAGCGCGCAGCGCTCGCCCCTTCGTGATCCCAGGAGACCTAGCGGAAGGTGTCCTTGATGTCGTTGCCGGCGTCCTTGACGTGCTCGCCCGCCTGCTTCGCGTTGGCGGCGGCCTCGTCGCGGTGGCCCTCGGCCTCGAGGCGCTCGTTGTCCGTCGCGTCGCCGATGCCCTGCTTGGCCTTGCCGACTGCCTCCTGGGCAGCGTTCGAGATCTTGTCGTCGAGACCCATCTCAACCTCCTTGATCAGCGGAGCGGTCGCTCCACCCATCAACGTAGGCACGGCACCTGGGAGCCGCCTCACGAAGAACCGGGACGCGCCTGGTGATCGTCGGGCACGCGCACGACCGGGATGGACGACGTCGTGACCGGGGGAGCGACGGCACCCGGTGCCGACGCATCCGCCTCGAGCTGGGCGCGCGCGGCGCGCTGCTCCATCGCCTCCTCCATCGCGGACTTCTGCCGCAGCGGCGGCGCCTTGAAGAAGATCGCGAGCAGCAGCGCGACCAGCACGACCGCGAGCGCGACCCAGAACGGGCCCGAGGTCGCGTTCGAGAAGCCGTCGAGGAACGGGGCGGCGAGCCGCGGGTCTGCGGTGTTCAGGAACGACGAGTCCTCGTTGAGGGCGCCGCCGAGCTGCTCGGGGTGCTGCAGGACGTCGAGGATGCGCGCGTTGCCCGGGTCGGAGAGCACGGCCGGGTCCTGCGTCGCCGCCGCCAGGTCGGCACGCAGGTCCCGACGGGCGAACGCCGCCTGGAGCGTCTCCGGGAGCCGCGCGAACAGCATCGAGAAGACGACCGCGACGCCCGCGGTGCCGCCGAGCTGCCGGAAGAAGGTCGCCGAGCTCGTCGCGACGCCCATGTCCTTCGGCTGCACGGCGTTCTGCGCGGCGATCGTGAGCGTCTGCATCAGCTGGCCGAGGCCGAGGCCGAGCAGCAGCTGGCCGACGAGCAGCACCCAGAGCGGCGTCGTGTACTCGAGCGTGACGAGCACGCCGTACCCGATGGCCATCACGGCGAGGCCGACGACGGGGAAGAAGCGGTAGCGGCCAGTGCGGGCGATGATCTGCCCCGAGGCGATCGAGGCGATCATGAGGCCGACGATGAGCGGCAGCGTCGCGAGGCCCGCCTCGGTGGGGTTCATGCGGTGCACGATCTGCAGCACGAACGGGATGATCATCATGCCGGCGAACATGCCGAACCCCGTGAAGACGCCGAGCAGGGTGGCCATCGAGAACGTGCTGCTGCGGAACAGGTGCAGCGGGATGATCGCGGCGTCGCCCATGCGCCGCTCGACGATGAGGAACAGCACCGTGCTGACCGCGCCGACCGCGTAGCAGGCGATCGCCGCCGGCGAGAGCCAGCCCCACACGCGCCCCTGCTCGGCGACGAGCAGGAGCGGCACGACCGCGAGCACGAGGAGCGCGACGCCCCACCAGTCGATGCGCACGCGCTCGTGGTGCGCGGGCAGGTGCAGGTAGTGCCACACCATCCAGAGCGCGGCGGCGCCGATGGGGAGGTTGAACAGGAACACCCAGCGCCAGCCGTCGAGCAGCAGGATCTGCTCCTCGCCTGCGAAGACCCCGCCGATGAGCGGGCCGAGGATGGACGAGACGCCGAAGACGGCGAGGAAGTACCCCTGGTACTTCGCGCGGGCGCGGGGGTCGAGCACGTCGGCCATGATCGTCATCGGCAGCGACATGAGCCCGCCCGCGCCGAGCCCCTGCACCGCGCGGAACGCGGCGAGCTGCACCATGTCCTGCGCGAACGAGCACAGCACCGAGCCGACGAGGAACAGCACGATCGCGATGAGGAAGAGCGGTCGGCGGCCGAAGATGTCGCTCAGCTTGCCGTAGATCGGCGTGACGATCGTCGACACCACGAGGAACGCGGTCACGACCCACACCTGCAGGTCGAGGCCGTGGAGGTCGTCGGCGATCGTGCGCATCGACGTGCCGACGACGGTCTGCGAGATCGACGACAGGAACATCGAGATCATGAGGCCGACGATCACGAGGGTGATCTGGCGGGAGGTCATGAGGGGTTCGCCCGGCGCGGTGGCGCCGCCGGCGGAGCGCTGGTCGCGCTGCTGCATGGGGGTCCTTCGGGGTCGGGAAGATCGTTAGTCTACCGAATGTTCTTGCCGCTCGCCAGCGCGAGGCGCCCACCGAGCGAGTGGCACGATGGTGGCGTGCGCGCCGCTGTCCTCCTCATGTGCGCCGCGCTCGTCCTCACGGGCTGCAGCGCCGAGCCCGAGCCCTCGCCGTCGCCGAGCGCGACTGGCGCGGCGCCCGCTGCCTCGCCCTCCGCGGTCGTGAGTCCGCCGGCGACGGCGCCCCCGGAGATGCCCGGGCCGACCACGACGGCGACGCCGACGGCCGAGCCGGAGCCGACCTCCGCATCCGCCTTCGACATCGACAGCGCCTCGAGCCTGCAGGTGCTCGTCAACAAGCGGCGGCCGCTGCAGCCGCCCGAGTACCGGCCGGCGCTCGTCGCCGTCTCGAGCGCGCAGGAGGGCGGCGAGCGCGTGCGGCCCGAGGTCGACGCGGCGCTCGCGGCGATGTCGGCGGCGATGCGCGCCGAGATCGGGGAGGGCACGTTCGTCTTCTCGTCGTACCGCAGCTTCGAGCGGCAGGGCGAGCTCTACCGCGGCTACGTCGCGCGCTACGGGCAGGCCGAGGCCGACACCACCAGTGCGCGTCCGGGCCACAGCGAGCACCAGACCGGGCTCGCGATCGACGTGTCGGGCACCGGCGGGCAGTGCCGGCTCGCGACGTGCTTCGGCGACACCGCGGCCGGGCGCTGGCTCGCCGCGAACGCGTGGCAGCACGGCTTCGTCGTGCGCTACCCGCAGGGGCTCGAGCACATCACCGGCTATGAGTGGGAGCCGTGGCACCTGCGCTACGTCGGCGTCGAGGTGTCGACCGCGATGCGCGAGGGCGGCGTCGCGACGCTCGAGGAGTTCTTCGGCACCGGGGCGGCTCCCGACTACGGGTGATCGCGTCCCGGGAGCGTGGCCCGCGGCGGCACTGCGGCACCGCCGGGCAGTCGGGGTGCGATCGCGGTTCGGGCACAGGGCGGGCACGGCAGCGGATCGGCTCGGTGGCGGATGCGCTCGGCCGGCTCTGCGGCATCAGTCGTAGCCTGACGGCATGGCGAAGATGAGCGTGAGCGGGCGCAGCGGCGGAGGCGGCGGCTTCGGCGGCGGCGCGCGCGGCTTCATGGGTGGCGGATCGCGGTCCGGCGGCGGCGGGTCGTTCGGCGGCTTCGGCGGGTTCGGCGGCTCGTCCGGCCGCTCGTCGGGCTGGGCGTCCAGTGGCGTCCGCAACTCGTGGAACTGGGCGTCGGGCGTGCAGAGCCGCGGGCGGCACCGCGGTCGCCGAGTGGCCGAGTCGCAGGGCGCGCCCTGGGGACTGCTGCTGCTCATCATCGGCGTCGCGCTGCTCGTCACCTTCTTCGGCGGCTGACGCCCGGCGTCGCGGCGGGCGGCGCGCGCTGCCGGTGCGGCGCAGTGCGGCGCGGGGGCGCGGCGG
>NZ_JANQCH010000086.1 GCF_024723325.1 Agrococcus sp. HG114
CTCGGCCGCGGTGCGGCCGTGCGGGTCGATCGCGCCGGCACGGATCGACGCGATGTACTCCTCCGCATCGAGCCCGCGCCACGCATCCATGCAGGCATGCAACCACGCACCACTGACACGCGAACACGCAGGGAGGGGGCTGTGGAGACCCGCTGCTGCGAGAGCGGAGGGGCGTCCGAGTCAGAGGAAGACGGCGCCGCGCACCTTGTGGCCCGTCGCGATCGACTCGCCCGACGTGCTCGAGCGCGGCGAGACGAGGAAGGCGACGAGGTCGGCGATCTGCTGCGGCGACGACTCGCCGGGCTTCCCCGCGGGCACCTCGGAGCTCGGAGCGTCGGTCACGGGTCCCGGGTTGACGACGTTGACCGCCACGCCCGTGCCGGCGACCTCGTCGGCGAGGTTCTTCGCGGCGATCGTGAGCGCCGCGTTCCGCACCGAGCCCGTGATGTTCCCGGTCAGGAGCGCGTTCTGGCCGCTGATGCCGACGATCCGGCCGAAGCCCGCCTCGCGCATCGACGGGATCACCGCGTTGGCGACGCGCAGGAACGCCATGGCCTTGCCCTCGACCGCCTCGGCGACCTGCACGGGGTCGCTGAGTCGCGACTGGTCGAGCGTCTGCGCTGCGGGCGCGGCGGTGACGACCACCGCATCCAGTCGTCCGTGCTCGTCGAGGACGCGCCCGAGAGCGCGCTCGATCGAGTCGGTGTCGGATGCGTCGAGCACGACGTCTGCGCCGTCGCCCCGGGCGGCGGTGACGACAGTCGCGCCCTCGGCGCGGAGCGTGTCGGCGACTGCGGTGCCGATGAGGCCGGTGCCGCCCACGACGAGGGCGACGCGATCGGAGAGCTGGAGGTCCATGCGTCGACGCTACCGGGACGCCCACGCGGTGCTCAGGTGGCGCGCGTACGGTCGCCGGCAACCGATGCGCGGGCGCCGGCCCGCCGAGAGGAGGGACGATGCACCACGGTCGAGAGGACGAGCACGCAGGGCACGACCAGCACGGCGGGGGAGCGTCTGCCGGGGCTGGCGACATGACGGCCCACGTCGCCGAGCTCGAGCGGTGCGCGGCCGCGTGCCGGGAGTGCGCGCGAGCCGACCGCGAGGAGGGCATGGACGACTGCGCGGCGATGTGCGAGTCGTGCGCTGAGCTGTGCGAGGCGGCCGCCGGCATCCTCCGGCGCGGCGCGCTGCCGGCGTCGGCCAGCTCGGCGCTCATGGCGGCGTGCGCGGCGATGTGCCGGGCGTGCGCCGAGGAGTGCCGCCGCCACGACGCCGACCACTGCCGGGCGTGCGCCGAGGCGTGCGAGCGGTGCGCGGAGCACTGCGAGGCAGCGGCCTGAAGGCCGCCGGAGTCGCCCGAGACGAGACAGGGCCCGCGCCGTGATGGCGCGGGCCCTGCTGCTCGTGGGCGATACCAGACTCGAACTGATGACCTCTTCCGTGTGAAGGAAGCGCGCTACCAACTGCGCCAATCGCCCGTGCCGCGGGAGCGGGATCGCACCGTGCGGACCGGAACAGTCTGCCACATCCGGCGGGTCGCCGCCGACCAGACGCGGCCGGGTCGACACGGCGCGCCTCGATTTGGCATCGCGCCGAGCGGCTGGGTATAGTCGTCCAAGGCGCTCAGCGATGAGCCCCGCGGATGTGGCGCAGTGGTAGCGCATCACCTTGCCAAGGTGAGGGTCGCGAGTTCGAATCTCGTCATCCGCTCGAGAGCAATCTCATGAGAGCGAATCTCACACCACCTGGTGGGGTGGCCGAGTGGTGAGGCAGCGGCCTGCAAAGCCGTCTACGCGGGTTCGAATCCCGTCTCCACCTCGAGTCCCCATCTAGGGCGATTGGCGCAGCGGTAGCGCGCTTCCCTGACACGGAAGAGGTCACTGGTTCGAACCCAGTATCGCCCACGAGAGCGAAGGGCCCCGGCGACAGTCGGGGCCCTTCGTCGTTCCCACCGGCTGGCTCTTGGGGCCGTTCGCAGCTCCTGGCCCGCACCCCAAGCCGTTCCCGAGCACTGCCCCAGGTTCGTGCCCGTCCCATCGCGCGCGGCCCGCGCCGCGGCCATGATGACGCCACGGCGACGCCGCACCCGGCGACGCGCCCGCATCGACGATCCCGCGGGGAGGTGCCGGCATGGACGAGGAGCGGACTGGCCGAGGCGGCTGGTGGAGGCTGAGCGATCCGCTCGGCTGGCGAGCGATCACCCGGGAGCGAGCCTCGCTCACCCTCCTGCTCATGCTGCTGGGCGCCATCCTCTACCTCGTCGTGCGGCACCTGCGCGCGATCGGCGATGAGGAGGGTTCGCTGCACTTCCTCGACACGCCGCTCGGCTACCCGGAGGCGTTCCAGACGCTGCAGTGGCTGTGGGCGCTCGGCCTCGTCGTGCTCATCGCCGCGGGGCTCCGCCGGTGGGCGTTCGCGGCCCTCGTGCCGCTCCTCGCGTTCCTGCTGATCACCGACACGTTCGAGCTGCACGAGCGCTTCGGGCGCCAGCTCGCCGAGGCGATCCCGCTCGCGCCGATGCTCGGGCTCCGCGCGCGCGACGTCGGGGAGCTGATCGTCTTCGCCGGAGCCGCGGTCGTCACGATCCCGATCGCGCTCGTCGGCATGCGGCTCGCGCGCCGGGCGGACCGGCCCCACTTCCTGCGCGTGTTCGCGATCCTCGCGCTCGTGCTGCTCTTCGGCGTGGCCCTCGACATGGTCCACATCCTGCTCATCGAGGACGCGGGACCCGGCGACGCGCTCGGACTGCTCGAGGACGGCGGAGAGATGGTCGGCGCCTCGCTGCTCGTCGCCTACCTGTTCTGGGTCTGGCTGACGCGCGCGAGCGGGCCCGAGGAGCCCGTCGGCCGCGCGAGAGCGAGCGCCGAACCGGTGATGTCCGACTGACCGGGCGTACGGCGGGCCGTCAGCCGCCGCCGGGGCCCTGGCCAGCATGCGGCGCTAGCGTGCCCGCGTGAACGCGCCGGGTCCTGCCACGCCGACGCCGACGGCGATCGTCCTCGGCGACGGATTCGCGCGCGAGCTCCCGGAGCTCGCCGTGCCGTGGCGCGCGACGGAGCCGCCGGACCCGCGAGCCCTCGTCGTGAACGAGCCGCTCGCCGAGGAGCTGGGCCTCGATCCGGCGTTCCTGCGCAAGGGCGAAGGCGTCCGCCTCCTCGTCGGCACCGCCGTGCCCGACGGGGCGACGCCGGTCGCGCAGGCCTACGCGGGCCACCAGTTCGGCGCCTACTCGCCGCTGCTCGGCGACGGGCGCGCGCTGCTGCTGGGCGAGCTCGTCGACGCGCACGGCTCGCCGCGCGATCTGCACCTCAAGGGGTCGGGGCCGACACCCTTCGCCCGTGGCGGCGACGGGCTCGCCGCAGTCGGGCCGATGCTCCGCGAGCACGTCGTCAGCGAGGCGATGCACGCGCTCGGGGTCCCGACGACCCGCTCGCTCGCCGTCGTCGCGACCGGCCGCTTCGTCCGCCGGGACGAGTGGCTCCCCGGCGCCGTGCTCGCGCGGATCGCGAGCAGCCACCTGCGCGTCGGCACGTTCCAGCTCGCGCGCTCCATGGGCGATGTCGCGCTGCTGCGGCGCCTCGCCGACCACGCGATCCGCCGCCACCATCCCGCCGCGGCCGACGCGGCGCATCCGCACCTCGCCCTGTACGAAGCGGTCGTCTCCGCGCAAGCGGCGCTCGTGGCGCAGTGGATGCTCGTCGGCTTCGTGCACGGCGTCATGAACACCGACAACATGACGATCTCGGGCGAGACCATCGACTACGGGCCGTGCGCCTTCATGGAGGCGCACGACCCGGCGACCGTGTTCAGCTCGATCGACCACAGCGGGCGCTACGCGTACGGGCAGCAGCCGGCGATCGCCGAGTGGAACCTCGCCCGCCTCGCCGAGGCGATGCTGCCGCTGCTCGCCGACGACCAGGAGGAGGCGCTGCGCCTCGCGGTCGGCGCGCTCGAGTCGTTCGCGGGGGAGTACCGGGCCGCGTGGGCACGAGGCATGCGCGCCAAGCTCGGGCTCCCCGGCGGCGTCGACGACGCGACCGCCGCCGCGCTCGCCACCGAGCTCGTGGCCGTGCTCGAGGCGCAGCGCGTCGACCACACCTCCTTCTTCCGGGGCCTGGCCGACGTCGCTCGCGGCGAAGGCGCCCCCACCCGCGACCGCTTCGCAGATCCGGCCGCCTTCGACGAGTGGGCGAAGCGGTGGCTCGCGCTCGACCCCGACCCCGCGGCGATGGATCGCGCGAACCCCGCCTACATCCCGCGCAACCACCTGGTCGAGGAGGCCCTCGCGGCCGCGACCGAGGGCGACCTCGCGCCGCTCGAGCGCCTGCTGGACGCGGTGCGGAGCCCGTGCGAGGAGCGACCCGGGCTCGAGCGCTACGCGGCGCCGGGCCCCGACCGGAGCTTCCGCGCCTACTGCACGTACTGCGGCACCTGAGCCGCGCCGGCCGCAGGCCGGTCGACGACGAGCCGAGAGCGTGCGGCCGCCTACGATGGTCGGGTGACCACCGGATTCGACCTCTTCACCGATCGTGCCGTCGTCGCCATGCGCGTCGACGGGGAGCTGCAGGACCTCGCGCGCGAGGTGACCGGCACGCAGACGGTCGAGCCGGTGACGATCGACAGCCCCGACGGGCTCGACATCCTGCGCCATTCGGCCGCGCACGTGCTCGCGCAGGCCGTGCAGCGCGTCAACCCCGAGGCGCGGCTGGGCATCGGCCCGCCCGTGCAGGACGGCTTCTACTACGACTTCGACGTCGACCAGGCGTTCTCGAGCGACGACCTCAAGGCGCTGCAGAAGGAGATGGAGCGCATCGTCAAGGCCGGGCAGCGCTTCGTGCGCCGCGTCGTGACCGACGACGAGGCGCGCGCCGAGCTCGCCGACGAGCCGTACAAGCTCGAGCTCATCGGCCTCAAGGGCGGCGCCGACAAGGCCGCCGAGGGCGCGTCCGTCGAGGTCGGCGCCGGCGAGCTCACGATCTACGACAACGTCGACCCGAAGACGGGGGAGGTGGCCTGGAAGGACCTGTGCCGCGGCCCGCACCTGCCGTCGACGCGCCTCATCGGCAACGGCTTCGCGCTCACCCGAGTCGCCGGCGCCTACTGGCGCGGCAAGACCGACCTGCCGCAGCTGCAGCGCATCTACGGCACCGCGTGGCCGTCGAAGGACGAGCTGCGCGCCTACCAGCAGCGCCTCGAGGAGGCCGCGAAGCGCGACCACCGCAAGCTCGGCCGCGAGCTCGACCTCTTCTCGTTCCCCGACGAGATCGGCTCGGGCCTGTCGGTCTGGCACCCGCGCGGCGCCATCGCGCGCGGCGAGATGGAGCAGCACGCGCGCCGCCGCCACATCGAGCAGGGCTACAGCTACGTCTACACGCCGCACATCACGAAGCGCGACCTCTTCGTCACCTCCAACCACCTCGTGACCTACGGCGAGGGCATGTGGCCGCCCATCCACATGGACGAGGAGCGCGACGAGGCGGGCAACGTCACGAAGCAGGGCGTCGACTACTACCTGAAGCCCATGAACTGCCCGATGCACATCCTCATCTACAAGGACCGCTCGCGCAGCTACCGCGACCTGCCCCTGCGGCTCGCCGAGAACGGCACCGTCTACCGCAACGAGCTCTCGGGCGCGCTCCACGGCCTCACGCGCGTGCGCGGCTTCACGCAGGACGACGCGCACCTGTTCGTCACCCCCGAGCAGCTCGAGGAGGAGACCACGAAGGTCCTCGAGTTCGTGCTGTCGCTGCTCCAGGACTTCGGCCTCACCGACTTCCGCCTCGAGCTGTCGATGCGCGACGACGAGAAGGAGAAGTGGATCGGCGACGAGGCCGTCTGGGCGACGGCGACGGATGCGCTGCGTCGCGTCGCGCGCGCATCCGGGCTCGAGGTCGTGGAGGAGCCGGGCGAGGCCGCCTTCTACGGGCCGAAGATCGACCTGAAGGTGACCGACGCGATCGGGCGCTCGTGGCAGCTCTCGACCGTGCAGCTCGACTTCAACCTGCCCGAGCGCTTCGAGCTCGAGTACACCGCGGCCGACGGCTCGAAGCAGCGCCCGATCATGATCCACCGCGCGCTGTTCGGCTCGATCGAGCGGTTCTTCGCGATCCTGCTCGAGCACTACGCGGGCGCGTTTCCCGTGTGGCTCGCGCCCGTGCAGGTCGTCGGGGTCCCGGTCGCCGAGGACTACGCCGACTACCTGGAGGGCATCGCGCAGCAGCTCCGCGCGAAGGGCGTGCGCGTCGAGGTCGACCGCTCCGACGAGCGGATGCAGAAGAAGATCCGCACCCACACGCTCATGAAGGTGCCCTTCCAGCTCATCGCGGGCGGGCAGGACCGCGACGCCGGCAGCGTCTCGTTCCGCTTCCGGGACGGCACGCAGGACAACGGCGTGCCCGTCGACGAGGCGATCCGCCGCATCGTGGAGGCGATCGAGACGAAGGCGGTCGTATGAGCGACGAGCCGCGCGATCGCGACGAGCCCGCCGAGCGGGCCGCGCTGCACCGCGACGAGCTCCCGCCGTTCGCTCCGGCGGAGGCTCCCGAGGAGCCGCTCGTCGCCGAGCACGCGTGGGGCGCGCCCACGCAGATGTCGAGCGAGCTGCCCGGCGTGCCCGACCACTTCCAGCGCCTGTGGACGCCGTACCGGATGGTGTACATCCAGAACGGCCAGATGCCGGACGAGCACGCGTGCCCGTTCTGCCGCGCGCCCGAGCTGAGCGACGACCAGGGGCTCATCGTGCACCGGGGCGAGACGTGCTTCGTGCTGCTGAACCTCTACCCGTACAACACCGGCCACCTCATGGTCTGCCCGTACCGCCACGTCGGCATGTACGACCAGGCGACGACCGACGAGGTCGCCGAGATGGCCGTCCTGACCCAGACGGCGATGCGCGTGCTCTCGCAGGTCACGCGCTGTCAGGGCTTCAACATCGGCATGAACCAGGGCCGCATCGCGGGCGCCGGCATCGCCGACCACCTCCACCAGCACATCATCCCCAGATGGTCGCTGGACTCGAACTTCTTCCCGATCATCGCGAAGACGAAGGCGCTGCCCATCCTCCTGGAGGACATGCGCCAGGACATCCAGACCGCCTGGCCGGCGTGACCGCCGCGCGAGGCAGAGAGCAAGCAGGATCATGACCGAGACCACCACCGGATCGGCCCGCGTCAAGCGCGGGCTCGCCGAGATGCTGAAGGGCGGCGTCATCATGGACGTCGTCACTCCCGAGCAGGCCCGCATCGCCGAGGACGCCGGCGCCGTCGCCGTCATGGCGCTCGAGCGCGTGCCCGCCGACATCCGCGCGCAGGGCGGGGTCGCCCGCATGTCGGACCCCGACCTCATCGACGCGATCAAGGCGGAGGTCTCGATCCCCGTGATGGCGAAGGCGCGCATCGGGCACTTCGTCGAGGCGCAGGTGCTCGAGGCGCTCGAGGTCGACTACATCGACGAGTCCGAGGTGCTGAGCCCCGCCGACTACGTGAACCACATCGACAAGTGGCCGTTCACGGTGCCGTTCGTGTGCGGCGCGACCAACCTCGGCGAGGCGCTGCGGCGCATCACCGAGGGCGCGGCCATGATCCGCTCGAAGGGCGAGGCCGGCACGGGCGACGTCTCGGAGGCGACCAAGCACATCCGCACCATCAACCAGGAGATCCGCCGCCTGTCGTCGCTGTCCAAGGACGAGCTCTTCGTCGCCGCGAAGGAGCTGCAGGCGCCGTACGAGCTCGTCGCCGAGGTCGCGGAGGCCGGGCGACTGCCGGTCGTGCTCTTCGTCGCCGGCGGCGTCGCGACGCCGGCCGACGCGGCGATGATGATGCAGCTCGGCGCTGACGGCGTGTTCGTCGGCTCGGGCATCTTCAAGTCGGGCGACCCGGAGCGCCGCGCGGCCGCGATCGTGAAGGCGACCGCCGCGTTCGACGACGCGAAGGCGATCGCGGATGCGTCGCGGGGCCTCGGCGAGGCGATGGTCGGCATCAACGTGGCCGACCTCCCCGCACCGCACCGGCTCGCCGAGCGCGGCTGGTGACCGTCGGCGCGAGCGCGCCGCGCGTCGGCGTGCTCGCCCTGCAGGGCGACGTGCGGGAGCACGCGGCGATGCTCGGTGCGCTCGGCGCCGAGGTGTCGCTCGTGCGCACGCCGGCGCAGCTCGCGGCCGTCGACGCGCTCGTGCTGCCCGGCGGCGAGTCGAGCGTGATCGACCGGCTCGCGCGCCAGTTCGAGGTGCGCGAGCCGATCATCGCGCGCATCCAGGCGGGCATGCCGGTGCTCGGCACGTGCGCGGGGCTGATCCTGCTCGCCGACCGGATCCTCGACGGTCTGCCCACGCAGCTGCCGTTCGGCGGGCTCGACGTCGACGTGCGGCGGAACGCCTTCGGCAGCCAGGTCGACTCCTTCGAGACGGCGCTCGAGGTGCCGGCGCTCGGGGAGGAGCCCGTGCGGGCGACCTTCATCCGCGCGCCGGTCGTCGAGCGGGTCGGTGCGGGCGTGGAGGTGCTCGCAGCGGTCGACGACCGAGTGGTCGCCGTCGAGCAGGGCGCGCTGCTCGGCATCGCCTTCCACCCGGAGGTGAGCGGCGAGCAGCGGTTCCACCGCCGCTTCCTCGAGCGCGTGCGCCGTGTCAGCGGTGGGTGATCGGATGCTGCGGTGACCGCTGCTGCCGTCGATGCACCACCGCGAGGGCTCGCCCGCGCGCCGTGGCAGGTGCTCTGGATCTCGCTCGCCGTCATCTGGGGCTCATCGTTCCTGCTCATGAAGCTCGGGCTCGAGGCCCTGCACCCCATGCAGATCGCGACGCTGCGGATCGCGGTCGCGGCCGTCACGCTCGTGCTGCTCGCCGCGGCGATGCGCGTGCAGCTCCCTCGCGACGCGCGCACGTGGGGCCTCCTCGCCGTCTGCTCGCTCTTCCTCACCGCGTTGCCGTTCACCGCGTTCGTCGTCGCCGAGACCCGCATCTCGTCGAGCCTCGCAGGGCTCGGCAACGCGGCGACGCCGATCGCGACGGTGCTGTTCGCGCTGCTGCTGCTGCCGAGCGACCGGCTCACCCCGCGCAAGCTCGCCGCCGTGCTGCTCGGACTCGTCGGCGTCGTGCTCATCGCGCAGCCGTGGACGTCGGAGGCCGGGCCCGACCTCGTGGGCTTCCTCATCGCGGTCGGCGGTGCCGCGTCGTACGGCGTCGGGTGGACGCTCAACCGCCGGCTGCTCGCGCATCGCGAGGTGCCGGGTCTCGCGCAGCCGACCGCGCTCATGGTGACCGGCCTGCCGATGGTGCTCCTCGCCCTGCTCCTCTGGAGCTCGATCGAGGGCTGGTCCCCGCTCGGATCGCACGATCCCGGCGCGCTGCCGCTCGCGCTCCTCGCGACCGCCGCGCTCGGCGTGGTCGGGACGGGGCTCGCCTACGTGCTGCAGTTCGAGGTCGTGCGAGCGGTCGGCCCGACGGTCGCGGCGACCGTCACCTACCTCATCCCGGTCGTCGCGGTCGGGCTCGGGGTGCTCGTCCTCGGCGAGCGGCTCGGCGTGTGGGAGGTCGTCGGCGCCGCGGTCGTGATCGGGGCCGGCATCCTCGTCGGCCAGCGGCCGAAGGCGCGCGTCGCGGCGGTGTGAGCGGGCGCGCTGGTTCAATCGACCCGTGCAGCTCTACTCCAGCCGTCCCGCGGCCGCGCTCGGCCAGGTCGTGGCCGATCTCGCCGCCGTGGCGACCGTCGTCGTCGCCGTGTGGATCTCCGAGCAGGTGGCCGCGGCCATCCGCTCGCTCGGCGGCTTCGGGCGGCAGATCGAGGATGCGGGGAGCGGCTTCGCGACGACGCTCGCGGACGCCGGGACGGCGCTCGAGCAGGTCCCGCTCGTGGGCGAGGGCATCGCCGTCCCGTTCCGGGACGCGGCCGGCTCGGCCGGCGAGCTCGCCGCTGCGGGCGTCGCGCTCACGAGCGGCGTCGAGGCGCTCGCCACCGCCGTCGGCACCGCGCTGTGGCTCCTGCCGACCCTGCTCGTCGCGCTCGTCTGGCTCGTGCCGCGCG
>NZ_JANQCH010000087.1 GCF_024723325.1 Agrococcus sp. HG114
CTCGTGCGCCGACCCGGCGTCGCCGTCGAGGTCGACGAGGGCGATCCGGCCGCGCAGCGTCCGCACGTCGCCCGGCAGCGCCGCGCCGCCGAGGTGCGCGCGACCGCTCGCGCCGATGTCGCCGAGCAGCGCGTGCGCGAGCCGCTGCCGCTCCGCGAACGGCGCGTCGAGGCGCACGACGGCGCCGCGCGGCGCCCTGAGCGTCCAGGAGGCGGTGCCGGGCAGGCCGTGGTCGACGTGCGGGCGGAGCCGCTCGAGCGCGAGGTGACCTCCCGCATCCGCCGCCCACGCCAGTGCCGCCCGGTGGCGCGAGAGTCGCTCGCCCTCGACGTCCATGTCGGGCAGCGTGCGGTCGAGCCACCGCGGCAGCCACCACGCGCGCTCGCCGAGCAGCGTCATGACGGCCGGGATGAGCGTCATGCGCACGAGGAACGCGTCGACCAGGACGCCGACCGCGAGGCCGAGCGCGATGGCCTTGATGACCGCCATCCCCTCGGGGACGAAGCCCATGAAGACGAACACCATGATGAGCGCGGCGGCCGTGACGACCCGCGCGTTGCTCGCGAAGCCGTGGCGCACGGCGCTCGCCGCGTCCTGCCCGTGCGCGTGCGCCTCGCGCATGCCCGAGACGAGGAAGACCTGGTAGTCCATCGCGAGGCCGAACAGCACCGACATGAGCAGCACTGGCATGAACGAGAGGATCGGGCCGGGCTCGGCGTGCAGCAGCTCGGCGCCCCAGCCCCACTGCAGCACGGCGACGACGGTGCCGAACGCCGCGAGCACCGAGAGCAGGAAGCCGAACGCCGCGGTGACGGGCACGAGGATCGAGCGGAACACGAGCAGCAGCAGCACGACCGCGAGCGTCACGACCACCGCGCCGAAGGGCAGCAGCGCATCCTGCAGGCGCTGCGACACGTCGATCTGCACCGCGGTCGCGCCGGTGACGGCGAGCGGGGTGCCGTGCTCGGCTTCGAGCGCCGGTGCCGCGTCGCGGATCGCGCGCACGAGGTCGGCCGTCTCGGGATCGGCCGGGCCGGTCTCGGCGATGACCTGGATGATCGCGGTGTCGACGGTCGCGTCCGGGAAGGCGCTGCCGATGCGGGCGACGCCGGGGATCTCGGCGAGGTCGTCGGAGAGCTCCTCGAGCACGCCCATGACGTCGGTGACCTGCGTGATGTCGGCCATCACGACGAGCGGGCCGGTCGTGCCCTCGCCGAAGCCCTCCTGCAGCATGTCGTACGCGAGCCGCTGCGTGGAGCCGCGCTCCTCGCGGCCGTTGTCGGGCAGCGCGAGCTCGAGGCTCGCGGCGGGCACGGATGCGACGCCGACGACCACGAGGACGCCCACGATCGCGAGCCACGGCCGCTTCGTGATGCCCGTGACCCAGCGCATCCCCATCGTCGGGGACGCGTCGACGTCGCGCTCGGCGAGCCGTGCCGCGCGGCTGCCCGGCCTCGGGCGCAGCCGCTCCCCCAGCAGCGCCATGATCGCGGGCAGCAGCGTCACGGCGGCGCTCACGGCGATCGCGACCGAGACGGCCGCGCCGATGCCCATGACCGAGAGGAACGGGATGCCGACGATGAGGAGCCCGACGAGCGCGATGATGACGGTGAGCCCGGCGAAGAGCACCGCGGTGCCGGCGGTGCCGACCGCGAGCGAGCCCGACTCGACGATGCCCATGCCGCGCGCGAGCTGCGCGCGGTGCTTCGAGAGGATGAAGAGCGCGTAGTCGATGCCGACCGCGAGACCGATCATGAGCGCCATGAGCGGCGCGGAGTTCGAGACGGTCACGAGCGCGGAGGCGCCGAGCACCCCGCCCATCGTGATCGCGACGCCGACGATCGCCGTCACGAGCGGCAGGCCCGCGGCGAGCAGCGACCAGAAGGCGACGAACAGCACGATGCCGGCGAAGAGCACGCCGACGCCCTCCACCCACGTGATCGGCACGCTCGTCGCCTGGAAGGCCTGGCCGCCGAACTCGACCGACAGGCCCGTCGCCCGCACCGCATCCGCCGACGCCACGAGCTCGTCGAGCCCCGCGGGCGTGACCCCCGAGCCCTGCGGCTCGAACTGCACCTGCGCGTAGGCGAAGCGGCCGTCGGCCGAGACCTGCTCGGTCGCGAACTCGCTCCAGGGCGCCACGACCGTCGCGACGTCGTCGATCGCCTCGATCTCGGCGGCCTGCCGCTCGATCGCGTCGCGGAACTGCTCGACGCCCTGTCCGTCGGGCGCCTGGTAGACGACCTGCACGGAGGAGCCGGCGACCTGCGGGAAGACGCTGCTGAGTCGGTCGAGCGCCTGCTGCGACTCGGTGCCGGGGATCGCGAACGACTCCTGCATGTTCGGGCCGAGCGCGAACGCCCCGCCGAGCACGCCGACGACGATCGCCGCCCACGCGGCGATGACGAGCCACGCGCGGCGCATCGACGCCGCGCCGACGCGCGAGAGCCAGGTGGCCATCAGCCCTCACCCCGCAGGATCGCCGTCGGCATGCACAGCTCGAGCAGCGTGTCGACGAAGATCTCGCGCATCTCGGCGGGGTCGAGGTGCTCGTGGTGGGCGTCGAGCGAGTCGCCGAGGATGAAGGCGACGCCGGCGAGCCCGATCGAGAGGCGCGTGTGCACGCGCGGGCTCGGCGCCTCGAGCACGAGGGTGCGGGCGATCTCGTCGACGATCGCGTTCGCGCGGGCGATGACCGGCACGTCCTGGAGCGCCCCGCGCTGGGTGACGAAGATCGAGACGGCGGCGCTGTGCGCGATGAGGGTGTCGACGAACCCGGCGACGAGCGCGGGCGCGGCCTCGACCTTGTCGGCCGCGAGCTCGGGCAGCGTCGCCACGAGCCCCGCCATCGCGTCGATGGCCGGCTGCATCGCGGCCTCGAGCAGCGCCTCCTTCGACTCGAAGTGGTAGAGCACCGACGACTTCGAGGTGCCGACATCGTCGGCGATCTGCTGGATCGACGTGCCGAGGTAGCCGGTGCGCGCGAAGCGCTCGAGCGCTGCCCGCAGGATCGTGTCGCGAGTGGTCACGAACCGTGAGCATACTGACCGATCGGTCAGATGTCGACCGATCGGTCAGTCGGGTGCGGATGCGCCGCAGCCGTCGCGCGCTCAGCGAGCGGCGCTAGGTTGGTCGCGACGAGGGAGGCGAGATGCGCAAGTACCTGTTCAACGCGGGCGTGCTCAGCGCGGTGGCGAGCGGCATGGCGGTCGTGAAGGCCACCCGGCAGGGGCCGAAGGACTGGCGGCTCGCGCTGCTGTGGGCGAGCTGGGGCATCGGCGTCGCCCTCGCGATCGGCGCCGTCAACCAGCGCGAGGACGGCATCCGGCAGCAGGAGCTCGAGCGCGAGCTCAAGAAGGCCGCCAAGGGCCGCTGAGCCCGGCACGACCATGACCGAGCCGGTCGTCGTCATCGGCGATGCGCTCGTCGACGACATCGCGGGCGAGCGCCACGTCGGCGGCGCCGCGCTCAACGTGGCCGTCGGCCTCGCGCGCCTCGACGTGCCCGCGACGCTCGTCGCGATGGTGGGCGACGACGACGCCGGCCGGCTCGTGCGCGCGCACTGCGAGCGCTTCGGCGTGGGGCTCGCCGCGTCGCCCGCGCCGCGCGGCACCGCCGTCGCGACTGCCGTGCGGGACGGCGACACGATGCGGTACGAGTTCAACGCGGCCGGCCGGTCGCGCTTCGTCGACCTCGCCGCTGCCGAGCCGCTGCTCGCCGCCGCGCCGCTCGTGGTCGTGTCCTGCCTCGCGCTCGAGCACGAGCGGCAGGTCGCGCCGCTGCTCGCGCTCGAGCGCTCGAGCGAGCGGCTGCTCATCGACCCGAACGCTCGGCCCGCCTACCTCGAGGAGCCCCGCGCGCGCGAGCGCTTCGCGGCGGCGCTCGACGCGCTCGCGGCCCGTGCGCTGCTCGTGAAGCTCAGCGACGAGGACGCCGAGCTCGTCTACGGCGAGCACGCCGACGAGACCGCCGCCCGGCTCATCGCCGCGGGCGCCGGCGCCGTCGCCGTCACGCGCGGGCCGCTCGGCGCCAGCATCCTCACCAGCGGCGGGGCGGTGCACGCCGCGGTGCCCGCGCTCGAGGCGCCCATCGTCGACACCATCGGGGCGGGCGACAGCGTGCTCGCGTCCCTCACCGCATCCGTCGTCGCCGGGGAGCACCGGGGCGGATGGGCCGGGCCGCTCGAGCGGGCGATGGCCGTGGCCGCGGCCACCACGCGCGCCGCGGGTGGGCTGCTGCAGCTGCCGGGCTCCGCTCGCTGACGAGCGCGGCGTTCCGGGGCCCGGGACGGGCCCCGGCGCTGGCGTCGCGGCGGCGGCCCGCAAGGGCCGCCGCTCTGGAGCTCCAGCGCGCGCGCCTACCATGGAGCAATGGCCCTGAAAGCGCTCGATCAGTCCTCGAAGCTCAAGCACGTGCTCTACGAGATCCGCGGCCCGGTGGCCGCCGAGGCCGCGCGACTCGAGGCCGAGGGGCACCGCGTCCTGAAGCTCAACATCGGCAACCCCGCGCCGTTCGGCTTCGAGACGCCCGACACGATCGTGCAGGACATGATCGCGAACCTGCACGCGGCGCAGGGCTACTCCGACTCGAAGGGCGTGCTGCCCGCGCGGCGCGCGGTCGTCGCCCGCTACGAGGGCGTGCCCGGGTTCCCGCCGCTCACGGTCGACGACGTCTTCCTCGGCAACGGCGTCTCCGAGCTCATCACGATGACGATGCAGGCGCTGCTCGACGCGGGCGACGAGGTGCTCATCCCCGCGCCCGACTACCCCCTCTGGACCGCGATGACCTCGCTCGGCGGGGGCACGCCCATCCACTACCTGACGGATGAGTCGGCGGGCTGGGCGCCGGACCTCGAGGACATCGCGGCGAAGATCACGCCGCGCACGAAGGCCATCGTCGTCATCAACCCCAACAACCCGACGGGCGCGGTGTACTCCCGCGAGGTGCTGCAGGGCATCGTCGACCTCGCGCGCGAGCACTCGCTGCTGATCCTCGCCGACGAGATCTACGACCGCATCCTCTACGACGACGCCGAGCACGTGTCGATCGCGACGCTCGCGCCCGACCTGCTGACGCTCACGTACAACGGCCTCTCGAAGACCTACCGGGCGGCGGGCTTCCGCGCCGCGTGGGTCGCGATCACGGGGCCGAAGGAGCACGCGAAGGGGTTCCTCGAGGGGCTCACGCTGCTCGCGTCGACGCGGCTGTGCCCGAACGTGCCGGCGCAGTACGGCATCCAGGTCGCGCTCGGCGGGCACCAGTCGATCGAGGACCTCATCCTGCCCGGCGGGCGCCTGCTCGAGCAGCGGGACGCCGCGGTGCAGGGGCTCAACGCGATCCACGGCGTGAGCGTCGTGAACCCCAAGGGTGCGCTCTACGCGTTCCCGCGCCTCGACCCCGAGGTGCACGAGATCCACGACGACGCGCAGCTCGCGCTCGACCTGCTGCGGCAGGAGAAGATCCTCGTGACGCACGGCTCTGGCTTCAACTGGCCGGCGCCCGATCACTTCCGCATCGTGACGCTGCCCTGGAAGCGCGACCTCGTCGTCGCGGTCGAGCGGATCGGCAACTTCCTGGCGTCGTACCGGCAGTAGCGAGGCGGGCTCGCGGGCTGCGTCAGGCGAGCGCGCCGGCGCCGCTACTGTGGCCGGGTGCCAGGACTGCTCTTCGTCGAGGGGATCCCGGGCTCGGGCAAGACCACCCTGGCCGCGGGGCTCGCCGACGCGCTCTCGGCCTCAGGCTGGCCGGCGGAGCACTGGTCGGAGGGGCGCACGGACCACCCCGTCGACTTCGAGCAGGTCGCGGTGCTCACCGACGAGCAGCGCGCAGCGCTCGAGCTGCGGATGCCGCAGCACCGCGAGCTGCTCGACGGAGCGTTCGTCGCCGAGGGCGACGCGTGGCTCCTCCGCATCGCGGACCATCCGCACCTCCCCTCCGAGCTCGTCGAGGCGCTGCGCCGCTTCGACAGCTACGACGGCGACGTGTCGCCCGAGGTGCACCGCCGCGTGCTGACGGAGAGCTGGCGCAGGTTCGGCAGCGCCCCGCTGCCCGAGCGCGTGCAGGTCTGGGAGTGCGTGCTCATCCAGAACCCCGTCTGCGCGCTCGTCGCTCGGTTCGACCAGCCGTTCGACGCGCTGGCCGAGCATGTGCGCGGTCTCGTGGACGCGGTGCGCGAGCATCGGCCCGCCCTCATCTACCTGGACCCCGGCGACCCCGAGGACGTGCTGCGGCGCGCCGCCGCCGAGCGCTCCGCCGAGTGGCTCGGCGCCGTCATCGAGTACCACACGCGGCAGGGACTGGGCCTACGGCGCGAGTGGTCAGGCTTCGACGGCTATGTCGAGTTCATGCGCCACCGCCGCCAGCTCGAGCTCGCGCTGCTGCCGCAGCTCCCCCTGCCCGTCCTGCACCTCTCCACGAGCGGACGAACCGCCGAGGAGACCCTGGCTCGAGCGACTGCGGTCGCCGAGGAGCAGCTCGCGCGGGACGCAGCGCTGGCGGGGAACTGACTCCGGCTGCACACCGGGCCGGGACGAACGAGGGCCCCGACCGGCGATCGCTCGCAGATCAGGGCCCTTGCCTGGTACACCCCCCGGGACTCGAACCCGGAACCAATTGATTAAGAGTCAACTGCTCTGCCAATTGAGCTAGAGGTGCATGGTCTCTCGACCGAGGAACAACGATACCACAGCCCTCAGGTCGCGTGCCAGCCGGGGCGTCCCCGCCGGCCGGCCCGACGCATCCGCTCTGCTTGGATGGAGGGGATGACGCACCTCGCACCCGGCATGCCTGCCCCCGACTTCACCCTGCCCGACCAGGACGGCACGCCCGTCTCGCTCTCGGACCTCCGCGGCCGGAAGGCGATCGTCTACTTCTACCCCGAGGCGCTCACGGTCGCGTGCAAGCAGCAAGCGTGCGACTTCCGAGACGCCCTGCCCGACCTCGGCGCGCACGGCTACGCCGTCGTCGGCATCTCGAAGGACCCGGTCGAGAAGCTCGCCCGGGCGCGTGACACGGACGCGCTGACGTTCCCGCTGCTGAGCGACGAGAGCCTCGAGGTGCACCGCGCGTGGGGCACGTTCGGCGAGAAGAACAGCTACGGCCGCATCGTCGAGGGCGTGCGCCGCTCGACGTTCGTGCTCGACGAGGCCGGCGTCATCACGCACGCCTTCTACAACACGAAGGCCAAGGGACACCTCGAGATGCTCGACAAGCGGCTCGCGTTCCGCGGCTGAGCCGCTGGGTCACTCCTCGCGGCTCACTCCTCGCGGCGCAGCCACTCGGTGACGCTGCGCCGCAGCACGAGGATGAGCAGCGCCGCCGAGAACCCCGCGAGCACGAGCGCGAGCGGCACCGGCCCCGCTCCCCCGTCGAACGTGCCGAGCGCGACGCCGAGCTGCAGCACCGCCCACACCACGGTCGCCGCGCGCGACCACGCGCGGCCGTCGAGCATCGCCTTGCCCGCGAGCGAGAGGAACAGCGCGCAGCCGGCAGCGAGCACCGCGAGGAAGAGCCCGCCGGCGAGGTGCTCGACCGGGTCTCCGAACGACGCGAAGGCCAGCCAGACGGCCACGCCGATCATGCCGAGGCCCTCGAGCAGCAGCAGGATGCCGACCGCGGAAGCGGTGGCCGGGCGGACCCTCGAGACGTCGCTCACAGCAGAAAATCCTTGCCTCTCCGGTGCGCCTGTGGAAGCATGGAACGTCGGGCGGCAGTGCTGCAGCGCCCTTGCACTTCATGCGCCGCGGCCTTCCCGCGATGCGCGCTCTCCCTCCAATGTACAAGGAGCACATCTATGGATTGGCGTGACGACGCTGCCTGCCTCACGGTCGACCCCGAGCTGTTCTTCCCGGTCGGCAACACCGGACCGGCGCTCGAGCAGATCGAGAAGGCCAAGGCCGTCTGCGCGACGTGCCCGGTGACCGAGATGTGCCTGCAGTACGCGCTCGAGACCAGCCAGGACTCCGGCGTGTGGGGCGGCCTCTCCGAGGACGAGCGCCGCGCCCTCAAGCGCCGCGCCGCTCGCGCCCGCCGCGCGGGCTGAGCGCCAGCAGAGCTCTTCCCAGCGGGGTCGCCGAGAGGCGGCCCCGCTGCTGCGTTCCCGGGCGGATGCGCCGGGCGTCAGAGCGCGTCGTCCTCGCGGATGTAGGCGAGCGGCACCCGCACCGTCACCTCGGTGCCCTCGACCGCTCGCGCGCCCCAGTCGATCGTGCCCGAGAGCTCGCCGGTGACGAGCGTCTTCACGATCTGCGTGCCGAGGCCGGAGCCCACGCGGCCCGCGGGCAGCCCGATGCCGTTGTCGCACACCTGCACCGTGAGCCAGCCCTCGTCGCGCTGCGCGGTGATGCGCACGAGCCCGTCCTGCTTGCCCGCGAGCCCGTGCTCGACGGCGTTCGTCACGAGCTCGGTGAGCGCGAGCGCGAGCGGCGTCGCGTAGCCGCTCGGCAGCACGCCGAACGAGCCGATCCGCTCGGTGCGCACGTGCGCGGCGTGCAGCGACGCGAGCTCGCTCGTGAGCTTCATCGCCCGGTCGAAGACGGCGTCGAAGTCGACCGACTGGCTCAGCCCCTCCGAGAGCGTGTCGTGCACGACCGCGATCGACGAGACGCGGCGCTCGGCGTTCTGCAGCGACGTGCGCGCCTCGTCGCTCTTCGTGCGCCGCGACTGGATGCGCAGCAGCGCCGCGACCGTCTGCAGGTTGTTCTTGACGCGGTGGTGGATCTCGCGGATCGTCGCGTCCTTCGTGATGAGCGTCTGCTCCTGCATGCGCAGGTCGGTCACGTCGCGCACGAGCACGATCGCGCCGAGCCGCTCGGTGCCCGAGCGCAGCGGCACGGCCCGGAGCGAGAGCGTGACGTGCCGCGTCTCGAGGTCGGTGCGCCACGGCGCGCGCCCGGTGACGACGAGCGGCAGCGCCTCGTCGACCTCGTGCGAGTCGTCGATGAGCTCGGTCGTGATCTCGGCGAGCGACTCCCCCTCGAGCTCGCCTTGGAAGCCGAGCCGCGTGAACGCCGAGAGCGCGTTGGGGCTCGCGAACGTCACGACGCCCGCCTGATCGAGCCGCATGAGGCCGTCGGATGCGCGCACGGCTCCGCGACGCGGCTCCGACGGGGCTGCCTGGTCGGGGAAGTCGCCGCGCGCGATCATGCGGAACAGCTCGTCGGCGCACTCCTTGAACGTCCGCTCGAGCCGGCCGGCGCTGCGCGTGTCGGCGTAGTTGGAGTGGCGGGTGATGACGGCGATCGGCCGCTCGAGCAGCCGCGTCGAGGGCTCGACCTCGCGGCGGCGGACCGGGATCGCGCGCACGTTGGCGTCGGCCTCACCGCCCCACTGCGGGGAGTCGCCCGCGAGCGCGATGCCCTCGTCGAATGCGCGGCCCACCTGCTCGCGCCACGCGTTCCGCACCGGCTGGCCGACGATGTCGCGGTAGAAGAGCGTCGCCGCACCCGCGGGCCGCGCGTGCTGCGCGGCGATGTAGCCGTCCTCGTCGCCGGTCGGCAGCCACAGCACGATGTCGCCGATCGCGAGGTCGGCGAGCAGCTGGAAGTCGGCCACGAGCCGGTGCAGCCACTGGAGGTCGTCGTCGGTGAGCGTGCCGTAGCGCTCGGCGATCGAGGTCAGGCTCGTCACCCGTTCAGCGTAGCGCGGCGCGCCAGGCGCGCCGCGGCCGCTCGGTCGCCGCGCGGAGCGAGGCGCGGCTCGGCGG
>NZ_JANQCH010000088.1 GCF_024723325.1 Agrococcus sp. HG114
GAGCAGCGCCCCACCCGCGGCGGCCGCGGCGACCGCGGACAGCTCGAGCAGGCCCTGCGCGGGGAGCCAGGTGAGGGCGGCGTCGCCCGGCAGCGCGAGCGCGGGTCCGCGACCCACCGCCGCGGCGGAGAGGCCGAGCACACCCACCAGCAGCCCGACCCCTCCGGCAGCGACGCGCCCCCGCTCGCCGCGACCGGCGACGATCAGCAGGAGCAGGGACGCGAGCAGTGCCACCCACGCGGCCGACGTCTCGAGCGCGAGCGCGACGCTCGACGCGACGTCGGAGCCGAGCGTCGACCACGCGGCGCGGCTCGCCAGCAGGGCGAGGCACGCGACGGCCGCCCAGGCGACGAAGAGGAGCGCGAGCCCCAGGATCGAGGCCCACGAGGCCCGCGCCTGCGCGGGTCCGCCGTCGTCGGCAGCCATGCGGCCAGTGTAGTAACGGTGTCTGGAAACCGACAGGGACGAGCGCGACGCCCGCGCCGCCGCGCGGTCAGTCGGCGCGGGTCAGGAGGGCCACCGGCAGCGTCGCGAGCACGTCCGCGAGCCGGGCCTCGCCGCCGCGCAGCTCCTTCGTCGTGAGCAGCTCGCGCCAGCGGCCCTCCGGCAGCTGGATCGTCGTGTCCCCCCAGCCGCCGCGCTCGGCGAGGCCGATGGGCAGGCGGGTCGCGACGGCGATCGCGCCGCCGCGGTCGAACGCGATCGCGTGGCCGGCGGCGTCGCCGTGCGGGAGGATCGGCGCGTAGTCGGCGAAGCGCTCGGGGTGCTCGCGGCGCAGGCGCAGCGCCTCGCGCACGAGCCGGGTCTTCGCGACCTCGAGGTCCCACCCGCCCGACAGGGGCGCGCGCGCGGACTCGCGCAGCGCATCCATCCGCGCCCAGTCGACGGGGCGGCGGTTGTCGGGGTCGACGAGCGACTGCTCGAGCGCCTCCGAGCCCTGGTACACGTCGGGGAAGCCGGGGATCGTGAGGTTCAGCAGCTTCGCGCTCAGCACGTTCGCGCGGAAGCCGGCGTCGGTCGCGGCGAGGAACGCCTCGACGTCGCGCTTCGCGGGCTCGCGCAGCAGCTGCCGCACGAGCTCGGCGAGGTGCCCCTCGAAGCGGGTGTCGGGATCCGTCCAGTGCGTGATCGCGTCGGCCTCGCGCGCGGCCTTCTCCATGTAGGCGACGAGGCGCTCCTCGCTCGCGGGCCACGCGCCGACGACCGCCTGCAGCAGCAGGTTGACGAACGCGCGGCCGCGGTTGGGGGCGAAGACGAGCAGGCGGTCGAGCAGCGCCTCCCACTCCCCCGGCACCTCGGCGATCGTCGTGATGCGGGCGCGCACGTCCTCGCCGCGCTTGGTGTCGTGCGTCGAGAGCGCGTTCATCGCGAGCGGCCACTCGTGCTGGCGACGGGCCATGGAGGCGTGGAACTCCTCGACGTCGACCGAGAACACCTCGGGGTCGCCGCCGACCTCGTTGAGGCTCGTCAGGCGCGAGTAGCGGTAGAACGCGGTGTCCTCGACGCCCTTCGCCATCACCATGCCGCTCGTCTGCTGGAACCGCAGCGCAGCATCCTGCCGCGGGTTGCCGAGCACCGGCAGCAGCGCGTCGATCGTCTCGGCGAGGTCGGGCCGCTGCGCCTTCGCGCGCTCGGCCGCCTGCCCGAGGTGCTCGCGCCCCTCGGGCAGGTAGGAGCGGTACACGGGGAAGCACGCGAGCAGCTCGGCGACCGCGTCGGCGACGTCGGCCGGCGCGCCCTCCTCGCCCCACGCATCCGCCGCCCGGATCTCGCGCTCGAGGCGCAGCACCTCCGCGCGCAGGATGCCGTCGGCGATGCGCCGCTTCGTGTCGTGCGTGAGCTGCGCCCAGTCGACGTGCTCGCCGCCGCGCAGCCGCGCGTCGATCTCGTCGAGGGGCTCGGCGGCCGCGGGGTCGGTGAGCACCCGGTCGATGAGGCCGAGCGTGTCGTAGCCGGTCGTGCCCGCCGTCGCCCAGCGCGGCAGCTCCTCGCCGGGCTCGAGGATCTTCTCGACGAGCACGAACGCGCCGCCCGTGAGGCGGTCGAGGTCGTCGAGGTAGCCCGCGGGGTCGCGCAGCCCGTCCGGGTGGTCGACGCGCAGGCCCTGCACGAGCCGCTCGTCGAACCAGCGCGCGATCTCGACGTGGGTCGCGTCGAAGACCTCGGGCAGCTCGACCCGCACGGCCGCGAGCGTCGAGACCGCGAAGAAGCGCCGGTAGTTCAGCCGGTCGTCGCCCGCCTTCCAGTGCGCGAGCCGGTAGTGCTGCCGCGCGAGCACCTCCTGCGGCGACCCCTCGCCCGTGCCGGGCGCGACCGGCAGCCGCGTGTCCCAGTAGCGCAGCGCCCGCGCCTCGCCGTCGGAGCCGCGCTCGAGCTCGAGGTGGCCGACCGTGCCGTCCTCCGACCAGTCGTCGTCGCCGACGATCGGCAGCAGCAGCTTGCCGCCGCCCGCCTCCCAGTCGATGTCGAACGCATCCGCGAGCGGGCTCTCCTGCCCCTCGAGCAGCACCCGCCACCACCAGCTGTTGTGCTCGGGCACCGCGACGCCCATGTGGTTCGGCACGATGTCGACGAGCACGCCCATGCCGAGCCGGCGCGCCTCCTCGGCCACCGCATCGAGCCCCGCCCGACCGCCGCGCGACTCGTCGATGCGGGCGTGGGAGACGACGTCGTAGCCGTGGTTCGAGCCGTGCTCGGCCTCGAGGATCGGCGAGAGGTAGACCCAGTCGACGCCGAGGTCGTGCAGCGCCGCGAGCCGCTCGGCCGCGTCGAAGAGCGTGAACTCCTCGCTGATCTGCAGTCGGTAGGTGCTCTGCGGGGCGTGCACGGGGTCTCCTCCGTCAGTCCTGCTGGTCGTCGTGCCGGCCGGAGGCGTCGAGCGGCCGGCCGGGGGCCGGTCGCGCCTCGATCGTCGCGACCGGGCCGGTGAGCGTGCCGGTCGCCGCGGCGATCGACGCCGCGACCGAGAAGTCCTGGTCGACGGGCGGGATGTGCTCGCGCAGCACGACGATCGTGCGCGGCGCGATGCGGCCGACCTCGCCCGCCCCGATGCTGCCCTCGCGCAGCTCGTGCGCACCGGTGTCGATGAGCACGTCCCAGGCCTCGGCGTACTCGCTGGGCGGGAGCGTGAGCTCGCGCTCCTCCTCCGACGCGTTGCAGTAGATCAGGAAGTGGTTGTCGACGATCCGCTCGCCGCGCGCCCCGCGCCCCGCGATGCCGTGCCCGTTGAGGTACATGCCGATCGCCTTCTCGCCCGCCGCCTCCTCCCAGTCGCCGTCCTCCATCGGGGTGCCGTCGCTGCGCAGCCACACGATGTCGTTGAGCCGCTCGCCGTTGCCCGTGCGCACGGTCTTGCCCGTGAAGAAGCGCTTGCGCCGGAAGGTGGGGTGGTCGTGCCGCAGCTTCGCGACCGCCGCGGTGAACTCGATGAGCGGCTGGTCGACGGCCGACCAGTCGATCCAGCTGAGCTCCGAGTCCTGCGCGTAGGTGTTGTTGTTGCCGTGCTGCGTGCGGCCGAGCTCGTCGCCGTGCAGGATCATGGGCACACCCTGGCTGAGCAGGAGCGTCGCGAGGAAGTTGCGCTGCTGGCGCGCGCGCACCGCGAGGATCTCCGGATCGTCGGTGGGCCCCTCGACGCCGTGGTTGTACGAGCGGTTGTGGCTCTCGCCGTCGTTGCCGTCCTCGCCGTTCGCCTCGTTGTGCTTCTCGTTGTAGCTCACGAGGTCGCGGAGGGTGAAGCCGTCGTGCGCGGTGACGAAGTTGATGGATGCGACGGGTCGGCGGCCCGAGTGCTCGTAGAGGTCGGCGGAGCCGGCCAGGCGGCTCGCGAACTCGCCGAGCGCGGTCGGCTCACCGCGCCAGAAGTCGCGCACCTGGTCGCGGTACTTGCCGTTCCACTCGGTCCACTGCGGCGGGAAGTTGCCCACCTGGTAGCCGCCCGGGCCGATGTCCCACGGCTCGGCGATGAGCTTGACCTGGCTGATCACCGGATCCTGCTGCACGAGCTCGAAGAAGGTCGACAGGCGGTCGACGTCGTAGAACTCGCGCGCGAGCGTCGACGCGAGGTCGAAGCGGAAGCCGTCGACGTGCATCTCGGTGACCCAGTAGCGCAGCGAGTCCATGATCATCTGCAGCGCGTGCGGGTGGGCGACGTTGAGGCTGTTGCCCGTGCCCGTGTAGTCCATGTAGTGCTGCTCGTCGCCCTCGACGAGGCGGTAGTAGGCCTGGTTGTCGATGCCGCGCCAGCTGAGCGTGGGCCCCAGGTGGTTGCCCTCGGCGGTGTGGTTGTAGACGACGTCGAGGATCACCTCGATGCCCGCGGCATGGAGCGCCTTCACCATCGCCTTGAACTCCTGCACCTGCTGGCCGCGCTCGCCGGTGCCGGCGTACTCCGCGTGCGGGGCGAAGAAGCTGAGGGTGTTGTAGCCCCAGTAGTTGCGCAGCCCCTTCTCGAGCAGCACCGCGTCGTGCACGAACTGGTGCACGGGCATGAGCTCGATCGCGGTGACGCCGATCTTCTGCAGGTGGGCGATGACCGACGGATGCGCGATGCCCGCGTAGGTGCCCCGGAGCGGCTCGGGCACGTCGGGGTGGGTCTGCGTGAGCCCCTT
This sequence comes from Agrococcus sp. HG114, assembly GCF_024723325.1. Classification (GTDB taxonomy): domain Bacteria; phylum Actinomycetota; class Actinomycetes; order Actinomycetales; family Microbacteriaceae; genus Agrococcus. Next base: position 4,611 of record NZ_JANQCH010000088.1, read on the forward strand.
GACGTGCGCCTCGTAGATGATCGTCTCGTTGTACGGCGTGCGCGGGTAGCGGTCGCCGGTCCAGTCGAAGAACGGGTTGATGACGACGCCCTTCACCATGTGGGGCGCGGAGTCCTCGTCGTTGCGGCTGAGCGGGTCGCCGAAGTCGTAGCTGTGCAGCGGCTGCCCCCACGCGATCGTGCCGCTCGTCGCCTTCGCGTACGGGTCGAGGAGCAGCTTGTTCGGGTTGTGCCGGAGGCCCCGCTCGGGCTCGTACGGCCCGTGCACGCGGTAGCCGTAGCGCTGGCCGGGCTGCACGCTCGGCAGGTACGCGTGCCACACGTAGGCGTCGACCTCCGTGAGCTCGACGCGCGTCTCGACGTCGTCCTCGTCGAACAGGCACAGCTCGACCCGCTCCGCCGACTCCGTGAAGATCGCGAAGTTCGTGCCCGTGCCGTCGAACGTGGCGCCGAGCGGGTAGGGCTCGCCGGGCCAGACCTGGAGTGCGGGGGCGGGAGCGGTGTCAGTCATCGCGCCGAGTGTATGGCGGGGCTCTCGGGGAAGGCTGGACGTCCCCGCGCCGACCGGCGATACCGTGGCGCCGAGATGCCTGGAGGCAGCGATGGCGCACACGTGGGCTCCGCAGCAGTACCTCGCCTACGCCGACGAGCGCGGCAGGCCCTTCGTCGAGCTGCTCGCGCGCGTCGGGGCCGCAGCGCCCGCTCGCGTGGCCGACCTCGGCTGCGGGCCCGGGAACCTCACGCGGCTGCTGACCGAGCGGTGGCCCGACGCGCATGTCGTGGGCGTGGACGCATCCGCCGACATGCTCGCGCGGGCGGCCGCGATCGAGGGCGTGGAGTGGCAGCTGGCGGACGCGCGGGAGTGGTCGCCGGCTGCGCCGCTCGACGTGCTCGTCACGAACGCGACGCTGCAGTGGATCCCCGGGCACCTCGAGCTGCTGCCGCGGCTCGTCGGCATGCTCGCGCCGGGCGGGTGGTTCGCGATGCAGGTGCCGGGCAACTTCGACCAGCCGAGCCACGTGCTGCGCGACGAGGTCGCGGCCCTGCCGGAGTTCGCCGAGCACACGCGGCACGTCGCGCGGCCGGCGGCGCACGACGCGGCGACGTACCTAGCGGCGCTGACGGCGCTCGGGCTCGAGGTCGACGCGTGGGAGACGACCTACCTGCACGTGCTCGAGGGCCCGGACGCCGTGTTCGAGTGGGTGCGCGCGACGGGCGCGCGGCCGGTGCTCGAGGCGATGCCGGATGCGCTGCGGGGCGAGTTCGAGGACGTCTTCCGCGCCCGGCTGCGCGAGGCCTACCCCGCCGACGAGCGCGGCCGGGTCGTGCTCCCCTTCCGCCGCGTGTTCGCTGTCGGCCACGCGTAGGCCCCGGCCGGCTCAGTCGCCGACGACGTGCTCCTCGCCGCCCGTGATGCGCACGAGCTCGTCGTAGCTCAGCATGAAGACGGTGTCGGCGGTGCCGGCGGCGGCGGAGAGCCGCGGGTAGTCGCGCAGCGCGACGTCGACGATCGTGCGGATCGGCTGCGGGTGCCCGAGCGGGGCGACCCCGCCGATCACCTGGCCGGTCGCGGCGCGCACCTGCTCGGGCGTCGCGCGCTCGATCGGCCCCTCGCCCAGCTGCGCGGCGAGCGCCGCCGTGTCGACGCGGTGGCGACCCGACGTCATCACGAGCAGCGGCGCATCCGCCATCCAGAAGATGAGCGAGTTCGCGATCGCCCCGACCTCGATGCCGAGCGCCGCCGCCGCGGCCTTCGCGGTGTGCGTGCCCTCGGGGAAGTGGATGATCTCGCGGTCGATGCCGAGCTCGGCGAGCTGCTGCCGGATGCCCTCGGCGCGCGTCGGTAGCGTCATGCCCCCATCCTGCCCGCGCGGAGCGCCTGGATCGGCGGATGCGGCGGGCGGGTCACGCGATGCGGCTGCCGGGGGCGAGCGTGCGGGCGGGCGCGCGCACCGCCGCGACCGCGCCCCACACGGCGGCTGCCGCGAGCGCGACGTGGATGCCCATGCCGACGAACCAGCTCGGCAGCGTGCGCTCGTAGACGTCGCGCGCCGAGTCGCCCGCGAAGGCGCCGTCGGACTCGTAGTCGGCGCACGACTCGACGTGCGGCGGCTCCTGCGCGTAGCGGACGGCGATCGCGATCTGGCCGAGCAGGTCGTCCGGGTACTCGCCGCTCCCGAAGCTCGGGGGCACCGCGTCGGCGAGGATCACGTAGGGGTTCGCGGCGAGCAGCGGCCACACCCGGTCGGGTCGCGGCACGACGGTCTCGTACGTGCGATCGGTCTCGCGGCACGTCGACACGCCCGCCTGCTCGTCGTAGTCCCACGCGATCTCGGTGCGCGTCTCCTCGCTCTGGAACGCGATCGTCGCGACGCCGAAGCCGATGAGCGTGCCGACGCTGAAGAACGCGACGACGAGGTAGGTCACGACCGTCGAGAGCACCGGCTTGCGGATGAGGCCCGACACCCCGACGCCGATCGCCGAGACCACCCCGATCTCGACCACGACGACCGGGATCGCGATGAGCACCGCCTCGAGCCGCAGGCCCCCGAGCAGCGCCGAGCCGAGCATGAACGGCGTGCACACCGCGAGGAACCCGAGCGAGGCGATCCACGCCGCGAGCACCTTGCCGAGCACGAGCTGCGCGGCGGTGACCTGCGTCACCTGCGTCGACGCGAGCGTGCCCGCATCGCGGTCGCCGTTGATCGAGCTGCCGCTGAGCGCGGGCGTCACGAGCGACGTGACGAGCATGACGAGGAAGATCGTGGTCGCGAAGATCGCCCCGCCGAGGTCGCGCTGGTAGCCCTGCAGCGACAGGAACAGCACGACGATCACGCCGCCGACCACGAGGCCGACGACCACGAGCAGCACGTACCAGGCGACGCTCCGCACGCGCTGCGCGAGCTCGAGCCCGACCACGACGCCGAGCATGCGCATCCACGAGCCTGCAGTGCCGGGCCGATCGGTCGCGGGCTCGTGCTCGTGCGGCGGGACGATGGTGGTCTGGCTCATCGGCGGCCTCCCGCGAGTCCGAGATAGGTGCGCTCGATGTCGCCGACGGCGGGCGCGAAGTGCACGACCGGCACGCGGGCGCCGACGAGCCGCGCGAGCAGGTCGGCGGCGTGCTCGTCGCGGTCGAGGGCGACGAACGCGGTGTCGCCCTCGAGCCGCACGCGGTCGAACGCGACGCCGATGCGAGCGAGCTCGACGCTCAGGGCGCGCGGGTCGAGCGCACGCACGCGCCACTCGCGAGCCGCTTGGCGCGCGAGCTCGAGCCGCTCCCCGCCGACCACCTCGCCGCGGTCGACGAACACCGCGTCCTGCGCGATCTCGTCGAGCTCCGAGAGGTCGTGGCTCGAGATGAGCACCGTGCCGCCCTCTGCGGCGAAGCGCCGCAGCAGCTCGCGCAGCTCCACGCGCGAGGTGGGGTCGAGACCCGCGGCGGGCTCGTCGAGCAGCAGCACGCGCGGGCGGTGCACGAGCGCGCGGGCGAGGCCGAGCCGCTGCTGCTGGCCGCGCGAGAGCACGCGGCTGGGCCGGTTCGCGAGCTCGTCGAGCCGCGCCTGCGCGATGAGCTCGTCGGCGCGCTCGCGCGCGGCGTGCGCGGGCATCGCGTGCAGCCGCCCGACGGTCGTGAGGATCTGCCGCGGCGAGAGCGTGCGCCACGTGCCGAGCACGTCGGGCATCCACCCCATCGCGCGGCGCACGGCGGCCGGGTCGCGCAGCGGGTCGGCGCCGTCGATGCGGATGGCGCCCGCGTCGGGCGCGAGCAGCGACGCGAGCATGAGCAGCAGCGTCGTCTTGCCCGCGCCGTTCGGCCCGATGAGCCCCGTGACCCTGCCGGGCTTCGCGTGGAACGTCATGTGCCGCACCGCGTGCACGGCGCCGAAGCTGCGGCGCACCGCGTCGACGACGATCCCCGCGGCATCGAGGTCGACCGGGGGCTCGGCGAGCGCGGGCTCGACGAAGACCGGCGGGGCGGATGCGCGGACCGGCTCCGGGGCATCCGGACCCGGCGGCGGGGCGGTCGTCATGGCCACATGATGGCGGTGTCCGGGCTGAAGCGGCACCGGCGCGCCCGAACATCATCCGCGAGCATGACGGCCGCCTACGCTGGACGGGTGCCGCGCCCATCCCGCCTCTCCCTGCGCGGCATCCCGACCGGCGGCCTGCTCGTCGGCGTGCTGCTCGTGCTGTGCTCGATCGCGTCGGTGCAGCTCGGCGCCTCGATCGCGAAGACGGTCTTCGACCGCATCGACCCGGCGGCGCTCACGCTCCTGCGGCTCGTGTTCGCAGCGCTCGTGATCCTCGCGATCGCCCGCCCGCGCATCCGCTCGTGGGACGCCGCCGCGTGGCGGGCGATCCTCTTCCTCGGGCTCTCGCTCGCCGGCATGAACCTGCTGTTCTACCTCTCGCTCCCGCGCATCCCCATCGCGGTCGCCGTCACGGTCGAGCTGCTCGGCCCGCTCGTGCTCGCGCTCGCGCAGTCGCGCCGTGCCGTCGACGTCGCGTGGGTCGGCGTCGCGGCGCTCGGCGTCGGCGTGATCGGGGTGCAGTCGATCGGCGGCGACCTCGACCCCGTCGGCGTGCTGCTCGCGCTCGCCGCGGGTGGGTGCTGGGCGGCGTACATCCTCGCGTCGGCCGAGGTCGGCCGGCGGGTGCCGGGCGTCGGCGGGCTCGCGGGCGCGCTCGTCATCGCCGCGCTCGCGGTGCTGCCGTTCGGACTGCTCGGCGCGGTCGACGCGGTCGCCGCCGACCCGAGCGTGCTGCTGCCGGCCTTCGCGATCGCGATGCTCTCGAGCGCGATCGCCTACGGGCTCGAGCTGCTCGCGCTGCGGCGCGTGCCGACACGCGTGTTCGGCATCCTCATGGCGCTCGAGCCGGCCTCGGCGGCCGTGTTCGGCTTCCTCGTCGTCGGCGAGCTGCTCACCGGCTGGGACCTCGTGGCGATCGCGCTCGTGATCATCGCCTCGGCGGGCGTCGCGATCACCGCTGCGCGCGCCCGGCGGGAGCCGCCGCCGCTGACCGGGCCGAGCGGCCTGCAGCTCCCGCC
>NZ_JANQCH010000089.1 GCF_024723325.1 Agrococcus sp. HG114
CCGCGCTCCGTGCCGCTCCCGTCCGGCCCCGTCGCGGTCGTCACCGGGCCCGCCGCCCACGTGCCCGCGGGGCTGTGGCACGCGGCCGCGGGACCGTCGGCCGGGGCGAGCGCGCCCGCGATCATGGGCTCGGTCGCGGAGTGGGAGGCCGCGTGGGGCGAGCTCGACCGCCTCCGGGCGGAGCGACCGGTCGTCGTGCTCGGCGTCGAGGAGCGCGCGCTGCGGCAGGTCCTGCGGCACGCGCCGCTGACCCCGCCCATGCGCGACGCGCCGGCGTGGGTCCTGCTCGGCGGCCGCTTCGAGCGGCTGCGCTACGCGAGCAGCGCCGACACCGGCGCGGCCTGAGCGCCGAGGGCCGACGCGACGCCCTCGTGCGCGACCCGCCCGGCCGAGGTGTTGAGACCGGCGGCGAGCCCCGCATCCGCCCGCAGCGCCTCGCGCCAGCCCAGGTCGGCGAGCCGCAGCGTCGCCGAGAGCGTCGCGTTGGTGAGCGCCTCGGTCGAGGTCCGCGGCACCGCTCCCGGCAGGTTCGCGACGCACGCGAAGACCGAGCCGTGCACGCGGAAGGCGGGGTCGTGGTGCGTCGTGGGCCGCGAGTCGGCGAAGCAGCCGCCCTGGTCGATCGCGATGTCGACGAGCACCGAGCCGGGCCGCATGCGGGCGACCATGTCGTTCGTCACGAGCTTCGGCGCCCGCGCGCCGGGGATGAGCACGGAGCCGATCACGAGGTCGGCGTCGAGCACCGCGCGCTCGACCGTCACGCGATTGGAGTGCAGCGTCTGCACGCGCCCGCCGTACGCGGCGTCGAGCTGCCGCAGGCGCGGCAGGGACACGTCGAGCACCGTCACGCGCGAGCCGAGCCCCACCGCCATCTCGAGGGCCGCGGTGCCGGCGACACCGCCGCCGAGCACGACCGTGTGACCCGCGCGCGTGCCGGGCACGCCCCCGAGCAGCAGCCCCGCGCCGCCCGCCGGGGCGGTGAGCAGCGACGCGCCCTGCGTGACAGAGAGCCGCCCGGCGACCTCGCTCATCGGGGCGAGCATGGGCAGCGATCCGTCGGGGCCGCGCACCGTCTCGTACGCGATCGCGGTCGTGCCGCGGTCGAGGAGCGCCTGCGCGAGCTCGGGCGCCGCCGCGAGGTGCAGGTAGGCGAACAGCGTCAGGTCGTCGCGCAGCAGCGCGAGCTCCCGCCCGACCGGCTCCTTGACCTTGAGCACGAGCGGCGCCGCCCAGGCATCCTCGGGGGTGGCGACGATGCGCGCGCCCGCGGCCTCGTACGCCTCGTCGGGGATCCCGCTGCCGAGGCCCGCGCCGGTCTCGACCAGCACCTCGTGCCCGTGCGCGACGAGCTCGGTCGCGCCGGTCGCGGTCAGCGCGACCCGGGCCTCGTCGGCCTTGACCTCGCGCGGGACCCCGACGCGCATCAGCTCGCGGACTTCACCTGCGCGATCGCCCGGTCGATCACGTCGACCGCCTCGCGCAGCTGGTCGTCGGTGATGGCGAGGCTCGGGAGGAACCGCAGCACGTTGTAGTCGGTGCCCGCCGTGAGCACGAGCACGCCGTCCTGGCCCGCGGCAGCCGCGATGGGGGCGGTCATGATCGGCGCGCCGGTGGCCGGGTCGATGAACTCGATCGCGAGCATCGCGCCGCGCCCGCGCACCTCGATGATCTCCTCGTGCTTCTCGGCGAGGCCGTCGAGCAGCGGGCGCATCACGCGCTCGATGCGCTGCGCCTGCGCGTTGAGGTCGTCGCGCTCGATCTGCTCGAAGATCGCGACCGCGGCGGCGCACGAGACGGGGTTGCCGCCGAAGGTGCCGCCGATCCCGCCCACGTGCACGGAGTCCATGATCTCGGCGCGGCCGGTGACGCCCGCGAGCGGCATGCCGCCCGCGATGCCCTTCGCCGAGAGCACCATGTCCGGCTCCCAGCCGAACAGCTCGGAGGCGAACGTCGCGCCCGTGCGGCAGATGCCCGACTGCACCTCGTCGGCGATCATCACCACGCCGTTCGCGGTGCACCACTCCTGCATCGCGGGCAGGTAGCCGTCGGCGGGCACGATGAACCCGCCCTCGCCCTGGATCGGCTCGATCACGAGGCATGCGAGGTCGCTGACGCCGACGTGCTTCTCGAGGTAGTACTGGGTGCGCTCGGCCGCCTCGGCGCCGTCGAGCCCGTCGTGCAGCGGGTAGGAGCCGGGCGCGTGGAAGATGTCGGAGGCGAGCGGGCCCATGCCGGTCGCGTACGGCGCCGGCTTGAAGTTCATCGTCATCGTGAGGTTCGTGCGGCCGTGGTAGCCGTGCTCGACGACCGCGACGGCGCGGCGGCCGGTGAACTTGCGCGCGATCTTCACGCCGTTCTCGACGGCCTCGGAGCCCGAGTTGACGAAGAAGGTCTTCTTCTCGAAGGCGCCGGGGGTGTGCTTCGCGAGGTACTCGGCGACCCGCACGTACGGCTCGTACGGCGTCGTGCCGAAGAGCGAGTGGGTGAGCTTGCCGACCTGGTCGCGCACCGCGGCGACGACCGCGTCGTTCGTGTGGCCGATCGTCGTCACGCCGATGCCGCAGCCGAGGTCGATGAAGCGGTTGCCGTCGACGTCGGTGATGATCGCGTCGTGCGCCTCGGCGATGAACACGGGGAGCTGGTGCGGGATGCCCTGCGGCACGGCCGCCGCCTTGCGCTCGAGGAGCTCGCGGCTCTTCGGGCCGGGGATCTCGGTGACGATGGAGCGCGACGGCGCGGAAACGGCGGTGTCAGTCATGCCGCCGATCCTACGCCCGGGCACGCTCCCAGCGCCTCCCGCGCCGCGCCCGTACGCTGGGGCCATGCCGATGCGCCACGCCTACGCCGTCGAGGTCGAGTGGACGGGTGCGGGCGCCGAGGGCACCGCGACCCATCGCTCCTACACGCGGGACCACGTCGTGCGCGTCGAGGGCCTGCCCGACATCCTGGGCTCCGCCGACCCGACGTTCCGCGGCGACCGCGGCCGCCACAACCCCGAGCAGCTGCTGCTCGCGGCGCTCGCGCAGTGCCACATGCTCAGCTACCTGCACCAGGCGGCGAGCCGGGGCATCGTCGTGACCGCCTACCGCGACGCCGCGACCGGCGAGATGGAGACGGCGGGCACGGGCGGCCGCTTCACGCGCGCGGTGCTGCACCCGGTCGTGACGATCGCCGACGCGACGCGGGCTGCGGATGCGCTCGACGCGCACGAGCAGGCCGGTCGCGACTGCTTCATCGCGTCGTCCGTCGCGTTCCCGGTGCTGCACGAGGCGACGATCGTGGCCGACGGACGGGTGGTCGCGGAGCACGCGCCAGGGGACCGCGCGGCGGCCGAGGGGCAGCGCTGATGCGCCGCCGCGTGATCGTGCTCGGCTCGACCGGCTCGATCGGCACGCAGACGCTCGACGTCATCCGCGCGAACCCGCGCCGGTTCGAGGTCGTCGGGCTCGTCGCGGGCAGCGACCGAGCGGGCCTCGACGCGCAGCAGGCGGAGTTCGGCGGCGAGGCGGCGCTCGGCGCCGACGCGGCCGTCAGCATGATCGAGTCGGTCGAGTGCGACGTCGTCGTGAACGGCATCACCGGCTCCGTCGGGCTCGCCCCGACGCTCGCTGCGCTCGACGCCGGCCGCGTGCTCGCGCTCGCGAACAAGGAGTCGCTCATCGCGGGCGGCGACCTCGTGATGGCGCGGGCCAGGCCCGGCCAGATCGTGCCGGTCGACTCCGAGCACTCGGCGATCGCGCAGTGCCTGCGCGCGGGCGACCGGGGCGAGGTGCGCCGACTCGTGCTCACCGCCTCCGGCGGCCCGTTCCGGGGCTGGTCGCGCGAGCGGATGGCCGACGTGAGCCCGTCGGATGCGCTCGCGCACCCGACGTGGGACATGGGCCCGATGGTCACGACCAACTCGGCGACCCTCGTCAACAAGGGCCTCGAGGTCATCGAGGCGCACCTGCTGTTCGACGTGCCGCTCGACGCGATCGACGTCACCGTGCACCCGCAGTCGATCGTGCACTCGATGGTCGAGTTCGCCGACGGCTCGACCATCGCGCAGGCGTCGCCCCCCGACATGCGGCTGCCGATCTCGCTCGGCCTCGACTGGCCGCACCGCGTCGCGGGCGTCGGCGCCCCGCTCGACTGGACCCGCGCATCCGCCTGGACGTTCGAGCCGCTCGACGAGGAGGCGTTCCCGGCTGTCGCGCTCGCGAAGCGCGTGGGCAGGGCGGGGTCGACGTTCCCGGCGGTGTTCAACGCCGCGAACGAGCAGGCGGTCAAGGCCTTCCACCTCGGCGAGATCGGCTTCCTCGACATCCTCCCCGCGGTCGAGCGGGTGCTCGAGCAGCACGAGCCGGGCGAGCTCACCGTCGAGCGGGTGCTCGAGGCGGAGCGCTGGGCCCGCCGCACCGCCGACGAGATCTGCGGCGTCGGCCGCTGACGATCGAGGTCCGCCGAGCGACGGCGGCGGATGCGTCGAGGCTCGCGGCGTCGGAGCCTCCCGGCGCCGCTGTGGCCGCGTCGCATCTGCGCCGGCAGGAGGCGGGCGAGGCGCTCTTCCTCGTAGCGCTCGAGGACGGCGAGCCGCTCGGCTCGAGCGTGCTCGTGCCGGGTGACGTGCCGGAGCTGCGCCACCTCTTCGTCGCCGAGGCCGCGCGCGGCCGTGGCGTCGGCGCCTCGCTCATCGGCGCTGCCGAGCGGGAGGCGGCGGCGATGGGAGCGACGCTCGTCGAGCTCGGCGTGAGCGTCGACAACCCGAGAGCGGCGGCGCTCTACCGCCGCCTCGGCTACGCCGAGACGGGAGAGCGCTCGACGACGACGTACGAGTACGTCGACCGCGACGGCGTGCGCCGCACCGCGACGGAGACGGACGTGCCCATGCGGAAGCGGCTGCGCGGCTGACCCGCGGCGCTGCCGCGCCGCGCGCGACGGACCCCATCTCGGCAGGCGGACCCGAGATCTCGGGTCCCGTTTGGGAGATGGGGTCCAAGTATGCGCCAGGGTCGAGCGAAGGAGGATCGAGCGGGAGGGGTTGAACGCGGCGCACGGGGCGGGCGTCAGCCGGAGCGGTCGAGCACGACGCGCACGCCGGCGGCGTCGAGCGCGGCGACCACCGCGCCCGCGTCGTCCCACCAGCGCGCGTAGTGGTCGGGGTCGCGGTTGATCTGCACCGCGTGCGCGACGCGCGTGGGCGGCATGGCGTCGCGGCCCTCGATGCGCGAGAGCGCGCGGTAGAAGAGCACGGCCGAGCCGTACGCGTCCATGCGCACCTCGTACGGCCCCCAGCCGTCGCGCTGCTGGAAGAGACCGCGCGAGTCCGGCCCCGCGTCGTCGCCGCGATCGAGCACGCGCAGGCTCGACTCGCCCATCGCGACCATGACCGCGAGCCGCACATCGCGCTCGGAGTGCCCGAGGTCGCGCCCCGCCCGCACGACGATCGCCGCGTTCTCGAGCTGCGCGCCACGCCACGCGCCGACCGACTCGGGCACCGCGCCCGCCACCGTCGCCGACTGCGGCACGGGCGGCGCCTCCGCGCCCGGCCGTGCCGCGACGACGACGAGCAGCACCACGAGCGCGAGGCCGACGAGCCCCGCGATGAGGCCGAGCGCGTCGCCGCCCGGCGCGACGCGCTCGGCGACGGGGCGGCGGCGTGCGGGCATGCGCCCTACGGTAGCCGCGCGCCCTATGGATGCCGTCGCATCCGCTCGTGCCCGACTGATAGGCGGCGGCAGTAGCCTGGCGGGCGATATGGAAGCCGTCCTGCTGTACGTCGTGGGCGTGCTCGTCGTCGTCGTCGGCCTCGCCGTCTCGATCGGCCTGCACGAGCTCGGCCACCTCTGGCCCGCGAAGCGCTTCGGCGTGCGCGTGGGGCAGTGGATGATCGGCTTCGGCCCGACGCTCTTCTCGAAGCGCTTCGGCGAGACCGAGTACGGCGTGAAGGCGATCCCGCTCGGCGGCTACATCTCGATGTCGGGCATGTTCCCGCCCCGGGAGCCGGGCGGTGAGTCGAGGGATGCGTCGACGGGCTTCTTCGACACGCTCGTGCAGGACGCGCGCGACGTGAGCGCCGACTCGATCCACGACGGCGAGGAGGAGCGGTCGTTCTGGCGGCTCGCGACCTGGAAGCGGATCGTCATCATGCTCGGCGGGCCGCTCATGAACCTGCTGCTCGCGACCGTGCTGTACGCGATCGTGCTGTGCGGCTTCGGCATCGCCGTGCCCTCGACGACCGTCGCGAGCGTCTCGGAGTGCGTGATCGCCGCGAGCGAGGAGCGCACGGAGTGCGCGCCCGGCGACCCGCTCGCGCCCGCCGCCCAGGCGGGCCTCGAGCCGGGCGACACGATCGTCGCGGTCGGCGGCGAGCCCGCGACCGGCTGGGCCGAGGTGCAGCAGGCGATCCGCGAGCTCGCCGGACGCCCGACCGAGCTCGTCGTCGAGCGCGACGGGCAGGAGCGCACGCTCGAGATCACGCCCCTCGCGACCGAGCGCTACGTGTTCGACGAGCGGGGCGAGCAGGTCGAGGTCGACGGGCGGCCGCTCACCGAGACCGTGGGCTTCATCGGCGTCGGACCGCAGTACGAGATCCAGCAGCAGCCCGCGACCGCGGTGCTGCCGGCCGTCGGCGACAACGTGGTGCGCGTGGGCGAGCTCATCCTCAACCTGCCGCAGCGGCTCGTCGACGTCGCGACCGCCGCCTTCGGGCCGGGGGAGCGCGACCCGAACGGGCCGATGTCGGTCGTGGGCGTCGGGCGCATGGCGGGCGAGATCGCGACCCTCGACCAGGTGCCGATCGTCGAGCGCGTCAGCGCGATGGTGCAGCTGCTCGCGAGCCTCAACGTCGCGCTGTTCGTCTTCAACCTCATCCCGCTCATGCCGCTCGACGGCGGGCACATCCTGGGCGCGATCGTCGACGCCGTGCGGCGCGGCTGGGCGCGACTGCGCGGCCGGGTGGCCGCGCCGCTCGACACCGCGAAGTGGGTGCCGGTCACGCTCGTCGTCACCGGCGTGCTCGGCGTCATGAGCGCGCTGCTCATCTACGCCGACATCGTCAAGCCGATCTCGCTCTTCGGGGGGTGAGCGCTGGAGCTGGAAGCGGAGGCACTTTCGTGCCTCCGCCGCGACGCCAGCTCCGAGGCCCGTCCCGGGCCTCGGCACAGGGCGCGGTGCTCCGCTCTGAGCTTGAGCGCCCAGCTCCAGCGCTCACGCCTCCGGCGTCGCCTGGTGGAAGCGCTGCCGCCACCGCCCGTCGGAGCGCACCCACAGCGAGCTGCGCAGCGCGCTCGACTCGCCCACCGAGCGCCACACGAGCAGCAGCGCATCGCCCGGCAGCTCGTGCGTCGCGAGCACCTCGAGCTCGAGCGGCGAGCGCAGCGGCGCGATCTCGGCGAGCACCTCGTCGCGGCTCCAGCGGCGGCCCGAGGCGCCGATCTCCTCGAACTCGGGGTGCAGCAGCGCCGCGACGCTCGCGGGGTCGGCGCGCACGTCGTCCGAGAGCAGCGACCGCTCGAGCCGCACGACCTCCGCCTCGTCCCCGGTGTCGGTGAGGAAGTCCAGGTCGTCGAAGAGCCCCGGGGTCTGGCTCGGTGCGGGGGCGGGCCGTTCGGCCGATGCCGGGGCGGATGCGGGCGGCGCGTCCGCGGGGACGGTCGCGGCCGCGGTGCCCCGCGTGGGCGCCGCAGACGGTGCGGGACCCCCGAACCCGGGCCCCGCATCCGGGACCATGCCGCGCTGGTAGGCGGCGGCCGCGCCGTTCGCGAGCCGGTCGGCGGCCTCGTTGAGCGGATGCCCCGCGTGCCCCCGCACCCACTCGAAGCGCACGACGCCGCCCTCGGCCCCCCGCTCGGCCATGAGCCGGTCGAGCTCCTCGAGCAGCTCGCGGTTGAGCACGGGCTTGCCGTCGGCCTTCCGCCAGCCCTTGCGCTTCCAGCCGGCCATCCACTTCGTGACCGAGTTGATGACGTACTGGCTGTCGCACAGGATGAGCAGCTCATCGACGCCGCGCGTCTGCCGCAGCAGGTCGACGACCGCCGAGAGCTCGCCGATGTTGTTCGTGCCCGTCGCCTGCCCGCCCGCGGCCCAGCGCTCGTCGTCGATGTACCAGCCCCAGCCGGTCGGGCCGGGGTTGCCGAGGGATGAGCCGTCTGCCGCTGCCGTGATCACCCGGTCGATCCTGCCATCCGTCGCCATCCCGGCGAGAGCGGCACAGCGCCGCCGCGTAGGCTGATCGCATGGCAGCCATCAACCTCGGCAACCCCGCGCCGCTCACCCTCGCGCCCCGTCGGAAGACGCGGCAGATCAAGGTCGGCAAGGTGCTCGTCGGCGGCGACGCGCCCGTGTCGGTGCAGTCGATGACGACGACGAAGACCACCGACATCAACGCGACCCTGCAGCAGATCGCCGAGCTCACCGCGACCGGCTGCGACATCGTGCGCGTCGCGGTGCCGAGCCAGGACGACGCCGACGTGCTGCACATCATCGCGAAGAAGAGCCAGATCCCGGTCATCGCCGACATCCACTTCCAGCCGAAGTACGTCTTCCAGGCGATCGACGCCGGCTGCGCGGCGGTGCGCGTCAACCCGGGCAACATCCGCAAGTTCGACGACCAGGTGGGCGAGATCGCCAAGCGCGCGAAGGCCGCCGGGGTCTCCCTCCGCATCGGCGTCAACGCGGGCTCCCTCGACCCGCGCCTGCTCGAGAAGTACGGCAAGGCGACGCCCGAGGCGCTCGTGGAGTCCGCCGTGTGGGAGGCGAGCCTGTTCGAGGAGCACGACTTCCACGACTTCAAGATCTCGGTCAAGCACAACGACCCCGTCGTGATGGTGAAGGCCTACCGGCTGCTCGCCGAGCGCGGCGACTGGCCGCTGCACCTCGGCGTCACCGAGGCGGGGCCCGCGTTCCAGGGCACGATCAAGTCGGCGACCGCGTTCGGCATCCTGCTCTCCGAGGGCATCGGCGACACGATCCGCGTCTCGCTCTCGGCGCCCCCGGTCGAGGAGATCAAGGTCGGCCTGCAGATCCTGCAGTCGCTCAACCTGCGCGAGCGCAAGCTCGAGATCGTCTCGTGCCCCTCGTGCGGCCGTGCCCAGGTCGACGTCTACTCGCTCGCGGACTCGGTCACGGAGGGCCTCAAGGACGTGCAGGTACCGCTCCGCGTCGCGGTCATGGGATGCGTCGTCAACGGCCCGGGGGAGGCCCGCGAGGCCGACCTCGGGGTCGCCTCCGGCAACGGCAAGGGGCAGATCTTCATCAAGGGCGAGGTCGTGAAGACCGTGCCCGAGTCGGAGATCGTCGCGACGCTCATCGAGGAGGCCCGCCGCATCGCCGACGAGCAGGGCCTGCCCGCCGGTGACGCCGAAGTCGTCACGGTCTGAGCCGACGACCGGGCCGGGGAGGCTGGACGTGCCCGAGGAGCCGCTGGAGCGCGAGCATCCCGCGCAGCGGCGCACGCTCGCGGTGCTCTCGCTCGCGCAGGCGCTCGGCGGCGTGTCGAACGGCGTCGCGCTCGGCGTCGGATCGCTGCTCGTCGCGCAGGTCACGGGCCGCGACGAGCTCGCGGGGCTCGCCGCGACGCTGCTGACGCTCGGCGGCGCCGGCCTCGCGGTGCCGCTCGCGCGGCT
>NZ_JANQCH010000008.1 GCF_024723325.1 Agrococcus sp. HG114
GGCCGATGCGCTCGCCGGCTTCGCCGACGGCTCGCCGTGCGGCCTCGCGCAGGCCGTCGCGTCGCAGAGCCGGGCGGAGCTCGCCGAGTGCGCGCTGCGCGGTCTCGAGGCGCGCGTGACCGTGGCGATCCCGGTCGGGCCGTGGCGCGCATCCGTCACCGCCCGTGCGGGGCCGCCGCTGTGAGGGCGCAATGACGGCGTGTGTATTGTGGCGACTTGGCCCGTCGGGCCGCAGACCTCCCTTATATGTAGAGCAGTGAGCGTGAGCATGGGCAAGAAGCTCGTCATCGTGGAGTCCCCCGCGAAGGGCAAGACGATCGAGCGGTACCTCGGCGAGGGGTACCAGGTGCTCGCCTCGGTCGGGCACGTGCGCGACCTCGTCAGCCCGCGCGACCTGCCGGCCGACCTCAAGAAGGGCGCGTACGGCAAGTTCGCCGTCGACGTCGATCACGGCTTCGCGCCCTACTACGTCGTGAGCGACGAGAAGAAGAAGACCGTCGCCGAGCTCAAGCGCGCGCTCAAGGACGCCGACGAGCTCATCCTCGCGACCGATGAGGACCGCGAGGGCGAGGCGATCGCGTGGCACCTGCTCGAGGTGCTGAAGCCGAAGGTGCCGGTCAAGCGGATGGTGTTCCACGAGATCACCAAGGACGCGATCGAGCAGGCGAAGGACTCGATGCGCGAGCTCAACATGCCGCTCGTCGACGCGCAGGAGACGCGCCGGATCCTCGACCGGCTGTACGGCTACGAGGTGAGCCCCGTGCTGTGGCGCAAGGTGCGGCAGGGCCTCTCGGCCGGCCGCGTGCAGTCACCCACTGCGCGGCTCATCGTCGACCGCGAGCGCGAGCGCATGGCGTTCGTGCCCGCGAGCTACTGGAGCCTGACCGCGCAGTTCGAGGCCGAGGGGGCCCGATTCGGCGCGCGGCTCGTGCGGCTCGGCGGCGCGCGGGTCGCCACCGGCAGCGACTTCGACGACCGCGGGCAGATCAAGGGCGTGCGCACGGTGCTCGACGCCGCCGCGGCCGAGGCGCTCGCCGCCGAGCTCGAGCAGGGCTCGTTCCGGGTCGCGGGCGTCGAGTCGAAGCCGTACCGCCGGCGGCCGTCGGCGCCGTTCACGACCTCGACGCTGCAGCAGGAGGCGGGGCGCAAGCTCAAGCTCTCGGCCAAGCAGACGATGTCGGTCGCCCAGTCGCTCTACGAGCAGGGCTACATCACCTACATGCGCACCGACTCGCCGTCGCTGTCGGCGCAGGCGATCAAGGCCGCCCGGGAGCAGGCCGCGGCGCTCTACGGCAAGGAGTCGATCCCGCAGGCCGCGCGCCACTACTCGGGCAAGTCGAAGTCGGCGCAGGAGGCCCACGAGGCGATCCGGCCCTCCGGCGACGCGTTCCGCACGCCGAGCGAGGTCAAGGGCGCGCTCACGCCGAACGAGCACCGGCTCTACGAGCTCATCTGGAAGCGCACGGTCGCGAGCCAGATGATCGACGCGACCGGGCAGACCGCGACGATCACGATCGCCTCCGAGAAGACCACGCGCGGCGTCGCCGAGTTCACCGCATCCGGCACCGTCATCACCGAGCCCGGCTTCCTGCAGGCGTACGAGGAGGGCAAGGACGCCTCGCGCTACGCGGAGGACGCCGAGTCCGAGGGCACGCTGCCCGACGTGAAGGAGTCCGACCCGGTCTCGCTCGCCGAGCTCGAGCGCAAGGACCACGTGACGACGCCTCCGCCGCGCTACACCGAGGCGAGCCTCGTGAAGGCGCTCGAGGAGCTCGAGATCGGCCGCCCCTCGACGTACGCGTCGATCATCGACACGATCGTGCGTCGCGGCTTCGTCACGCAGCGGGGCGGCGCGCTCGTGCCGAACTGGATCGCGTTCTCGACCATCAAGCTGCTCGAGGACAACCTCGGCGACTACGTCGACTACGACTTCACCGCCGAGATGCTCGCCGACCTCGACCGGATCGCCGACGGCGAGCTCGACCGCGAGGAGTGGCTGCGCCGCTTCTACTTCGGCAGCGACGAGCGCCCGGGCCTCAAGAGCACCGTCGAGAACCTCGGCGACATCGACGCGCGCGCGGTGAACTCGATCCCGGTCGCCGACGGCGTCACGCTCCGCGTCGGGCAGTACGGCCCCTACCTCGAGGGGGAGGGCCCCGACGGCGAGACGAAGCGCGCGAACATCCCCGAGGACCTCACCCCCGACCAGCTCACGCCCGAGAAGGCGGCCGAGCTGTTCGCGGCCGAGCCGGCGCAGGACCGCGTGCTCGGGCAGCACCCGGAGACGGGCCTCGACGTCGTCGTGAAGGACGGCCGCTTCGGGCCGTACATCGAGGAGGCGCTGCCGGTCGAGCTCGACGACGAGGGCAAGCCGGTCGCGCCCAAGAAGGGCAAGGCGGCGCCGAAGCCCCGCCGCGCCTCGCTGTTCAAGACGATGGAGCCGGAGTCGGTCGACCTCGACACCGCGCTCAAGCTGCTCGCCCTGCCGCGCGTCGTCGGCGTCGACCCGGAGTCGGGCGACGAGATCACCGCGCGCCCCGGCCGCTACGGGCCGTTCCTCTCGAAGGGCACCGACACGCGCTCGCTCGACGACGAGGACCAGATCTTCTCGATCACGCTCGAGCAGGCGCTCGAGCGCTTCGCGCAGCCCAAGTACGGGGCGAGGAAGGCCGCGAGCGCGCTCAAGGAGTTCGACGCCGACCCCGTCTCGGGCAAGCCGGTGAAGGTGCGCGACGGGCGATTCGGGCCGTACGTCACCGACGGCGAGACCAACGCGACGATCCCCCGCGGCGAGGACGTCGAGGCGATCACGTTCGAGCGGGCCGTCGAGCTGCTGCAGCTCAAGCGCGAGAAGGGGCCGGCGAAGAAGCCAGCGCGGAAGCCCGCGGCGAAGAAGCCCGCCGCGAAGACCGCGGCGGCGAAGAGCGCGGGCGCCAAGACGACCGCAGGGAAGACCACGGGCGCGAAGACCACGGCCGCGCGGAAGCCCGCCGCGAAGAAGAAGACCGACACGACCGAGCAGCCGTGACCGGCGCCTTCATCACGCTCGAGGGCGGCGACGGCTCCGGCAAGTCGACCCAGGCGGCGCTGCTCGTCGCCCGGCTCGAGGCCGAGGGCCGCACGGTCGTGCGCACCCGCGAGCCCGGCGGCACGGAGCTCGGCGTCGAGATCCGGCGGCTCGTGCAGCACACGGACGGCCACGTCGCGCCGCGCGCCGAGGCGCTCCTCTACGCCGCCGACCGCGCCCAGCACGTCGCGACGCTCGTGCGCCCCGCGCTCGAGCGCGGCGAGACGGTCGTGCAGGACCGCTACCTCGATTCATCCGTCGCCTACCAGGGGGCCGGCCGCGAGCTCGACGGCCAGCAGGTGCGCGACCTGTCGCTCTGGGCCGTCGACGGGCTCCTGCCGCACCTGACCGTGCTGCTCGACCTCGACCCGGTGGTCGGCCGCGAGCGCATGGCGGCCCGCGCCGACGCGCCCTTCGACCGGCTCGAGCAGACCGGGCTCGACTTCGCCGAGCGGGTGCGCGCGGCCTACCTCGCGCTCGCCGAGGCCGAGCCCGAGCGCTTCGCCGTGGTCGACGCATCCGGCACCCCCGAGGCGGTGCACGAGCGCGTCATGTCGCACGTGCGTGCGATGCTCGCCACCGGGCGCTGACCGCGGCGCGAGCAGGAAGCGGGCACGGGGGAGCGATGGGCGGCTGGGACGAGATCGTCGGCCAGGCGGATGCGGTGGCGCAGCTGCGGCGCGCGGCCGCGGCCCGGCCCGAGGGCGACGAGCACGGCGCGATGACGCACGCGTGGCTGCTGACGGGGCCGCCCGGCTCCGGCCGCTCGAACCTCGCGTACGTGTTCGCCGCGGCGCTGCTGTCCGGTCCGGACGGCATCGAGCCGGAGGTGGAGACGCTCGTCGAGGCGCGCACGCACCCCGACCTGGTCACGCTCTCGACCGAGGGTGTGCTCATCACGATCGCGCAGGCGAGGGCGGTCGTGCAGCGCGCCGCGCTCGCCCCCTCGACCGCCCGCTACCGGGTCGTCGTCGTCGAGGACGCCGACCGGATGGCCGAGCGCACCTCGAACGCGCTGCTCAAGGCCCTCGAGGAGCCGCCGCCCGAGACCGTGTGGGTGCTGTGCGCGCCGAGCGAGGCTGACCTGCTGCCGACGATCCGGTCGCGCGTGCGGACCGTCAACCTGCAGGTGCCGGATCCCGACGACGTCGCGCGGCTCCTCGTCGAGCGCGACGGCGTCGCGCCCGAGGTGGCCTCGCGCGCGGCCCGCGAGGCGCAGAGCCACATCGGCATGGCGAGGCGGCTCGCGACGAGCGAGGAGGCGCGGTCCCGCCGGGCCGAGACGCTGCAGATCGCGATGCGCGTGTCCACCGCGTCGTCGGCGGTGCTCGCCGCCGCCCGGTTCGTCGAGATCGCGACCGCCGACGCCGACGCGCTCTCCGCCGAGCGCGATGAGGCAGAGCGCGCGCAGGCGCTGCGGCAGCTGGGCGTCGAGCCGGGCGGCACGGTGCCGCCGCAGCTGCGCCGCCAGCTCAAGGAGCTCGAGGACGCGCAGAAGCAGCGCGCGAAGCGCGGCATGCGCGACGGCGTCGACCGCATCCTCGTCGACCTGCTCTCGCTCTACCGCGACATCCTCATCACGCAGCTCGGCGTCGGCCGGGAGCTCGTGAACGAGGCCATGCGCCCCACGGTGCAGGCGGCCGCGGACTACCTCGAGCGCGCCGCGGTCATCGAGGTGCTCGACCAGATCCGCGTCGCGCGCGAGCGGATCGAGGCCAACGTGCCGCCGCTGCTCGCGCTCGAGGCGATGCTCGTGAGCGCCGCGCGGGCCGCGCAACGACGGGCCGCCCGCCCCCGCGCATAGCCGCGGGCAATACCGTAGAGCCATGCATCGCCCCCGCCGCGGCCTGGCCGCCATCGCTGCCGCCGCCGCGACGCTCGTCGCCCTGACCGGCTGCGTCATCCTGCCGCCGCCGCTGCCCGACGCCCCGCCCACCTCGCCGAGCACCGTCTCCGAGCCCACGTGGGGCCCGACGGGCGAGGACGTCGCACCGGGGCTCGAGCAGTACTACGGCCAGGATGTCGACTGGCAGGCGTGCGGGCCGAACTGGTGCGGCACCGTGGCGGCGCCGATGGACTGGTTCGGCTCGACCGACGACGAGATCGAGCTCGCCGTGACCGTCGCGCCTGCGACGGGGGAGCGGCAGGGCGCGATCCTCTACAACCCGGGCGGCCCCGGCGCCTCGGGTGCGGACTACGTCATGCAGTACGCCGACTACCTCATGCACCCGGACGTGCGCGAGCACTACGACCTCGTCGGCTTCGACCCCCGCGGCGTCGGAGGCTCGACGCCCATCTCGTGCTACGACGACCCGCGCGAGCTGTACGACTGGCTGTGGGAGATCCCGCCCGGCGACCCCGAGCCGCTCAGCGACGCCGACCTGCAGCAGCAGCTCGAGTCGGCGCAGTGGCTCGCCGACGCGTGCCTCGAGCACACCGGCGCCTACCTCGAGTTCGTCGGCACGGAGCAGGTCGCGAGCGACATGGACCTGCTGCGCGCGCTGCTGGGCGAGGACAAGCTCAACTACCTCGGGGTCTCCTACGGCACGCTCATCGGCTCGACCTACGCCGACCTCTTCCCCGAGAACGTCGGGCGCATGGTGCTCGACGCCGCCGTCGCGCCCGACCGCTCCGACTTCGAGGGAACCCTCTACCAGGCGGCCGGCTTCGAGCTCGCGTACGGCAACTTCGTCGCCGACTGCCTGCAGCGCGGCGACTGCCCGCTGAGCGGCACCCAGGAGGAGGCGCTCGCGCAGACCCGGGCGCTGCTCGACCGGCTCGACGCCGATCCGATCGAGGTCGCCGACGGCCGGCAGCTCGGCTCGAGCGCGTTCTTCGTCGCCGTCGCGGCGAACCTCTACAGCGACCTGCAGTGGGAGACCCTCCGGCAGGTGATCGCGGATGTGCTCGCCGGCCGGGGCGAGAGCGCGTACGCGGAGGCCGACGCCTACTACGGCGTCCGTCCCGACGGCAGCTTCGAGGACAACTCGCTCGAGGCGCTCATCGCAGTGAACTGCCTCGACGCGCCCGCCGTCACCGACTTCGACCAGGTCCGGGCCAACGCGGCCGAGATCATGGCGGTCGCGCCCACCCTTGGCCCCGACTTCGTCGGGCTCAGCAGCTGCGCGGCGTGGCCCTTCGAGGCGACGCGCGAGCCGCACGCGATCACGGCCCCAGGTGCCGACCCCATCATCGTCATCGGCGGCCGCAACGACCCGGCGACGCCCTACCAGCAGGCCGTCGACCTCGCCGCGATGCTCGAGTCGGGCGTGCTCATCTCGGTCGACGCCGAGGGCCACGGCCAGTACTACGCGCCGATGCCCAACCCGTGCGTCGACGAGCCGGTCAACGAGTACTTCCTCACGGGGGTCGCGCCACCCGCCGACCTCGACTGCTGAGCGGGGGCCGGGGGCTCAGGCGTTGCCCGGCCACCGCCAGTCGGCGACCTCGGGGATGTCGACCCCGTGCTCGCGCGTGTGCGCACGGGCCCGGGCACGCGCATCCGCCAGCTCCCGCAGCACGTGGGCATGCGACTCCGCCATGCCCGGCACCCGCTCGATGACGTCCATCGCGAGCCGGTAGCGGTCGAGGTCGTTGAGCATGACCATGTCGAACGGGGTCGTCGTGGTGCCGCGCTCGACGTAGCCGCGCACGTGCAGGTTGTCGTGCACCGCGCGCTTGTAGGTGAGGCGGTGGATGAGCCAGGGGTAGCCGTGGTACGCGAAGACCACCGGGCGGTCGGTCGTGAACAGCGCGTCGAAGTCTGCGTCGGAGAGGCCGTGCGGATGCTGCGCCTCGGTCTGCAGGCGGGTCAGGTCGACGACGTTCACGACGCGCACCGCGAGGTCGGGCGCGTGCTCGCGAAGCAGCGCGGCGGCGGCGAGCACCTCGAGGGTCGGGACGTCGCCTGCGGCCGCCAGTACGGCATCCGGGGGTGTGTCGGCCGTCTCGGTGCCCGCCCAGGGGAGCACGCCGGCGCCGCGCGCGCAGTGGTCGACGGCCTCGGCCATCGTGAGCCACTGCGGCGCCGGCTGCTTGCCCGCCACGACCACGTTGACGTAGCCGGTCGACCGCAGGCAGTGGTCGGCGGTCGACAGCAGCGTGTTGGCGTCGAACGGCAGGTAGACGCGCACGACGTCGGCGCTCTTGTTGAGCGCGACGTCGATGAAGCCGGGGTCCTGATGGCTGAACCCGTTGTGGTCCTGCCGCCACACGTGGCTCGAGAGCAGGTAGTTGAGGCTCGAGATCGGCTCGCGCCACGGCACGTGCGCGGCCGACTCGAGCCACTTCGCGTGCTGCCCGAGCATCGAGTCGACGATGTGGGCGAAGGCCTCGTAGGTGTTGAAGAGGCCGTGGCGCCCGGTGAGGAGGTAGCCCTCGAGCCATCCCTGGCACAGGTGCTCGCTCAGCACCTCCATCACGCGGCCGGTCGGGGCGAGGTGCTCGTCGCCGGGCAGCGTCTCGGCGTTCCACTGCCGCTCGGTGGAGGCGTAGACGTGCGGGGCGAGGCGGTTGGATGCGGTCTCGTCGGGTCCGAAGATGCGGAACGTCGCGGGGTTGTCGCGGATCACCTCGGCGAGCCAGCCGCCGAGCACCGCGGTGGCCTCCGCGTCGTCGGCGCCACGCGCGGCGGGATCCACCTCGACGGCGTGATCGCGGAAGTCGGTCAGGCGCAGCTCCTCCCGCACCTCGCCGCCGTTCGCGGCCGGGAGCGCGCCCATCCGCAGCTCGCCCTCGGGGGCGTGGTCGCGCACGAGCGCCACCGGTGCGCCGGCGTCCTCGAACAGCTCGTCCGGCCGGTACGAGCGCAGCCACTCGGTGAGCAGCGCGCGGTGCTCGTCGTCGTCGCGCACGCCCGAGAGCGGCACCTGGTGGGCGCGCCAGGTGCCCTCGACGTCGGTGCCGTCGACCCGGTCGGGACCCGTCCAGCCCTTGGGGCTGCGCAGCACGATCATGGGCCACGCGGGACGCTCCTCGAGGCGCCCGGCCCGCGCATCCGCCTTGATCGCGGCGATGCGGTCGAGCGCGTCGTCGAGCACGGCGGCGAAGCGCGCGTGCGCCTCGAGGTGCGGCTCCCCGTCGGCGCCCACCTCGACGACGAGCGGGTCGTGGCCGTAGCCGCGCATGAGGGCGACGAGCTCTGCCTCGGGGATGCGGGCGAGCACGGTCGGGCCTGCGATCTTGTAGCCGTTGAGGTGCAGGATCGGCAGCACCGCGCCGTCGGCGGCGGGGTTCAGGAACTTGGTGCTGTGCCACGCGGCCGCCAATGGGCCGGTCTCGGCCTCGCCGTCGCCGATCACGCATGCGACGAGCAGATCCGGGTCGTCGAACGCCGCGCCGTACGCGTGCGCGAGCGAGTAGCCGAGCTCGCCGCCCTCGTTGATCGACCCGGGCGTCTCGGGCGCAGCGTGGCTCGGGATGCCGCCGGGGAACGAGAACTGGCGGAAGAGCCGCCGCATGCCGGGCTCGTCGAGCCCGACCTCGGGGAAGCGCTCGGAGTAGGTGCCCTCGAGGTAGGCGCCCGCGACGACGGCGGGCCCGCCGTGCCCGGGCCCGGTGACGAACAGCGTGCGCTGGCGGCGCTCGCGGATGACGCGGTTCAGGTGCGCCTGGACGAAGGTGAGCCCCGGCGTCGTGCCCCAGTGGCCGAGCAGGCGCGGCTTGATGTGGTCGCGCGCGAGCGGCTCGCGCAGCAGCGGGTTGTCGAGCAAGTAGATCTGCCCGACGCTCAGGTAGTTCGCTGCGCGCCACCACGCGTCGATCTGCGCGAGGTCGGATGCGGTCGGCTCGGTCGGGCGGGTGGGCCACGGCGCGGGAGTCATGCCTCGAGCCTGGGGTGCGCTCCTGCGAGGGTCAAGGTCGTGGCGGGCCGAGCGCATGCGCTATGATCGTTGATCGTGCCTCGGCACGCCGCCTTAGCTCAGTCGGCAGAGCGATTCACTCGTAATGAATAGGTCCGGAGTTCGATTCTCCGAGGCGGCACAGACACGAACGGCCCCCGACCGGGTGCTCCGCGAGGAGCATCCGTCGGGGGCCGTTCTGTCGTGCGGCGACCGTGCGCATCCGCTCGCCGCCGGAGGCTCGCGGGTCGGCTCGTCGTTCAGGTGTCGGTCGTGGCGGTGCCGCGGCCGCGCGGCGACTGCGGTCGCTCCCGCAGCTCAGGGGTCCGACTGATGATGGCGCGCCGCAGCAGCGCGACGGCGACGATCACGAGTGCGATGAAGGCCACCAGGACCACCGCTGCCATGGCGATCTCTGCGTCGAGCAGCGCGCTCATGCGCGGCTCCGGCCATCGACCGCGGTCGTCGCCGCCGACGGCACGCGCGGGGGCTCGGCGCCCGGCGCGGACCTGGGGAGGCCCCCGATCTCGCGCCAGCGCTCGTCGAGCGTCGTGTCGGGGTCGGGCGCCGGCTCGCGGATCAGGCAGGCGAGATGCGGCTGCCCCATGCGCAGCGCGTAGATCGCGAGCTCGATCTCGCCGAAGTCGCTGTGGCGGCTCGCGCCGATGAGGGCGAGCGGTGCCGTGATGTTCCGTGCGATCGCGTGGCGGAGCCCGGGATCCGAGGTCGAGTCCCAGAGCGCCTGCAGGAGCTCTGGGGACACTCGCCTCGATCGGGCGGCTGCGGCGAGCACTGCCGGGTGCGCTTCCGCGAGGATGCGTCGTTCGAAGGAGGGGTCGACGAGGGAGCGCTCGAAACCGCCTGCGAGGGCGTCGATGTCCGCTGCCACGTCACGGGGACGTGCGTGCATTTCCGGTTCGTTCTGTTGCCGCGAGAGGAGTCACGGCCTGCAGTGGGAGATCGCGGGAAGGATCTCGCTGCGAACGAAAGTCGGAACCCGATGTGTACCCCACACTACGCGCTCCCGCGGGAACCGCAAGGGCGATGTCGCGCCGCGGTCCCGCACTAGCCTGAGGGCATGGCCAAGGGCATCCTCATCGTCGACGTGCAGAACGACTTCACCGAGGGCGGCGCGCTCGGCACGGCGGGCGGTGCCGCCGTCGCCGCCGCCATCACCGAGCACCTCCGCTCGCACTCCTACGACCTGGTCGTCGCGAGCCGCGACTGGCACGACGGCTCGAACGACAACGGCGGCCACTTCGCGACCGGCGAGCCCGACTTCGTCGGCACCTGGCCCGTGCACTGCGTCGCCGGAACGCCGGGCGCCGACTACCACCCGGCGCTCGACGCGCTCGCGATCGACGTGCACGTGAAGAAGGGCCAGGGGAAGCCCGCCTACTCGGCGTTCGAGGGCGTGACCGACGACGGGGAGACGCTCGACGAGGTGCTCGAGGAGCAGGGCATCGATGAGCTCGACGTCGTCGGCATCGCGACCGACTACTGCGTGAAGGCGTCCGCCCTCGACGCGGCGCTCGCCGGCATCAAGGTGCGGGTGATCGACGCGCTCACCTCGGCGGTCTCGCCCGACACGCGGGCGACCGCGCTCGACGAGATGCGAGACGGGGGCGTGGAGGTCGTGCGACGCCACTGATGCACATGTAGCCGATCTACATGTAGTCTGTCTGCTGCTGGGTGCGACGCCCAGTCGCCCGTCACATCGGGACTGTACATAGACGGACTAACAGATAGACTGGCTAAGTGTCGAATCGCGCCTCGCTCCCCACCGCCAAGCCACGCGTGCCGCAGTGGCTCCGCATCCTCCTCCCCATCGTCCTGATCCTGGGCTGGCTCGCGGCCGCGGGAGTCGGCGGACCGACCTTCGGCCGGCTCTCGAGCGTCGTCTCGAATGACCAGACGAGCTTCCTGCCCTCGAGCGCCGAGTCGACGCTCGTCCAGCAGGAGCTCGGCGAGTTCGTCGGCGATGACGAGATCCCGGCGATCGTGATCGTTGCCGCCGATGGCCGACTCGGGGAAGGCTCGCTCGAGGCGCTGGCCGAGCTGCAGGCGGACATCCTCGGGCTGGACGGCGTCGTGGAGGCGTCCCCCCTCGTGCCCAGCGACGACGGCCAGGCGGCGCAGATCGTTGCGCTGCTCGACAGCTCGGGCGCGTCCGGCGAGGTACCCGACCTGGTCGCCGAGCTGCGCGCGCTCGTCGCGGATGCGCCGCTCGGCGATGACGTCGAGGCGAAGGTGACGGGCCCGGCCGGCTTCACCGCCGACATCGGCGACGCGTTCGCGGGCATCGACGGCATCCTGCTGCTCGTCGCCCTCGCGGCCGTGCTCGTGATCCTCGTGATCGTGTACCGCTCGCCGCTGCTGCCGCTCCTGGTGCTGTTCACCTCGGTCGCGGCGCTGTGCCTCGCGATCCTCGTCGTCTTCGAGCTCGCGAAGGCGGGCGTGCTCACCCTGAGCGGCCAGACGCAGGGCATCCTCTTCATCCTGGTGGTGGGCGCCGCGACCGACTACGGCCTCCTCTACACCGCGCGCTTCCGCGAGGCGCTCGGCCAGACGCGCTCGCGCTGGCAGGCGACGGTCGCCGCGCTCAAGGGCTCGTTCGAGCCGATCATCGCCTCGGGCGGCACCGTGATCGCGGGCCTCCTGTGCCTGCTGCTGAGCGACCTCGTGTCCAACCTGCAGCTCGGCCCCGTCGCGGCGATCGGCATCGCGACGTCGATCCTCGCCGGGCTCACGCTGCTGCCCGCGCTGCTGCTCGCGTTCGGCCGCGTCGCGTTCTGGCCCGTCGCGCCCACGCCCGAGAGGCCGCGCACGAAGCCCGACGACAAGGGCGTGTGGGGCGCGGTCTCGTCGCTCGTCGACCGCCGCGCGCGCACCGTCTGGATCGTCACCGCGCTCGTGCTCGGCGCCGGCGCGATCGGCGTGACGCAGCTGCGCGCCGAGGGCGTGCCCTCGAGCGAGTTCGTCGTCGGCGAGTCGGAGGCCCGCGACGGCCAGGAGCTCCTCTCGGCGCACTTCCCCGGCGGCTCGGGCACCCCCACCCAGGTGCTCGCCCCCGAGGCGCGGCTCGACGAGGTGGCGGATGCGCTGGCCGGCGTCGACGGCGTCGAGAGCGTCGCGGCCGTGAGCGAGGAGTCGCCCTCGGGCACCGTCCCGCTCCCGGTGGATCCGGCGTCGCCGTTCGGCGCGTTCGCGCCCACCGTCGTCGACGGTCGCGTGCTGCTGCAGGCGACGCTCGCGGCGGCCCCGGACTCCAACGAGGCGCAGGAGACCGTGCGCGAGGTGCGCGAGAACGTGCACGCGATCTCGCCGGAGGTGCTCGTCGGCGGTGCGACCGCGACGGCGATCGACACGAACGACGCCTCGCAGCGCGACAGGGCGCTCATCATCCCGATCGTCCTGTTCGTGATCGGCATCATCCTGATGCTCCTGCTGCGCTCGATCGTCGCCGCTGCGCTGCTGCTCGCGACGACGGTGCTGTCGTACTACACCGCGCTCGGCGTCGGCGCGCTCATCCTGCAGGCCCTCGGCATCCCCGACATGGACCCGTCGGTGCCGCTGTTCGCCTTCGTGTTCCTCGTCGCGCTCGGCGTCGACTACAACATCTTCCTCATGACGCGGGTGCGCGAGGAGGTCGCTCTCCGCGGCCACCGCGCGGGCGTGCTGCGGGGCCTGCGCGTGACGGGCGGCGTCATCACCTCGGCGGGCGTGGTGCTCGCAGCGACCTTCGCCGCGCTCGGCGTCATCCCCGTGCTCTTCCTCCTGCAGCTCGCGATCATCGTCGCGCTCGGCGTGCTCATCGACACGACGCTCGTGCGCTCGCTGCTCGTGCCCGCGCTCGCGCTCGAGATCGGGCCGAAGACCTGGTGGCCGTCGCAGCTCGCGCGCGAGCCGCGGCGCAGCGGCGAGCTGCAGCGCGAGCCCGAGGCGGTGCGGGCCGGAGCGTAGGCTTGACGTGCGGCACCGCGCTCGTGGCGCGCCGCCGGTCGATCTCCCGCGATCGGTCCGTCCCGCTCTCCACGAAGGAGTTCTCATGAGCGTCACCCAAGCGACCTCGACCCGCGAGACCGAGGTGCTCGACGCCGTCCGCGGCCAGCTGTTCATCGGCGGCGAGTGGATCGACGGCGAGCAGGGCACCATCGAGGTGCGCGACCCGGCGACCGGCGAGGTCATCAAGGAGATCGCGAACGGCTCCGTCGAGGACGGCGTGCGAGCGCTCGACGCGGCGGTCGCCGCCCAGGAGCAGTGGGCCCGCACGCCCGCGCGCGTCCGCGGCGAGATCCTGCGCAAGGCGTTCGACCTGCTCCAGGAGCGCAAGGAGGAGTTCGCGCTCCTCATGACGATGGAGATGGGCAAGCCGCTCGCCGAGGCCCGCGGCGAGGTCGCCTACGGCGGCGAGTTCCTGCGCTGGTTCTCGGAGGAGGCCGTCCGCATCGACGGCCGCTACACGATGACGCCCGAGGGCACCGGCCAGATGATCGTCACCCACCGGCCCGTCGGCCCGTGCTTCCTCATCACGCCCTGGAACTTCCCGCTCGCGATGGCCACGCGCAAGCTCGGCCCGGCGCTCGCGGCGGGCTGCACCGCGGTCGTCAAGCCCGCGACCCTCACGCCGCTCACGACGCTCGCGCTCGTCGGCCTGCTCGAGGAGGCCGGGCTGCCGAAGGGCGTCGTCAACGTCATCACCACGAAGTCGACCGGCGCCCTTTCGGAGAAGCTGCTGGCCGACCCGCGCCTGCGCAAGGTGTCGTTCACCGGCTCGACCCCGGTCGGCGTGCAGCTGCTGAAGCAGGCGGCCGACAACGTGCTGAAGTCGTCGATGGAGCTCGGCGGCAACGCGCCGTTCGTGGTGTTCGAGGACGCCGACCTCGACAAGGCCGTGGAGGGCGCGCTGCTCGCGAAGTTCCGCAACATCGGGCAGGCCTGCACGGCCGCCAACCGGTTCATCGTGCACGAGTCGATCGCCGACGAGTTCTCGCGCCGCATCGGCGACGCCGTCAAGGCGATGAAGATCGGCCGCGGCACCGAGGAGGGCGTGACGATCGGCCCGCTCGTCGAGGACAAGGCCGTCGACAACGCCGTCCGCCTCGTCGAGTCGGCGGTCGGCGATGGCGCGACGCTCATCACGGGCGGCAAGGCGATCGACGGCCCGGGGTCGTTCTTCGAGCCCACCGTGCTCGACGGCGTCACCGCCGAGATGGCCGTCTCGATCGAGGAGATCTTCGGCCCCGTCGTCGCGATCCAGCGGTTCTCGACCGAGGAGGAGGCGGTGCGCCTCGCGAACGCCACCGAGTACGGCCTCGTCGGCTACGTCTTCACCGAGGACACGAAGCGCGGGCAGCGGATGATCGAGCTCATCGACACCGGCATGATGGGCCTCAACGTCGGCGTGGTCTCGAACGCGGCCGGCCCCTTCGGCGGCGTGAAGCAGTCGGGCCTCGGCCGTGAGGGCGGCGCCGAGGGCATCCACGAGTACCTCGAGACGAAGTACACGCTCATGCCCAACCCGTTCGCCTGAGCGGTGGAGCTCTGAGGCGGCGGCCCTTTCGGGCCGCCGCCGCGACCCCGGCTCCGGGGCCCGTCCCGGGCGCCGGCACCAGGGGAGGACTCCGAACCGCCCCGGCAGCTACTCGGCGACCGGTGCGGCGGTGAGCAGCTGGTGCGTCGCGAGCTCGCGGTAGAGCGGCGACGACTCGAGCAGCTCCGCGTGCGTGCCGCGCGCGAGCACCCTGCCGCCGTCGAGCACGACGATCTGGTCGGCGTCGACGACGGTCGCGAGCCGGTGCGCGATCACGAGTGTCGTGCGGCCCTCGCTCGCGACCTCGAGCGCTGCCTTGAGCGACGCCTCGTTGCGCGCGTCGAGGCTCGCGGTCGACTCGTCGAGCAGCAGGATCGGGGTCGCGGCCAGCAGGGCGCGCGCGATCGCCAGCCGCTGCCGCTCGCCGCCCGAGAGCAGCACGCCGGACTCGCCGACCTCGGTGTCGAGCCCCCGCGGGGAGCGCTCGACGAGATCCGCGAGGTTGACCGAATCGAGCGCCGCGAGCAGCTGCTCGTCGGTCGCGTCGGGCGCGGCGAGGCGCAGGTTGTCGCGCAGCGACCCGGCGAGCGCCGGCGCGTCCTGCTCGACGTAGCCGATGCGGGCGCGGAGGCTCTCGCGGTCGACGTCGCGCACGTCGCGGCCGCCGACGAGCACACGCCCCGCGTCGACGTCGTAGAACCGCTCGAGCAGCGCGAACGTCGTCGACTTGCCGGCTCCCGAGGGACCGACGAGCGCGGTGCGCGAACCGGCCGGAACGGCGAACGAGACGCCCTCGAGGACCGCGCGCGGCGCATCCGCCGACGCGTACGCGAAGCTCACGCGGTCGAACTCGACCATCGGGGCTCCGTGCACCGGGGAGAGGGCCTCCCGCGCATCTCCCGCGTCCTCGGACGGCAGCCGCACGATCTCCTGGATGCGGCCGAGCGCGCCGAGCGCGACGCTCACCGCCGAGATCGCGCCCGCGAGCTGCCCGAGCGGCATGATCATGAGGAACAGGAACAGCAGGAAGCCGACGAGCTGCGAGATGCCGATCTCGCCCGTCGCGACGCGCAGGCCCCCCACGCCCAGCACGACGAGGAACGCGAGCTGCAGCGCGATGCCGAAGATCGGCACGACGAGCGCCGAGATGCGGGCGACGCGCACGCCCGCGCGGAAGGCATCGACCGCGCGCTCGCCGATCGCGTCGACCTCGCGCGCCGTCGCCCCCGCAGCCCGCACGGTGCGCACGGCGCTGATCGCGCGCTCGAGCGCGCTCGTCAGGTGGCCGACCTGCTCCTGCGCGGCGCCCGACGCGCGCGTGAGCATCGGCATGACGAGCAGCATCGCGACGATCGCGACGGCGAGCACGAGGACGGTCAGGCCCAGCAGCAGCGGGTCGATGATGAGCATCGCGATCACGGCGCCGACGAGCGTCAGGACCCCGCCGATCGACTCCACGAGGCCCTGCGTGAGCACGGCGCGCAGCAGCGTCGTGTCGCTGCCGACCCGGCTCACGAGGT
Organism: Agrococcus sp. HG114; assembly: GCF_024723325.1. Taxonomy (GTDB): domain Bacteria; phylum Actinomycetota; class Actinomycetes; order Actinomycetales; family Microbacteriaceae; genus Agrococcus. The sequence continues at coordinate 15,961 of NZ_JANQCH010000008.1, forward strand.
CGCCGACCCGGCGGGCGTCGAACTCGGCGATCGGCAGCCGCAGGAGCGACGCGACGAGCGTGCGGCGCGTGCGCAGCACGACGTGCTCGCCGAGCACCTGCAGCAGGAAGTGCTGGAAGCCGTCGGCGACGGCGCCGATCACGACGACCGCGAGCAGCGCCCACGGCAGCCACTCGAGCGGCCGCGACTGCTCGACGCGCGCGATGAGCTCCTGCGCCATCGCGGGCTGCGCGAGCGAGAAGCCGGCACCGACGACCGAGAGCACGATCGCGCCCGCGAGCAGGCCCTTCTTCGGGAACAGGTAGGGCAGCAGCTCGCGCACGCTCGCACGCGGGCCCTCGTCGCCGCGCCGCCTGCCGAACATCCCTCGTCGCTCGCTCATCGCATCCATTCTCCCGCGTGCGGCGGCTCGCGATCGACGGGCGGCGGATGCGTCGGGCGCGGCCGACGACGCGGGTGCGACGGTGTGGGCGGCACGGTCTACCCTGAGGTCTCGTGCCAGCACCCGTGATCGAGGCGACCGGACTCCGCAAGCAGTACGGCGACTTCACCGCCGTCGACGGCATCGACTTCTCGATCGAGCCGGGGGAGGCGTTCGGCTTCCTGGGGCCGAACGGCGCCGGCAAGTCGACGACGATGCGGATGATCGCGGCGACGTCGACGCGCACGGCCGGCGATCTGCGGGTGCTCGGCTTCGACCCCGAGAGCCACGGCCCCGAGGTGCGCGCGCAGCTCGGCATCGTGCCGCAGGCCGACCAGCTCGACGAGGAGCTGCGGGTGATCGACAACCTCATCGTCTACGGCCGCTACTTCGGGCTGCCGCTCGACTACGTGAAGCGGCGGGCGGAGGAGCTGCTCGAGTTCGCCCAGCTCACCGAGAAGCGCAAGGCGCGCGTCGACGGGCTCTCGGGCGGCATGAAGCGGCGCCTCACGATCGCGCGCGGCCTCATCAACGCGCCGAAGGCGATGCTGCTCGACGAGCCGACCACGGGCCTCGACCCGCAGGCGCGGCACGTGCTGTGGGATCGCCTGTTCCGGCTGAAGGAGGAGGGCACGACGCTCGTGCTCACCACCCACTACATGGACGAGGCCGAGCAGCTGTGCGACCGCCTCGTGGTCGTCGACAAGGGCACGATCGTCGCCGAGGGCAGCCCCGCCTCGCTCATCCGCCAGTACTCCACGCGCGAGGTGCTCGAGGTGCGCTTCGGATCGAGCCGCAACGCCGAGGCGGCGAAGGCGATCGAGGGCATCGGCTCGCGCATCGAGGTGCTGCCCGACCGGGTGCTCGTCTACGACGACGACGGCGAGGCGGCGATGTCGGCCGTCCACGAGCGCGGCCTCAGCCCCCTCACGAGCCTCGTGCGGCGCTCGAGCCTCGAGGACGTGTTCCTGCGGCTCACCGGAAGGTCGCTGATCGAATGAGCGAGTCGATCCCGACGCGCACGCTCGCCGACGCCGGCGGGGTCGACCACGCCGTCGTCGCGCAGCGGTCGCGCGCGTGGGGCTGGTGGTTCGTCGCCGAGCACCGCATCCGCGGCATGCGCTCCTACGTCGTCACGTGGGTCGGGCTCGGCCTCGGCGAGCCGTTCCTCTACATCCTCGGGCTCGGCTTCGGCCTCGGCATGCTCGTCGACGCCAACCAGGGGGAGCGGGGCGTCGACGGCGTGCCCTACCTGACGTTCGTCGCCCCCGCGCTCGCGCTCGCCGCGGCGATGCAGACCGCCGCGCAGGAGAACACCTGGGGCGTGTTCGGCGGCTTCAAGTGGTTCCCGATGTTCCTCGCCATGAACGGCACGCCCATCGGCCCCGCGCACATCGTGATCGGGTTCCAGGTCTCGGTGCTCGTGCGGGTGCTGCTGCCGCTCACGTCGTTCTCGCTCGTCATGCTGCTGCTCGGCATCGGCACGCCGCTCGGCGCGCTCTCGCTCATCGGAATCGGGCTGCTGCTCGCGACCGCGTTCGGCTTCGCGGTGATGTCGTGGGTGTCGACCCAGACGGACGACCGCGGGCAGCTCTCGTTCATCGAGCGCTTCGTGGTCGTGCCGCTCACGCTCTTCTCGGGCACCTACTTCCCGCTCGAGACTCTGCCGGCGCTCCTGCAGTGGATCGGCTGGATCTCGCCGCTGTGGCACGCCGCCGAGCTCGGCCGCACCGCGCTGTACGGCGCGCCCATGGCGCCGCTCATGGCGGTCGTGCACCTGGGCTTCCTCCTCGGCCTCGCCGCGCTCACGTGCGCGCTGTCCATCCGCACCTTCCGACGGAGGCTCGACCGATGAGCGAGCTGCTGCTCGAGGCCCCGGCGCCGAAGGTGCGCGGGCCGCTGCGCGGGATCTACGCGGGGAACACGCGCTCGGTGGTCGCGCGAGGCCTGCGGGTCATCGCGCGCAACAACTGGCTCATCGTCGTCACCGGCTTCTTCGAGCCCGTCTTCTACCTGCTCTCGATGGGCATCGGCCTCGGCGCGCTCATCGGGGGCGTGCAGTTCTACGGCACCGAGGTGCCGTACGCGGCGTACATCGCGCCGGCCCTCATGGCGGTGAGCGCGATGAACGGCGCGGTCTACGACTCGACGATGAACGTCTTCTTCAAGATGAACTTCGCGAAGCTCTACCAGCAGATGCTCTCGACCTCGCTCGGGCCGCTCGACGTCGCCCTCGGCGAGATCCTGCTCGCGCTCTTCCGCGGCCTGCTCTACGCGTGCGGCTTCATGCTCGTCACGACGCTCATGGGCCTCAACCTCGCGTGGACGGCCGTGCTCGCCATCCCCGCGGCGCTCGTCATCGCCTTCGGCTTCGCGTCCTTCGGCATGGCCATCACGAGCTACATGAAGACGTTCCAGCACCTCGACTACGTCTACATCGTGATGATGCCGATGTTCCTCCTCTCGGCGACCTTCTTCCCGATCGAGGTGTACCCGCAGGGTGTGCAGTGGATCATTCAGGCGCTCCCGCTGTGGCACGGCGTCGACATGATCCGGCAGCTGACCACCGGGCTCGTGCAGCCGTCGATCCTCCTGCACCTGCTCTACTTCGCGGTGATGGTCGTGCTCGGGCTGTGGTTCACGACCACGCGGCTGCGGGCGCTGTTCCTCCGCTGACGCCCAGCGAGCGTGCCTACGCTGGCCGCATGGCTCGCGTGCTCGTCTTCGCCCCCGCGCCCCTGCTCACCGTCACGATCGAGGAGCACCGCGGCGAGGCCGACGTGCACGTGCACGTCGGCGGGCAGGGCGTGTGGCAGGGCCGGATGCTCGAGGCGCTCGGGGTCGACGTCACGATCGTGTGCACGGTGTCGGGAGAGACAGGCGTCGTGGTCCGGCGGCTCCTCGAGGACGAGGGGTTCGACGTGGTCGCGGTCGAGCGCGACGCGGTCGGCCCCGCCTACGTCCACGATCGGCGCGGCGGCGAGCTCGACGCGATCGTCGAGGCGGAGGGGGAGCCGCTGTCGCGCCACGACCTCGACGCGCTCTACTCGGCGGCGCTCAGCGCGGCCGCGCGCGCGGACCTCGTCATCCTCTCCGGTCCCGAGGGCGAGGCGATGCTCGAGCCGGAGGTCTACCGGCGGCTCGCGAGCGACGTGCGCGAGCTGGGCGCGACGGTGCTCGTCGACCTCGCCGGGCCGCGCCTCGCGGCGGCGCTCGAGGGCGGCGTCGACGTCCTCAAGGTGAGCCACGAGGAGCTCGAGGAGGACGGTCGCGTCGACGACGGCGACGACGAGGCGCAGCTCGTGCGCGCGGCCCGCGCCCTCGCCGACGAGGGCGTCTCGCTCGTCGCGATCACCCGCGCCGATGCGGGTTCCCTCGTCGTCGGCGAGGAGGGCGCGTGGCGGGTGCGGGCGCCCGAGCTCGAGGCGGTCGAGACCCGCGGTGCGGGCGACTCCTACACCGCGGCGGTCGCGGCCGTGCTCGCGACCGGCGGCAGCCACGCGGAGGCGATCCGGCTCGGCGCCGCGGCGGGCGCGGTGAACGCGACCCGCCGAGGACTCGGCACCGGCGACCCCGACGCGATCCGGGCGATCGCCGAGCAGGTCGAGCTCGAGCCGATCGAGGAGGACTGATGCGAGCGCTCATCACCAACGACGACGGCATCGACTCGCCCGGCCTCGCCGCGCTCGCGCGAGTCGCGGCAGCCGCGGGGCTCGAGGTCGTCGTCGCCGCGCCCGCGCACGAGCACTCCGGCGCGAGCGCGTCGATCATCGCCACCGAGGGCACCGCGGTGACGGCCGCCGGCGGCAAGGGCACGGTGCGCTCCGAGCGCCGGGTGCTGCCGGGCGTCGAGGAGGCCTACGCGGTGCATGCCGCGCCCGCGCTCATCGTGCTGCTCGCCCTCCACGGCTCGTTCGGCGCGGTGCCCGACGTCGTGCTGAGCGGCATCAACCGCGGCGCGAACGTCGGCTCGGCGATCCTGCACTCCGGCACGGTGGGGGCTGCGCTCACTGCGGGGCAGGGCGGCGTGCGCGCGCTCGCCGTCTCCCTCGACGTCGGGCTGCGAGAGGGCGGCGACGAGCACTGGGAGACCGCTGCGGCGCTCGCGGCCCGCGCACTGCCCGGCCTGCTGTCCTCGCAGCCGGGGACGGTGCACAACCTGAACGTGCCGGACGTCGACCTCGACGACGGGGTCGAGCTCGTCGAGGCGCCGCTCGCCCCGTTCGGCATCGTGCAGACGACGATGACCGAGGTCGACGGCGACGAGGTGCGGCTCGCGATCCGGGAGCACCGCGCGACCGATGCGCCCGGCAGCGACATGGAGCGCCTCGCGGCCGGGCTCGCCACGATCACCGCGCTGCCGACCCTCGTCACGCGGGCCGGGGAGGTGCCCGGCGTCAGCGGGCGGTGACCGCGCCGTCGGCGACGGCGGATGCGCTGCTCGGGCCCCGTGGACCCGCGGGCCCGCCGCCACGGCCGATCGCCCGCAGCGCCCAGAGGATCGTGACGAGGTCGACGGCCTCCTGGGTGAGCGCCCCGACGGTCGCGGGGATCGCGCCGAGGGCCGCGACGAGCATGAGCCCGACGCTGATCGCGATGCCGAGCCAGATGCTCTCGAGCGCGATGCGCCTGGTGTCGCGGCCGATGCGGACGGCGCGGGAGGTGCGCGACAGGTCGTCGAGGGTGATGACGACGTCGGCCGACTCGCTCGCCGCGGTCGCGCCCTTCGCGCCCATCGCGACCCCGACATCCGCCACCGCGAGCACGGGAGCGTCGTTCACGCCGTCGCCGACCATGAGCACCGGTCGCCGCTCGAGCGCGTGCACGGCCTCGACCTTGTCTGCCGGCAGGCACTCCGCGCGCACGTCGGTGATGCCGAGCTCCTCGGCGACGTGGCGCGCGGTCGGCCACGCGTCGCCCGTGAGCATGACGGTGTCGTGCACGCCGAGCCGCTCGAGCGCCGCGATGGTGTCGGCAGCCTCGGGGCGCACCGGGTCGCGCGCGATGATGGCGCCCGCGAAGCGCCCGGCGATCGCCACGTAGATCGCGAGCTCGCCGCTCGCGAGCGCGGCCTCCTCAGCCTCGGGAGCATGCCCGCGCACGAACGCGAGCTTGCCGACCACGACGGAGCGGCCGCCGAGGTCGGCGACGACCCCGAAGGTCGCCTCCTCCGACGCGCTGGCGGCCTCGCGGAGCGGGAGCCCGCGCTCGCGGGCGGCGAGCACGATCGAGCTCGCGAGCACGTGCGACGAGTACTGCTCGGCGGATGCGGCGAGGGTCAGGAGCTCGTCGGCGTCGAGGCCGCCGACGGGGAGGATCCGCTCGACCGTCGGCGCGCCGCCCGTGAGCGTGCCCGTCTTGTCGAACACCGCGGTGCGGACCGCCGCGAGCTGCTCGAGGACGCCCGCGCCCTTCACGATGATGCCGTGGCGGGCGGCTCGGCTCATGCCGCCCATGAAGGCGACGGGTGCCGCGATGAGCAGCGGGCACGGCGTCGCCACGACGAGCACCTCGGCGAATCGCACGGGGTCGCCCGAGAGCGCCCACGCGATGCCGGCGATGACGAGCGAGGCCGCGGTGAACGGCACGGCGTAGCGGTCGGCGAGGCGCACGACGGGGGCGCGGCTCTCGGCCGCCTGCTGCACGAGCTGCACGATGCTCTGGTACTGGCTGGCGGCTGCCGTCGCCGTCGCCCGGATGCGCACCGCGAGCTGGGCGTTCACCGAGCCGCTCAGCAGCCGGTCGCCCGCCGCGAGCTCGACCGGCAGGCTCTCGCCCGTGAGCGAGGACTCGTCGACGACGGCGTGCTCGCTCAGCAGCTCGGCGTCCACCGGCACGATCTCGGCGGGGCGCAGCAGCAGCACGTCGCCGACGCGCACGTCGTCGGCGCCGATCTCCTCGAGCTCGCCGCCGGGCAGCTCGCGGTGCGCGCGCTGCGGGGCGCGCTCGAGCAGCGCGGTGAGCTCCCGCTTCGCCCGCCCCGCGGCGTAGTCCTCGAGCGCCTCGCCGCCGGTGAGCATCAGCACGATGATGATCGCCGCGACGTACTCGTCGACGAGCAGCGTCGCCACGATCGCGGTGATCGCGAGGATGTCGAGGCCCCAGCGGCCGCGCAGCGCGTCGCGCACCATGCCGACGCCCTGCACGACGACCACGATCGCCGCCCACCCGATGCAGAGCCAGCGGGCGGCGCCGCCTGCGCCCGCGACCGCCGCGCCGATCGCGGACGCGCCGACGACGAGCGTGATGGCGACGAGGGGATAGCGGCGCGCGGCGCGCGGGAGCCACTGCATGCCCTCAGTCTGCTGCCCGGGCGCCGTCCGTGCCAGCGAGGTGCGGCGCCCTCGCGGTGCTTGGGCGGGGACGAGTCGGCCCGCCGCCCGATCCGGGGCGGCGGGCCGACGCATCCGTGTCATGCCACGGGCGGAAGCCGTCGGCTACCGCTCGATGTCGACGTCCTTCGTCTCCTTCGACAGCAGCAGCGCCACGAGCGTCAGCACGCCCGCCGCGGCGAGGTAGACGCCGACCCAGAACGGACTGCCGCCGCCGGCCGTCCAGAGCGCGACCGCGATGAACGGGGCGACCGCGGCGCCGAGGATCGACGACACGTTGTAGGAGATGCCGGAGCCGGTGTAGCGCACGTTCGTCGGGAACAGCTCGGGCAGCAGCGCCCCCATCGGGCCGAACGTGAAGCCCATGAGCGACATGCCGATGATGAGCCACGCCATGACGCCGAAGAAGCCGCCGCCGGTGAGCGGCACCCACAGCAGGCCGAACACGATGATGCCGAGCGTGACCCAGATGAGCGTGCGGCGACGGCCGAAGCGGTCCGCGAGCGGGCCCGAGACGAGCGTGAAGATGCCGAAGAACACGACGCCCACGATGAGCATGAGCACGAACGAGTTGTACGAGTAGCCGAGCCCGGGCACCGCCGCGTCGACCGGGGCGCGGCCGTAGGTGAGCGAGAACGCCGTCATCAGGTAGAAGAGCACGTAGGTCGCGAGCATGAAGAACGTGCCGAGGATGAGCTCGCGCCAGTGGTCGCGGAAGACGGTCGCGAGCGGCAGGCGCTGCACCGCGCCGGTCTCCTTCGCCTTCGAGAACGCGGTCGACTCGACGAGCTTCAGGCGCACGTAGAGGCCGACGATCACCATGACGGCGGAGAAGAGGAACGGGATGCGCCAGCCCCAGTCGAGGAACGCCTCGGACGGCATGGACGGGTCGTCGCTCGGCAGCGCCGCGGCGATGATGAGGAACAGGCCGTTCGCGATGATGAAGCCGATCGGCGCGCCGAGCTGCGGGAACGTGCCGTACCAGGCGCGCTTGCCGGCGGGGGCGTTCTCGGTCGCGACGAGCGCCGCGCCCGACCACTCGCCGCCGAGCGCGAAGCCCTGTGCGAGGCGCATGACGACCAGCAGGGCCGCGGCGATCCAGCCGACCTGCTCGTAGGTGGGCAGCACCCCGATGAGGAACGTCGCGACGCCCATCGTGAGGAGCGCGCCCACGAGCGTCGCCTTGCGGCCGTGCTTGTCGCCGAGGTGGCCGAAGACGATCGAGCCGATCGGGCGCGCGACCATCGCGGCGCCGAACACGGCGAACGACGACAGCAGGGCGGTCGTCTCGTCGCCGGCGGGGAAGAAGAGGTGCGGGAACACGAGCACGGCGGCGGTCGCGTAGACGTAGAAGTCGTAGAACTCGATCGTCGTGCCGATGAGGCTCGCGAAGACGACGCGGCCGCGCGAGTTCGCGGGCTGCTGGGACGGCGCGCTGGCCGCCTGGGTTGCGGAGAGGGACATGCTGCTTCCTGAGGTTGCTTCGCGCGCGGCCCGGGTTGCGGGTGTGCAGGCGCGCAGGTGGAGCGGTCCGCTCGTGACGGGCCGGCCGCGTCGGAGCCGGGCGGGCTCCGGAAGGACGACCGACCCAGTCTACCGGTTGTCAGATACCACGGCGGGGGCGCCCGGCGCCGTCGCGGCTCACCGCTCGCGACGCAGCGAGCGCAGCGCGAGCGCAGCCTCGACGACCGCCTCCGCCGCCTCGCGGCCCTTGTCCTCCTTCGACCCGGGCAGGCCCGCTCGGTCGATGCCCTGCTGCTCGTCGTCGAGGGTCAGCACGCCGAAGCCCACCGGCTTGCCCGTGCGCACCGCGACCTCGGTGAGCCCCATCGTCGCCGCCTGCGAGACGTACTCGAAGTGCGGGGTGCCGCCGCGGATGATCACGCCGAGCGCGACCGCGCCGTCGAGCCCCGACTCCAGGGCGGCCTGCGCCACGACCGGCAGCTCGAACGCGCCCGGCACGGGGAGCTCCACGACCTCGGCGCCGGTCTCCTCGAGCGCGCGCCGAGCGCCCTCGAGCAGCCCGTCCGCGATCTGCTCGTGCCAGCGGCCGTGCACGATCGCGATGCGCATGCCCTGCCCGTCGAGGCGGTGCGCCTCGGGTCGTCCCTCGCCGGCCATCAGCGCTCTCCCTGCTCTTCGTTCTGGGTGATGACGTCGGGCAGCTGGTGCCCCATGCGGTCCCGCTTCGCCTTGAGGTAGTGCTCGTTGAACGCGCCGACGCCGACGAGCAGCGGCACGAGCTCGCTCACGTCGACCCCGTGCTTCTCGAGCTCTGCGCGCTTGAGCGGGTTGTTCGACAGCAGGCGGATCGAGCCGACCCCCTGCTGGCGCAGGATCGCCGCCGCGGCGCCGTACTCGCGCGCGTCCGCGGGCAGGCCGAGCGCGAGGTTCGCGTCGAGCGTGTCGAGCCCGTCCTCCTGCAGCCGGTACGCCTTGAGCTTGTTGATGAGCCCGATCCCGCGCCCCTCCTGGCCGCGCAGGTAGATGACCATGCCGTTGCCGGACTCCTGGATCTGCTGCATCGCGGCGTCGAGCTGCGGCCCGCACTCGCACTTGAGCGAGTGGAGCGCCTCGCCGGTGAGGCACTCGGAGTGCACGCGCACGAGCGCGCCGTCGGAGAGCTCGCCGGCGATGATCGCGACGTGGTCGGCGCCCGTCTGGCGGTCGCGGTACGCGGCCATCCGGAAGGTGCCGAAGTGGGTCGGCACGTTCGTCTCGACCTCGAACGCGACGCGCGCCGACTCCTCGTTCGCGCCCTTGCACGCGGTGGGCAGGCCGCCCGCGTCGAGGTAGTCGATGAGGTCGGCGATCGTGATGACCGGCAGCCCGTGCTCCTCGCCGAACGCGATGAGCGAGGGCAGACGGCGCATCTCGCCCGAGTCCTCGACGAGCTCGCCGATCGCCGCGACCGGCTCGAGGCCCGCGAGCTGCATGAGCTCGACGGCCGCCTCCGTGTGGCCCGAGCGCTGGCGCACGCCGCCCTCGACGGCCCGCAGCGGGACGATGTGGCCAGGGCGGCGCAGCGAGGTCGGGGTGCTCGACGGGTCGGCGAGGACCCGCAGCGTGTGCGCCCGGTCGTCGGCGGAGATGCCCGTGCTGTCGCGGTCCGCGGCGTCGACCGTGATCGTGTACGCGGTCTGCCGCGTGTCCTCGTTCTCGAGCACCATGAGCGGCAGCCCGAGCTCGTCCGCGCGCTCGTCGGTGAGCGGCGCGCACAGGTAGCCCGATGTGTGGCGCACCATGAAGGCGATCCACTCGGCGGTCGCGAGCTGCGCCGAGATGATGAGGTCGCCCTCGTTCTCGCGGCCCTCGTCGTCGACGACGATGATGGGCTTCCGCTCCCGCAGCGCCTCCAGCGCCACGTCGATCGTGGTGATGCTCATCGAGCCTCCTCCTTCTGCAGCATGCGCTCGACGTGCCGGGCGACGATGTCGGTCTCGATGTTGACGCGGTCACCGACGGCGCGGAAGCCGAGCGTGGTCGACTCGAGCGTCTCGGGGATGAGCGAGACCTCGAACCACTGCTCGGGCTCACCTGCGTCGCTCACGGCCGAGACCGTGAGGCTGATCCCGTCGACGGCGATCGAGCCCTTGCGCACGACGAGGTGCGCGAGCTCGGGCGCGAGCGAGAAGCGGATCGTGCGCTGGCCGTCGCCCTCGGTGATCGCGAGCACCGCGGCGGTGCCGTCGATGTGCCCCTGCACGATGTGGCCGCCGAGGCGGTCGCCCACCGCCGCCGCCCGCTCGAGGTTCACGCGGTCGCCGGGGCGGCGGTCGCCCAGTGTGGACATGTCGACCGAGATCTGCATGACGTCCGCCGTGAACGCATCCGCCGTCTGCTCGACGACCGTGAGGCAGAGGCCGTTGACCGCGATGGAGTCGCCGTGCGACGCGTCCGAGACCGCGAGCGGTCCGCGCACGGTCAGGCGCCACGCGTCGCCCTGGTCGGATCGGTGCGGCTCGAACGAGACGATCTCGCCGAGCTCCTCGATGATGCCGGTGAACATCAGTGCTCGCTCTCTGTCGTGGCCTCGACCAGCAGGTCTCGGCCCAGCTGCTCGAGCCGCGTCACCGTGAGGCGCCGCTGCTCGTCGATGGTGTCGACGCCGATGGCGTCGATGGCGGTGCGCGGGCCCCCGAGGAGGGTCGGCGCGAGGTAGATGGTGAAGCGGTCCGCGAGCCCGGCGCGGATGAACGCGCTCGCGAGCGTCGGCCCGCCCTCGACGTAGAGGGTCTGGATGCCGTCGGCGGCGAGGGTGCGCAGCTCGGCGTCGAGGTCGCGGCCGGCCGTGCGCAGCCCCTTGGGGTGGGTGCGGAGGGCGGCGCCCGCGGGGATCTCGCGGGAACCGAAGACGACGGGGATCGGCTGCGGCGCGTCGGGCTCGCCCTCGATGCGGGCGGTCAGCCGAGGATCGTCCGCGAGCACGGTGCCGGTGCCGACGGCGATCGCGTCGTGGGCGCTGCGCTCCCGGTGCACGTGGGCGCGCGCGTCCGCGCCGGTGATCCACTGGCTCGTGCCGTCGGCGGCGGCTGCGCGGCCGTCGAGCGACTGCGCCCACTTGACGGTCACGCGCGGACGGCCCGTCCGCTGCACGAACAGCCAGTCGGCGATGAGCGCCTCGCCCTCGGCCACGTCTGCGCGCGCCACCTCGACACCGGCGGCGGCGAGCCGCGCGGCACCGCCGGAGGAGGCGTCGCCCGGGTCGGCGGCGGCGTGCACGACGCGTGCGACGCCCGCCTCGAGCAGCGCGACCGCGCACGGCCCGGTGCGGCCGGTGTGGTTGCAGGGCTCGAGGGTGACGACCGCTGTCGCGCCGCGCGCCTCGCCGGGCGCGAGCTTCTCGAGCGCGTCGACCTCGGCGTGCGGGGTCCCGGCGCCGCGGTGCCAGCCCTCGGCGAGCACGCGGCCGTCGGGGGAGAGGACCACGGCGCCGACCTGCGGGTTCACGCCGCGCGGGCCGAGGAGCGCGAGCTCGCGGGCGCGCGCCATCGCGTCGCGCTCCGCCGCGGTGATCCCTGCCATCTCGTCCCTCCTCCTTGCGCGCGCGGGGGACGAGGGGTCGCGGACGACCCCACGTGCGCCTCCCCTCCGGACTCTCACCGTCGGTGCTGGAATTCCACCAGCTCAGCCGATCGCGCCGCTCGAAGCTCGAGCGCGCTCACGGGTCGCGGACTGTCACCGCCGGTTCAGACTTGCACTGACCCCGGGCACGTTGCACTGCCACACTACAACTCGACGCTCGAACGGGGCATTCCCGAGCGCAAGAGCAGGCCCTGGCTGCCGTCCGCGCACAACGCAAGCCCGATCGCGCATCCGACCGCCGCGCTCGCCGGAGCCCGGGCGACGACGGCCCGACGGCACGCGGGGGCTTGCGTTGTGCTCGCGCGATGGCGCCGCATCCACAGGAGCGGCTGACGGCCACGCACGAAGTGCCGCGCTCCGTCACCCTGCGCGGATGTCGACGTTGAGGTCGCTGGGTCAGGGCTCGGTCAGGATCGACGAGTTCCAGGAGCTGCTCGCCGCAGGCAGCTCACGCCGGGCGATCGAGGCAGCGCTTCGCTCCGGCCGTCTTGAGCGGGCGCGTCGCGACGTCTACGTCCGGCATCCTGCACCGGCGGCGCTCGTGCATGCGCTGCGGATCGGCGGCAGGCTCGCGTGCGCCTCGGCCGCTGAGTTCCTCGGGCTGTGGGTGCCGCGGGACGGGCGACTGCACGTGCACCTGTGGGATGGCTCGACGCGCTTGCGCGATCGCGACGACCGGCTCAAGCGCCTTGAGCGCCGCGAAGGCCTCGCGCTGCACTGGTCGGACCTCGTGGTCGATGACGGCACGCGGTGCGCGACCTCGGTCGGGTCGGCCGTGCGCTGCATCGCGGGCTGCTTCGGGATCGAGGCGGCCATCCGGGTCGCCGACTCGGCGCTCCAGCGGCGGAGGGCCGATCGCGCGGAGATCCGCCGCGCTCTCGATGGCTTCGCCTGGCTCGAGGCTCCCGCCATCGACGCGGTCGATGGCTTGTGCGGCTCGGGCTACGAGACGGACGCGAAGCTGCTGCTCCTGGCTGCCGGGCTCGCGTTCGAGCAGCAGGTGGCGCTGCCGCGCGTCGGGATCGTCGACTTCGTCGTCTGCGGCTGCGTCGTCGTCGAGGTCGACGGACGCGAGACGCACGAGGGCGCGTTCGAGGCGGATCGCGCTCGAGACGCTGAGGCGCTGCTGCTCGGCTACGTCACCGTCAGGGTCTCGGCGCGCTGGCTGGACGCGAATCCGGGTCGCTTCATCGAGCTCGTGCGGGCGGCACTGGCCGTGCACCCTCGAGGCTGAGCGGCGGCGAGGCGTCTCGGAGCACTCGTCGGCCCGAGCCCAACGCACGCCGCGGCGGCTGATCCTGCGACGGCTGCGCCGGCCCCGCGCCAGGGGCCGCGGCATCGGCCTCGCGAGCTTGCGTTGTGCTCGCCGCTCGGCTTTGGGCGACGCGGGCCGAGCGTCAGTCGAGCCGGGGCCAGGGTCGGGCGCCGGCGGGCATGCCCGAGGGGATGCGCACCGCGTGGTGCTCGAGCCCCGGCTCGCCGTCGCGCCAGCGGCCCTCCCGAGTGCCGAGGTAGGAGAAGCCGGCGGCCTTGGCGACCCGCATCGAGGCGACGTTGCCGACGCGGCAGCGCCAGTGCACCTCGGGCCACGTCAGGCAGCCCTCCGCGTGCCCGACGAGCGTGCGCAGCGCATCCGCCATCAGCCCCCTGCCCTGCGCGTCAGGGTGCAGCCAGTAGCCGACCTCGCCGCGCTCGGTGCGCAGGCTGATGACGCCTGCCAGCGGGCCGCGCAGCGACTCGCGGATCGCCCACACGCGCTCGTCGTGCTCGCCGCGCCAGCCCGCGGGCGCGAACTCGCGCACGAAGCCCTCGGCGTCGGCGCGGGCGTAGGGCCACGGCGTGTCGAGGAACCGCTCGGCCTGGTCGGTCGAGCACGCCTCGACGACGCGGTCGATGTCGTCCTCGCGGAGCGCCGTCAGCACGACCCGGCGCCCCAGCTGGGGGAGCGTCGGGCCGGCCAGGCCGGTCACGGGAGGCTCCGCGGGCTCATCGCAGCCCCATCGCCTCCATCGCTCGCGCGAGCGTCGCGTCGGCGACCTCGGCGGCGCGCTCGGCGTTCGCGTCGAGCAGCCGGTCGAGCTCGGCGGGGTCGCCCAGCAGCTCGAGCGTGCGCTCCCGCACGGGGGCGAGCTCGGCGACCACGGCGTCGGCGACGGCGGTCTTGAAGACGCCGTAGCCCTGGCCGGCGAACTCCTCCTCGAGCGCGGCGACCGGCGTGCCGGTCATCGCGGCGAGGATGTCGAGCAGGTTCGTCACGCCCGGCTTCTCGGCGCGGTCGGCGCGGATCGAGCCCTCGGTGTCGGTCACGGCAGAGCGGATCTTCTTCGCGGTCCTCGCCGGCTCGTCGAGCAGCCAGATCACGCCCTTGTCGTTGTCGGCCGACTTCGACATCTTCGACTCCGGTGCCTGCAGGTCGTAGATGCGCGCGCCGCCGGCGAGGATGACGGGCTTCGGCACGGTGAACGTCTTCCCGAAGCGCTTGTTGAACCGCTCCGCGAGATCGCGCGTGAGCTCGACGTGCTGCTTCTGGTCGTCGCCGACCGGCACGACCTCCGTGTCGTAGAGCAGGATGTCGGCGGCCATGAGCACGGGATAGGTGAAGAGGCCGACGGAGGCCGCCTCCTGCCCGCCCTTGGCCGTCTTGTCCTTGAACTGGGTCATCCGGCTCGCCTCGCCGAAGCCCGTGATCGTCGCGAGCAGCCACTGCAGCTGCGCGTGGGCGGCGACGTGCGACTGCACGTACAGGCACGAGCGGTCGGGGTCGATGCCGCCCGCGATGTACTGCGCGGCGAGCGTGCGCACCTGCTCGCGCAGCACATCCGGAGCCTGCGGCACGGTGATCGCGTGCAGGTCGACGATCGAGAAGAACGCGTCGAAGTCGCTCTGCATCGCGCGCCACTGCTGCAGGGCGCCGATGTAGTTGCCGAGGTGGAGCGAGCCCGAGGAGGGCTGCATCCCCGAGTAGAGGCGGGGGTTGGCCATGGATGCGTTCCTAGAGGTCGTAGTCGACGATGACGGGGGCGTGGTCGGACCATCGGGTGTCCCACGCGCTCGCCCGGTCGATGCGGTAGTCGCGCGCCGTCGCCGCGAGGGCGGGGGACGCCATGTGGTAGTCGATGCGCCAGCCGGCGTCGTTGTCGAAGGCCTTGCCGCGCTGCGACCACCACGTGTAGGGGCCGTCCTGGCCGGGATGCGCGGCGCGGCCCACGTCGACCCAGCCGTGCCCGCGGCCGCGCTTGCCGTCGACGCCGGTGACCATGCCGGTGCCGAAGAAGCGGTCGAGGTAGCTGCGCTCCTCGGGCAGGAAGCCGGCGTTCTTCTGGTTCGTCTTCCAGTTCTTGATGTCGAGCGGCGTGTGGCCGACGTTGAAGTCGCCCATCACCACGACGTGGTCGGTGTGGGCGCGCAGCTGCGGCAGGCGCTTCGCCATCGAGTCGAGGAAGCGGTACTTGTCGTCCTGCTTCTGGCTGCCGACCTCACCGCCGGAGTGCACGTAGGCCGACACGACCGTGAGCAGCGTCTCGCCGACCATGAAGTCGGCCTCGAGCCAGCGGCCCTTCGTGTCGAAGGTCGTGAGGCCGATGTCGGTGCGGTGCTCGAACGAGGGCTCGCGCGAGAGCACGGCGACGCCCGCGCGGCCCTTCGCCGTCGCGGGGTCGTGCAGCACGTGCCAGCCGGGCACGAGCGGCAGGAGGTCGTCGTCGAGCGCCCGCACCTCCTGCAGCGCGACGATGTCGAAGTCGCCCGCCTCGAGCCACTCGCCCATGCCCTTGCGGAACGCGGCGCGCACGCCGTTGACGTTGACGGAGGCGATGCGGACCATGGGCTCGAGCCTACCGAGGCGCGCCGACGCGCCGTGCCCGTCGGGCGGCACCGCGTCAGCGGTGCCGCTTCGCGAGCCGCCGGTGCAGCCTCGCGGGGTCGTCGCCGTCGCGGCGGGCGGCGCGCACCTCCTCGAGCAGCTCGCTCGCGCGCTCCTTCGTGAGCCGGGCGTCGATGCCGCGCATCGCGACGAGTCGCGAGTAGGCCCGGCCGGTGTCGGAGACGGCGACGAACGCGAGCGCGAGCAGCAGGATCTGCATGATGAACCCGAGCCAGATGAGGATGATCACGGGCGCTGCGATGCCGGCGAGCAGCGGGTTGTTCTCGACCCCGCGGAAGAGCAGGGTCGCGACCTGCTTGAGCCCGAAGAACGCGACGGCGCATGCGAGGGCCGTCGGCACGATCGCCTTGGCCGGCAGCCGAAGGCGGCCGCCGAAGCGGTACAGCAGCAGCACGACGGCGGTGTCGAGCAGCAGCTGCGACGCGACGCCGAGCAGCTGGGCCGTCCACTCGAGCCCGAGCGCGCCGGCGAGCGCCTGCGTGACGACCTGCACGGCGGCGGAGATGACGACGAGCAGCCCGATGCCGATGCCGACGGCGAGGTCGCCGAGCTTCAGCAGCACGATGCTCGCCGGCGGGTCGCCGAGGTCGAACATCGCGCGGAAGCCCTCGCGGCTGACGCCGATCCACGCGATCGCGGTGAACAGGATCGACGCCGCTGCGACCGCGCCGGCCCAGCCGACGATGCTCGAGCGGGTCAGCTGCTCGACGTCGAGCGCCCCGTGCTCGCCGATGAGCCCGGGGATCGACGAGGCGATCGAGTCGATCACCGCGTCCCGCAGCGCGACGTTGCCGCCGAGCACGGCCATGAACACGGCGAACGCGACGAACAGGGCGGCGAACAGCGAGAGGAACGCCTGCAGCGTCATGCCCTGCGCGAGCACCGGGCCCCGCATCTCGGTGTAGCGCTGCCACGCGCGCACCGGCCACGACTCCCGCACGCGGGCGAGCAGCTGCTGCAAGGCGCCTCCTCCGGGGCTCGTGGCACGGCCGGCGGGGCCCAGCGTAGTGTGGCCGCATGGGTGCGCTCGCTGGGATCGGCGTCGGCCGGGGGATCGCCGTCGCGAGGGTGCTGCGGATGCCGGAGCCGCTCGAGCCGCCCACCGACGAGCCGCTCACGGGCGACGTCGACGCCGAGCACGAGCGCGTGCGCGCCGCCCTCGACCACGTCGCCGACGAGCTCGACGCGCGAGCCGCCGCGGCGGGCGGCGAGGCGCAGGCGGTGCTCGAGGCGGCCGCGCTCATGGCGCAGGATCCCGCGGTGCTCGCCGACGTCCGCACGCGGCTCGAGGACGGCGTGAACGCCGAGCGTGCGGTGTGGGATGCGTACGCGGGCTTCCGCGACATGCTCACGGCGATGGGCGGGTACATGGCCGAGCGCGCCACCGACCTCGACGACGTCGCCCAGCGCGTCGTCGCGCGGCTCCGCGGCGTGCCGGCCCCGGGCGTGCCCGCCTCAGACCAGCCGTGCATCCTCGTCGCGCGGGATCTCGCACCCGCCGACACGGCGACGCTCGACCTCGCGCGCACGCTCGCGCTCGTGACCGAGGAGGGCGGACCCACCTCGCACACCGCGATCCTCGCGCGGTCGAAGTCGCTGCCCGCGGTCGTGGGCGTCGCGGGGCTCCTCGACGCGGCGGTCGAGGGGCAGCGCGCGATCGTGGACGCGCGGGCCGGCACCGTCGTGCTCGACCCTGACGACGCATCCGTCGACGGCGCACTCGCCGAGCGCGAGGCGCGGCTCGCCGCGGCCGCCGCGCCGCTCACCGAGGGCGCGCTCGCCGACGGCACGAGGGTGCCGCTGCTCGCGAACATCGGCTCGCCGAGGGACGCGGCTGCAGCGATCGAGCTCGGCGCGGAGGGCGTCGGGCTCTTCCGCACCGAGTTCCTCTTCCTCGACGCGCCGGCCGCGCCGAGCGTCGAGCAGCAGACCGCGAGCTACACCGAGGTGCTGCGGGCCTTCCCCGGCCGCAGGGTCATCGCGCGCGTGCTCGACGCGGGCGCCGACAAGCCGCTCGCCTTCCTCGGCGAGGCGCGCGAGGAGAACCCGGCGCTCGGGCTGCGGGGCCTGCGCGCGCTGCGAGCGAACGAGCCGATCCTCCGCGACCAGCTCACGGCGCTCGCGAACGCGGCAGCCGCGACCGAGGCCGAGCTGTGGGTCATGGCGCCGATGGTCGCCGATGTCGAGGAGGCGGAGTACTTCGTCGCGCTCGGCCGCGAGCTGGGCCTGCAGACCGTGGGCGCTATGGCAGAGGTGCCCTCGATCGCCGTCCTCGCCGACCAGGTGCTCGAGGTGTGCGACTTCGTCTCGATCGGCACGAACGACCTCACGCAGTACACGCTCGCCGCCGACCGGCAGCTCGGCTCGGTCGCGGCGATGCAGGACCCGTGGCACCCGGCGGTCCTCCGGCTGGTGAAGATGCTGGGGGATGCGGGGGCCCGGGCGGGCAAGCACGTCGGGGTGTGCGGCGAGGCGGCCGCCGATCCCGCGCTCGCGGTCGTGCTCGTGGGGCTCGGCGTCACGACGCTCTCGATGAGCGCCTCCGCCCTCGCCGACGTGCGCGCGGAGCTGCTGACCGTCACGCTCGAGGAGGCCCGAGCGCGGGCCGAGCGTGCGCTCGGTGCCCGCTCCGCTGCCGAGGCGCGAGCGGCAGCCGCCTGAGCCTTTCCCTGGTGGGCCGGTCTGCGCCGCAGGGCGCCGACCGAGTCGGCGGGACATGGTCGCGTTGAGTTGCCGGAAGATGGCGCGGCGACGTAGCGCACGGACGCAGATGATGAGCGCGAAGGTTGCGTGCCTGGGTCGGTGACGACCGGTGAGCGGGATCCGGTGCAAGGAGGCGGTCAGCGCTCGGAAGACGCGGGAGTGACTGGAGCTGCCGGCGAGCCCCGGCAACCGGGTGACGCCGGCGATGTGAGCAAACGCTGCCCGCGGTGTGAGCGACGTCGAGGATGGTCGCGTCCACAACGGCGATCGTCTCTACGCGCCACGCCGCACGCTGCACACCGGCGCCGAGCTGCTCACCGGCCGGCAGGAGCAGCGGATCGACGCGCCGTTCGCAGGCGCTGTGGAGAGGTGACTCGGGCCGGCTACTAGCGCTTCATCACCGCCCACCGGCATCCCGACAAGCAAGCAGGCAGCGGGCCAGGCACGTCCTGATCGACTCGGTCCGCGCCAGCCGGAGCGCACTGACCCAGCTGCGCGAGCTAGCCGCACGCCCCGGCAGCGCTCCGCCGACGTGCTCGCGGTTCTTCGACCGGCCCGGCACCTCCAACCGGCCGACCGAGGCGATCACAAGGCCGCTGGAGCACCGCGGCTTCGCGCTCGCCTCTTGCAACGTCGCTAACTGCATCGCGCGATCCGCGGGGCTTCGGGCTGCGTCAACACGCTGGCTCGCGATGAGCCCCTTCAACATTGAACGCTGTGGGCACTGAGCTGGCACGATCCGGGCTGACTGCGAGTCATTGAGGCATTCCGAACTGGCGTGCCGTTATCCTCGCAGCGGTTGCCCACGACTCGCCCATCGGTACATCGCTCATTCCTCTCCCCGGAGCTCTAGGCTCTCGCTGTGTCGACGGGAAGTCCAACAGGGCGCGCAGGACGTCCCGTTGCGATCTGCTTCCTTCTCGTCGCGCTGACCGCGATCGTGCTGGTTGGCATCAACGCCATGATGCTCTCCGAGTCTTGCGCTGCACGCAATGCAACGGACACTGCTCCGGTCGACACCGCTGCAGTCGAAGTCGAGCCCGCGGGCGCTGGTTGCAACGTCTATTACAGGCTCCAGGATGGCAGCCGCGAGCAGGGCGCTATAGCCCCCTTAGATCTGCGAGCGCCCTTAGGGGTCGTCGCAGGCGGCGCAGCAATCGCTGCTGCCGTTGCATCGCTGATCTCGAATCGGCTCAGTCCTCGGAGGGCATGAACGGCAAGGAACCGAAGTGCAAAGACGCACCTCTTTTCATCACTTGCGGTAACCACGCTGGCGGTCAGCCTCATCGCCGGCGTGCCAGCAGCGGTGTCCGCCGCACCAACCGCCACACAGCAGACGAGCAGCCAAGCAAGCGAGGCCAGCCTCGCGCACCTAGAAGTTTCTTCCCCAATCGGGGCGCGAGACGTGGCGAGGATAGCGATTCCAGAGAGCACCGAGTTCGCGGGCGTCCGATACCAGAACGCTGGCCTGATCGGCGAACACGGCGTCGAGTTCGAGTTCAACCTCTACAACGACGACCCGGCCTACTCGGGCGTACGCCCCTTCTGCACCCTCAACGGCGACCCGATCGGCGGATACAAGGACCGGTTCTGGGCGCGCAACTACAACTGGAGCTGGCAAGGACTCAGCAACACGGGCAATTACGCGGCCGCGCAGCCATATGCCGACATCAACGACTCGTCGGATCTTTGCACGCGACAGTCGATCGCGATCGGCCTCAGGTATCCCCGTCAACTCGCTCGCGGAGCGAACTCGTTCGCGGACTTCAACTTCGTGATTACCGCCCCGCGGGGGCTTGTCGCATCCAACAGGCTTGGCTCCGTTCTGCAATCGGTCGAGAACGTGTCGTGCCTGCGCGGCGGCGCGCTGACTGACTGCATGGGCCTCAGCGGCGAGGTCAAGCGCGATGAAGGCGACGCCACGGGCGCCTACATCACGCTCAACCCCAGCCGCGGGAAGACTGCTCCCGGAACATGTTGGTCCAACAACGACGTCAGCCCGTACGACGGTTTGCCCGATGCTCCGTACTACTTTCCCTGCAGCCACCTCGGGCAGGGGTAGCTGCTCGAACTGGTAGCGAAGCGGAGGGGCGGGCGCGCACCTCCGCTTCGCTTACCGAGAAGCCGGCGACGGACGCTCGGTGTCAGCACGATCGCGCTGACACCGAGTCACGATCGCGAAGATCGTCTGCCCGCGGCTGGAGCTTCTCCACCCGCGGGGACCGGAGCGGGCGGGGAGCGTCAGCGCTTGCGGCCGGCGGCGCGCGCGACCGCGACGGCGAACTCGCGAGCCCGCTCGCGCTCGCCCTCGATGGGCAGCACGACGACGTCGCGCGCGACCGCGCTCACCTGCTTGCGCAGCCGCCGCCGCGCTCGCGAGCGC
>NZ_JANQCH010000090.1 GCF_024723325.1 Agrococcus sp. HG114
GCATGACCGCGCTCACCGCCGTGCCCGGCTTCGCCGTGCCCGCCGAGGCGGGGTGGATGCTCCAGGTCTCGCGGGCGCTCGACGTCTCGGGCCCGCTCGTGGCCGCGGCCGCGGTCGCGCTGTGGCTCGCGATCCGGCGCACCGGGTCGCTCGCGCCGCTCGTCGCCGTCGCGGGACTGCAGCTCGCCTTCGCCGTGGCGCTCGTCGCCGGCGCGATCGCGATGGCGGGCGGCCTGCCGGTGCCGCCCGAGGGCGCGGCACTGCTCGGCGGCTTGGTCGTCGTCACGGTGCTCGTCGGCTCTGCGCTCGCGGCCGCGGCCGTGAGCCTGCTCGCCCGGTGGGCGGCGGTCAGGCTCGCGCCGCGCCGAGCACCCGCGTGATCATCGACGAGGTCGTCGCCCAGTCGCTGCGCTCCGCCGCGAGCGCCCTCGTTCCCGCCGTCGTGAGCCGGTAGACCCGCTTCGACCGGCCGGAGGACTCCCATTCCCCCTCGATGAGCCCGCGCGCCTCGAGCCGCTTGAGCGCCGGGTAGACCGTGCCGCTCGGGAAGTCGAGCCCGCCGCCGGAGCGCTCGCGGATGCGCTCGATCGCGCCGTAGCCGTGCACGGGCCCGTCGGCGAGCACCGAGAGCAGCATCGCGTCGACATGGCCGCGCAGGGCGTCGGGGGAAGCCATGCCCGCAGTCTAGCCGTGGGCTGCCTCCATATGGAGGCAGCCTGCAGCCGTGCGTCAGCGGCGCCCGCCGCCGAGCAGCCCGCCGAGCACGTCGCCGAGCGGCCCGAGCCCGTCGCCGGGTCGACCGGAGCCTCCCCCGAGGAGGCCGCCGAGCAGGTCGCCGAGGCCGCCGCCCGGCCCGGATGCCTTGCCCCTGCTCCCGCTCCCACCGGGCAGCTGCACCTGCCGCTCCGCCCCCGCCGAGCCGCGGCTGAAGGGCGAGTCGGCGGCAGGGTCGCCCTGGCCGCCTGCCGAGGGCCGACCGCCCGCCTGCCCGCCCTGCAGGACCCGATTCGCGATCCAGGCCATGACCATCGGCGCGACGATGGGCAGGATCTTCCGGATGATGCCGCCGAGGGCACCGCCGCCGCCCGCGGCCTGCGCGATGCGGTCGGTGCTGTCGCCGAAGACGTGGTGCACGATCTTCTCGCCGTCGTCGGGGTCGACGTCGCCGGCGAGCCGCTCGTCGAGGCGACCGGCGTGCGAGCCGAGCGCGCCCATGAGCGACTGCGCCCCGGCCGGGTCGCTCGCGTTCGCCTGCATGCCTCCGACGAGGGTCGGGACGATCGCCTCGAGCGCGCGGCGCGCATCCTCCTCGCCGACGCCGGCGCGCTCCGCGATCTGCTGCACGGGCAGCCGGCCCATCAGCTGCTGGATCTCCGACATGGGTCCTCCTCGCTCGTGCGAGGACCCGGTGCCCCCGCCCGGCGCGATGCTAGGCGGCGAACCCGGCAGCCAGCCGGGAGCGGCTCAGCCCGCGATCGCCTGCGCGACCACCGGGTTGCGGAGGGTGCCGACGCCCGGCACCTCGACCTCGACCGTCTGGCCGGCGCGGATCGGCCCGACGCCCTCGGGCGTCCCCATGAGCAGGACGTCGCCGGGCAGCAGCGTCATCGAGGCCGTGATCCACTCGAGCACGGTCGGCGCGTCGAAGATCCAGTCGCTCGAGACGCCGTCCTGGTGGACCTCGCCGTCGACGCGCGTGATGACGCGGAGGGCCGCGTAGTCGGGCTCCGTCTCGATCGCCGGCCCCAGCGGGCAGAACGTGTCGAAGCCCTTCGCCCTGGCCCACTGCGGCTCGCGGCGCTGCAGGTCGCGCGCGGTCACGTCGTTCGCGACCGTGACGCCGAAGACCGCGTGGAGCGCGTTCGCGCGCGTCAGGCGTCGTGCGACGCGGCCGATGACGAGCGCGATCTCGCCCTCGAACTGCACGTCCTCCGACTCGGGCGGCAGCACGATCGCGTCGTTCGGGCCGATCACGGACGTGTTGGGCTTCAGGAACACGAGCGGCTCGCTCGGCACGTCGTTGCCGAGCTCGGCCGCGTGCTTCGCGTAGTTGCGGCCGACTGCCACGACCTTCGACCGCGGGATCACGGGCGCGAGCAGCCGCGCCTCGGCGAGCGGCACCCGCTCGCCCGTCGTGTCGAAGCCGGCGATGATCGGGTCGCCGACGAGCTCGACGAGGGCGTCGTCGTCGACGACCCCGTAGCCGATGCGCTCGCCGTGCGCGAAGCGCGCGACGCGCATCAGCGCGCCTCGGTGATCTGCACCATCCAGCCGTGCGGGTCCGCGGCGCGCCCGTACTGGATGTCGGTGAGCTGCTTGCGCAGCGCGAGCGCCACCGGGCCGGCAGGCGCGTCGGGGTCGCCGATCGTCTCCGTCGGGCTCTTGAGCGCCGCGATCGGCGTGAGCACCGCGGCGGTGCCGCACGCGAACGCCTCGGTGATCGAGCCGTCGGCGACGCCGTCGCGCCACTCGGCGAGCGTGACGTGCCTGCGCTCCACCCGGTGGCCCGCGTCGGCCGCGAGCTGCAGGAGCGAGTTGCGGGTCACGCCGTCGAGGATCGAGTCGGACTCCGGGGTGATGAGCGTGCCGTCGGAGCGCACGAGCACGACGTTCATGCCGCCGAGCTCCTCGAGGTCGCTGCCCGCCTCGTTCAGGAACAGCACCTGCGCGCATCCGTTCGCCGCCGCCTGCTGCGTCGGCAGCAGGCTCGCGGCGTAGTTGCCGCCGCACTTCGCGGCGCCGGTGCCGCCCTTGCCGGCACGGTTGTACTCGGTCGAGAGCCAGATGGAGACGGGCTTCACGCCACCCGCGAAGTACGGGCCCGCCGGGCTCGCGATCACCATGAAGCGCACGGTCTGCGCGGCCCGCACCCCGAGGAAGACCTCGTTCGCGATCATGAACGGCCGCAGGTAGAGCGAGTTCTCGCCGCCCGACGGCACCCATGCCTCGTCGACCTGCACGAGCTGGCGCACCGCCTCGATGAAGAGCTCGACCGGCAGCTCGGGCAGCGCGAGGCGGGCGGCGGAGCGCTGCATGCGCGTCGCGTTCTCCTCGGGGCGGAACAGCCACACCGAGCCGTCCTCGCGCCGGTAGGCCTTCATCCCCTCGAAGATCTCCTGGCCGTAGTGCAGCACCGCCGAGGCGGGATCCATCTGCAGCGGGCCGTAGGGCTCGACGCGCGCGTCGGCCCAGCCGCCCTCGGCGGTCCAGTCGATCGAGACCATGTGGTCGGTGAAGTGGCGGCCGAAGCCGGGATCGGCGAGCACGGCTTCGCGCGTGCGCTCGTCGACGGGGCTGGGGTTGCGCGTGAGCGTGAACTCGAGGGTCATGCGTGCTCCTTCGCTGTGGTGCTGGCGGCGGCGCGCGCGCCGATGCGCTCGGCGATCGCGTCGCCGACCTCGCTCGTGCTGCGCGGGCGCCCGTCGCGGGCGTCGATGTCGGCGTCCACGGCGTCGCGGATGCGCAGGGCCGCCTCGGGCAGGCCCGAGTGCTCGAGGAGGAGGGCGGCCGAGAGGATCGCGGCGGTGGGGTCGGCGATGCCGCGCCCGGCGATGTCGGGCGCGGAGCCGTGCACCGGCTCGAACATGCTCGGGAACGTGCCGGCCGGGTTGAGGTTGCCGGACGCGGCGAGGCCGATGCCTCCGCCGACGGCGCCGGCGAGATCGGTGATGATGTCGCCGAACAGGTTGTCGGTCACGATCACGTCGAAGCGGCTCGGGTCGTCGACGAGGAAGATGGTCGCCGCGTCGACGTGGAGGTAGTCGACGGCGACGTCGGGGTGGGCGGCGCCCACCTCGTCGACGATGCGCTGCCACAGACCGCCCGCGTGCACGAGCACGTTCTTCTTGTGCACGAGCGTCAGGCGGCGGCGGCGCTGCTCGGCGAGCTCGAACGCGAAGCGCACGACCCGCTCGACGCCGAACGCCGTGTTCACGCTCGTCTCGTTCGCGACCTCGTGCTCGGTGCCGACGCGGATCGCGCCGCCGTTGCCGACGTACGGCCCCTCGGTGCCCTCGCGCACGACGACGAAGTCGATGTCGCCGGGATCCTTGAGCGGGCTCCCGATCTTCGGGTGCAGCCGCGTGGGCCGCAGGTTGACGTGGTGGTCGAAGGCGAAGCGGAGCCGCAGCAGGAGCCCGCGCTCGACGATGCCCCCGGCGAGGCGCGGGTCGGCGGGGTCGCCTCCGATCGCCCCGAGCAGGATCGCGTCGTGCTGCGCGAGCGACGCGAGCGTCGCGTCGTCGAGCACCTCGCCCGTGGCGAGGTAGTGCGCGGCGCCGAGCTCGTACTCGGTCTCGACGAGCTCGACGCCCTCGAGCGCCGCTCGCATGGCCTTGCGCGCCTCGAGCGTGACCTCGCGCCCGATGCCGTCTCCCGCGATGACCGCGAGGCGCAGCTGCTCCACAGTTCCTCCCTGGCGCACGCCAGGTGCGCGTCGACGGGCTCCGCACCGGCGCGGGCCTCGATCCCAGCCTAGCCGCGCCGCGAATCCCCCACTGCGCTCGCAGGTTCGCGCAGTACATTCCGGCGAACAGGCGGCCTGGTCCCTGGCCGCCGAGACGAACGGAGAGCACCTTGAGCATCGGCTTCGGCATCTTCCTCATGGCCGTCGGCGCGATCATCGCGTGGGCGGTGCCCGCCCTGTGGCAGGTCGAGGGCGCGAACTGGACCCTGATCGGCTACATCCTCCTCGGCGCGGGCGCGCTCGTGACCCTCTTCGGCATCATCATGGCGGCCCGCGCGGGTCGCACGAGCCAGGTGTCGCGCTCGCGCATCGACCCCGAGACCGGCACCCGTGTCGAGCGGACCGAGCGTCGCGACGACGTCCTCTGAGCATTCCCACCCACCCTCGGGGGCGCGGCCGCGGCCGCGCCCCCGAGTCGTGCGGCGAACGGCCAGAATGGCTGCGAGCAGGGCCGACACCGGCCCCGACACGGGAGGAGCTGCGTGCCGAACGCCCAGGATGCCGCTCGCAGCGCGGCGATCGCCGAGTACGGAGTGCTGCGCGAGGCGCCCGGCCACGCCCTCGAGGGCCTCACCGCGCTCGCCGCCTCGGTGTGCGGCGTGCCGCGCGCGGTGCTCAACATCGTCGACGACCGCCATCAGCACCAGGTCGCTGCGGTCGGCTTCGAGCCGAGCGTGTGCGCGCGGGAGGACTCGATGTGCGACCGGGTGTTCCAGCAGCCCGGCCAGACGGTGATCGCCGACGCCCGCGCCGACCCGCGGTTCGCGCGCAACCCCTTCGTCACCGGTGAGATCGCCGATGTGCGCTTCTACGCATCCACGCCCCTGCGCACCCCGCACGGCCTGCCGATCGGCAGCCTGTGCGTCTTCGACGACGAGGTGCGCGAGCTCGCCGAGCACGAGACCCGCACGCTCGCGCTGCTCGCCGAGCAGGTCGTCGACGTGCTCGAGCTGCGACGCCTCACGCGAGAGCTCCGCCGCTCGAACGAGCAGCTCGCCCAGTTCGCGGGGCAGGTGAGCCATGACCTGCGCAATCCGCTCACCGCGCTCTCCGGCTACCTCGAGCTCGCGGCGGACTCCCCCGAGCTCGCCGCGGCGCCGCACGCGTCGGCGGCGCTCGCGCGCGCCGAGTCGGCCGCCGACCGCATGGCCGCGCTCGTCGAGGATCTGCTCGACTTCGCGCGCATCGGCGGCAGCGCTCGGCGCGAGCCCGTCTCGCTCGCCGACGCCGCGCGCGCGGCGGTCGCAGACCTGGAGGCGCAGCTGGCGGCGACGGGTGCCGTGGTCGACCTCGGCGAGCTGCCGGTGGTCGAGGGCGACGCGACGCTCCTGTGCGCGCTGCTCCAGAACCTGCTCGCGAACGCGGTGAAGTTCGCGAGCGCCGACGGCCGCGCTCCGCGCGTCGAGGTGCGCGCCGCGCGGATCCCGGGAGCGTGGCGGATCACGGTCGACGACGACGGGCCGGGGGTGCCGCTCGAGGAGCGCGAGCGCGTCTTCGGGCTCATGCAGCGCGGCGACCGCGCGGATCCGCGCGTGGCCGGGCTCGGCATCGGTCTCTCGACGTGCCGGCGCATCGTGCAGGCGCACGGCGGCCGCATCGGCATCGAGGAGGCCCGGCTCGGCGGCGCGAGCGTGTGGGTGCTGCTGCCGACCGACGACTGACGCGGATCAGGCCCCGGCTGCCGCTTCGCCGATGAGCTCGGCGAGGCGCTGCGGCTCCGACCACATCGGCCAGTGCCCGGTGGGCAGGTCGACGAGCGTGAGCGCGCGGTGCTTGAGGATGCCGGCGAGGAACGGCACGCCCTGATCGGAGAACGCGCGGTACTCGTCGGCCGAGAACGCGGTGCAGATGATCGTGGCCGGCACGTCGAGCCGGCGCTCGTCGCGCAGCTCGGCGGCGCCGCGCACCGCTCCTGCCGGCTCCGGCACGGCCCGCGTCCGGAGCTCCTCGAGCTGCTCGTCCGAGAGGCCCCGCATCGAGCCCTGCGCCATCTCGTCGTCCCACGCGGCCTCGAGCGGCAGCTCGTCGCCCTCGAACGAGGCGTCCATGACCGCGCCGTCGACGGCGGGGACGGTGTCGACCCACACCGAGCGCACGACGCGGTCGACGTTCCGGTCGATCGCGATGGTCGCGGGGAGTGCGGCGCCGCTGTGGGCGACGAGCACGACCGGGCCGTCGCCGATGGCCGCCTCGATCGCCGCGACCTGGTCGTCGAGCGTGACCTCGCCGCGCGCGGGGTGCTCCGGCTCGAGGCCGGGCAGCGTGATGGCGACGACGTCGTGGCCCTGCTCGCGCAGGAGCGGCGCGACCTCGTCCCACGCCCACGCGCCGAGCCAGAAGCCGGGCACGAGCACGATGCGAGCGGATGCGGTGGTGTCCATGGCAGGACGCTAGCGCGCCCCGCCCGCGCGCATCAGAGCTCGCGGATCTCGATGTGCCGGATCGTCTTCGCGGCGATCGAGCGCCCCAGCTCCTCGACGAGCGCCTCGGGCGCGGGCTGGTCGATCGTGATGATCGAGAGGGCGTCCCCGCCGGCGCGCGTGCGGGCGATCTGCATGCCGGCGATGTTGATGCTCGCCTCGCCGAACGCGGCGCCGTAGGCCGCGACGATGCCCGGGCGGTCCTCGTACTCCATCACGACGAAGTGCTCGGCCATCGGCACCTCGACCGACTGGCCGTTCACGCCGACGATCTTCTCGACCTGCTTGGGCCCGGTGAGCGTGCCCTCGACGCTCACGCGGCGGCCGTCGCTGCACGCCGCGACCACCTCGACGACGTTGCGGTACTCGTCGCTGCGCTCGTCGGCCGACAGCTCGCTCGTGACGCCCCGCGACTCGGCGATGACGGGCGCGTTCACGAACGTCACCTGCTCGCTCACGATCGACGAGAAGAAGCCCTTGAGGGCCGCGAGCCGCAGCACCTTGACGTCGTAGCCCGCGAGCTCGCCGTGCACCGCGACGTCGACCGCCTCGACGGGGCCCGCCGCGAGGCCGGCGGCGAACTGCCCGAGCCGCTCGGCGAGCGCGATGCCGGGGCGCACGTACTCGTCGATGACCCCGCCTGCGACGTTCACGGCATCCGGCACGAGGTCTCCCGCAAGGGCGAGCCGCACCGACCGCGCCACCGCGACGCCCGCCTTCTCCTGCGCCTCGTCGGTCGAGGCGCCGAGGTGCGGGGTGACCTGGATGTTCGGGGCGCTCGTGAGGGCGTCGTCCTTCGGCGGCTCCGAGACGAAGACGTCGATGCCGGCGCCCGCGATCGTGCCGGCGCGCAGCGCCTCGGCGAGCGCGGCCTCGTCGATGATGCCGCCGCGCGACGCGTTCACGATGCGCAGCGTCGGCTTCGCGAGCGCGAGCTCCTCCGCGCCGATGAGCCCGACCGTCTCGGGCGTGCGCGGGATGTGGATCGTGATGAAGTCGCTCTCGGCCATGAGCTCGGGCAGCGAGCGCAGCTCGACCCCGAGCTGCGCGGCGCGCGCGGGGCTCACGAAGGGGTCGTACGCGATGAGCTTCGTGCCGAACGCCGCGAGCCGCTCGGCGACGAGCACGCCGATCCGGCCGAGCCCGACGATGCCGACGGTCTTCTCGTAGAGCTCGACGCCCGTGAACGCCGACCGCTTCCACTCGCCCCGCTTGAGCGACGCATCCGCCGCCGGGATGTGCCGGGCGAGGCCGAGCAGGTGCGCGATCGCGAGCTCCGCGGCCGAGACGATGTTCGACGTGGGGGCGTTGACGACCATGACTCCGGCCTTCGTCGCCGCGGGGATCTCGACGTTGTCGAGGCCGACGCCCGCGCGGGCGATGACCTTGAGGCGCGGCGCGTGCGCGAGCGCCTCGGCGTCGATGCGGGTGGCGCTGCGCACGAGCACGGCGGATGCGTCGGCGAGCGCCGCGAAGAGCGCTTCCCGGTCGGTGCCGTCGACGTGGCGGATCTCGAAGTCGGGCCCGAGGGCATCGACGGTCGCGGCCGAGAGCTCCTC
Organism: Agrococcus sp. HG114; assembly: GCF_024723325.1. Taxonomy (GTDB): domain Bacteria; phylum Actinomycetota; class Actinomycetes; order Actinomycetales; family Microbacteriaceae; genus Agrococcus. The sequence goes on from NZ_JANQCH010000090.1 coordinate 8,445, forward strand.
GGCGATCAGGACGACGGGCTTGGACATGCGGGGCTCCTTGCACAGGGAGGGTTGCGGGCAGCACGTCGTCGTGCCGGGCCCAGCCTACCGAGCGGGACGTGCCGCCGTCCGACGCCCGGGACGGGCGTCGGCGCCGGCGTCGCGGCGGAGGCCCGCACGAGACCCGTCCTCAGCCCCAGCGCGCGTGCGCGGCGCCGTCCGACGCCCGGGACGGGCGTCGGCGCTGGCGTCGCGGCGGAGGCCCGAAAGGGCCTCCGCTCCAGCTCCAGCGCGCAGTGCGGGAGGATGGAGGGGATGGACGCCTTCGCTCTCGTGCAGCTCGTGCTGCGCATCATCCTCGCCCTCGTCTTCGTCGGCATGGGCATCACCCACTTCGTGCCGCGCGTGCGGCGCGCGATGGCGGCGATGATCCCCGCCGGCCTCGCCGGCCCCGAGCGCCGCTGGGCGCCGGCGCTCGTGACGGTCTCGGGCGTCGCCGAGGTCGTCGGGGGGCTCGCGCTGCTGACCCCGTGGTGGATCGTGCGCTTCGTCGCGGGGCTCGGGCTCATCGCGCTGCTCATCGCGGTGTTCCCCGCCAACGTGCAGGCGGCGCGGGAGCCCGAGCGCTTCGGCGCCGCTGCCGTGCCGATCGGTCGCCGCGCGATCGGGCAGGCGGTGCTCGCCGCGCTCGTGCTCGTCGCGGTGATCTGAGCGGAGCCCGCAGCGGCGGTCAGCCGCCGAGCGCCGAGACCGCGACCTGGCGCGCGAGCTGCTCGGCGAGCAGGCTCGCCTGCGCGCTCACCGCGAGCGCGACGAGCAGGATCCCCGCCTTCCCTACGAGGCGCATCCGCCGCCCGACCCACAGCGCCGCGACGAAGAGGATCGCGGGCAGCGCGATGCCGGCGACGAGGAGCCACCACGGCGTCGCGCCGGCGATGTCGAGGCCGGTGTAGAGCAGCGGCAGCTGCTGCAGGTTCGTGACCGCCTCGACGGTGTCGTAGCCGAACGCGAGCGCGAACAGCGCCGCGACGATCCACGCGTCGCCCGGCCGCTCCTCGCGCGGCTCGCGCGCGCCGCTCACGCG
>NZ_JANQCH010000091.1 GCF_024723325.1 Agrococcus sp. HG114
GCCCGACGGCGTCGCGGGCAGCGGCGCGGGCATGCCGCCGGCGGCCGCGAGCTCGCGCACGGCGCGGTCGAGCTGCATGCCGAAGAGGACCTCGCGCACGAGCGCCCATGCTCCGACGACGAAGAACACGACGAGCGCGATGCCGACGGCGATCGCGACCGGCTCCCCGGTCGCGATGAACTGCACCGCGCGCGAGCCGGCGAGGACGACGTAGAGCGCGAGCACCGCGGCCATGCCGAGCGCGAGCCCCTTGCGCAGCCCGATGCGCGCCGCCGGCCGGTCGGTCACGACAGGCCCAGCAGGTCGCCGATGCCGACGGTGACGCCGGGCTGCGCCTCCGCGCGCAGCGCGAGCAGGATGCCCGCGGCGTACGAGTCGCTCGAGGTCGTGTCGTGGCGGATCGTGAGGGTCTCGCCGACGCCGCCGAAGATGACCTCCTGCCGCGCGACGACCCCGGGCAGCCGCAGCGCGTGCACCGGCACCCCGGAGATCACGGTGCCGCGCCCCGGCTCGTCCGGGGTCGCGGGGACGAAGCCGCGCACCGCGCCGATCGCCTCGGCCGTGCGGGTCGCGGTGCCGCTCGGGGCGTCGCGCTTGCGGTCGTGGTGCGCCTCGACGACCTCGACCGCGGTGAAGTGGCGCGCGGCGATCGTCGCGAGGTGCGTCTCGAGCACGCTCCCGAGCGAGAAGTTCGGGACGATGCGGATGCGGTCGGCGCCGCGGGCGCGGAGCACGGCGATGCGCTCCTCGCTCCATCCGCTCGTCGCGACGACGACGGGCACGCGGGCGGCCGCCGCCGCCTCGACGAGCTGCTGGCTCGCGGCGAGGATCGTCGCGTCGAAGACCGTGTCGAGCCCGTCGAGGTCGAGCCCCTCGCGCACGTCGAGCTCGACGGGCTCGAGGTCGTGCGCCTCGTGGGCGAGCCGCAGCGCGAGCGAGCCCAGCCTGCCGGTCGCGCCCGCGATGCCGATGCGCCTCGTGCCTGCCATGCCCTCCAGCCTACGGCGCGGGAGCCGTCGCATCCGCCCGTACAGTGGGCGGGTGACCGCCGTCATCGCCATCGAGGATCCCGCGTCCGAGCTCGCCCAGTCGCTGCTGCGGGCGTACTTCGCCGACCGCGCCATCACGTTCGTCGGCGGGCAGTACACGCCGAAGCCGGCCGATCCCGCGACGCTCCGCGAGCCCGACGGCGCGTTCCTCGTCGCGTGGGACGGCGGCGAGCCGATCGGGTGCGGCGCGCTCCGGCGCCTCTCGCCCACGCGGTTCGAGGTCAAGCACCTGTACGTCTCCCCCGTCGGTCGAGGCCGCGGCACGGGCGCGGCGCTCCTCGCCGCGCTCGAGGCGCGCGCGGGCGAGCTCGGCGCGACCGAGGTCGTGCTCGACACGAACGCGGCGCTCGAGCCCGCGAACCGGCTCTACACGACGCGCGGCTACGAGTCGGTCCCGCCCTACAACGACAACCCGAACGCGACGACCTGGTTCCGGAAGCCGCTCGCCGCCGATCAGTAGGGCTGCGGGAGCGGGAGGCCCGTGCGGTCCTCCGGCGGGAGGTGCCCGAGGTCGTTGTGCACGAGCAGCTGCGGCGGCTTGCCGGTGCGGCGCCGCAGGATCGTCAGTCCGCAGTTCGCCTGGTTGAGCGCCATCCACTGCCACGCCGGCGCCTGCATCACCTCGCGCACGAACCAGCCGATCACGAAGTTGTGGGTCACGAGCAGCTCGTTGACGTCGCCGCGCGAGGGGCGCAGCCACTGGGCTGCGGCGTCCTGCATCTGGGCGGCTCCCGCCTCGACCTCGGCGGGCCGGAAGCCCTTGAGGAAGCCGTGGAAGCCGACGGGCGTGTCGGCCTCGAGCCCGGACGGCACGCAGTCGAGCAGCAGTGCGGACTTCTGGAACTCGACCGCGGGCAGCCGCTCCTGCATGATCGCCGCCGTCTCGGTCGCGCGCTGCAGCGGCGAGGTCCACGCGTGGTCGAACACGACGCCGGAGAGCCGCTGCGCGATCGCGTGCGCCTGCCGGACACCCCGTGCCGAGAGCCGGCCGTCCTCGACGCCATGCTCGGCGTCCAGCTGCTCCCCGTGCCGGACGAGGTAGAGCAGGTGCGCCATGTGGTTCCCTCCGCGGGCGCAGCGAGGCGCCGATGTCGCACGAGGGCGCAGCGATGCGCCCCCGCTCCGGTCGGTTCAGCCGGCGGTCGGTGCCGCCGCTTCCACCGTAGCGGGAGCGGCCGACGCGACGAGCGCGCCGAGCCCGTCGGGCACCTTCCCGACGGCGGCGATCGAGCGGGGGCCCGCGGCGAGCTCCGTCGCCAGCGAGCGCACCTCGGCATCGGTCACGGCGCCGATCCGCTCGAGCGTCGCGTCGATGTCGAGGAACTCGCCGAGCGTCAGCTCGGCGCGGCCGAGCCGCGACATGCGCGTGTCGGTGTCCTCGAGCGCGAGCGCCGACCCGCCGGCGAGCTGCCCCTTCGCGCGTCGCAGCTCCTCCTCGGTCACGCCCTCGGCGAGCCGCTCGAGCTCGCCGAGCATGAGCGAGGCCACCTCGAGCGTCTTCCGCGGCGCGCACGCGGCCGCGAGCCCGACGACGCCCGCGTCCGCGTAGCCCGAGGCCCAGGAGTAGACCGAGTAGGCGAGGCCGCGCTTCTCCCGGATCTCCTGGAACAGGCGCGACGACATGCCCGCCCCGAGCACCGCGTTCAGCACCGCCATCGTGCTCCGCCGGGGGTCGGAGGCGATGAGGCCCGGCATGCCGATCATGAGGTTCACCTGCTCGAGCGGTCGCGCGACCACCGTGAGCCCTCCGGGGCCTGCCGGACGCGGCGAGGTGCTGCGGCGCTCCTGCGGCGACCCCGCGCCGAGCGACCACCCGTAGCGCTCGAGCGCGACCTGCAGCTGCTCGACGGCGATGTCGTGGTCGACGGCCCCCGCGATCGTCACGACGAGGTCGCTCGGGCCGTAGTGCTCGGCGTAGTGCTCTGCCACGCGATCGCGCGAGACCGCGCGGATGGACTCGGGGGTGCCGCCGATCGGGCGACCGAGGGGCGTCTCGTCCCCGTGCACGAGCTCGCTCAGCCGCTCCCCCGCGACGTCGGCGGGGTCGTCGTCGGCCATCGCGAGCTCCTCGAGGATGACCTCGCGCTCGTGCTCGAACTCGTCGGGGTCCAGCAGCGACGAGGTGAGCATGTCGGCGAGCACGTCGATCGCCATCGGCAGGTCGACGTCCCGCACCTTCGCGTAGTAGCAGGTGTGCTCCTTCGCGGTCACCGCGTTGTGCTCGCCGCCCACCTCGTCGAACGCGACGGCGATGTCGAAGGCGGTGCGGGTCGGGGTGCCCTTGAACAGCAGGTGCTCGAGGAAGTGCGTGGACCCGCGCGCGTCGCCCGACTCGTCGCGGGAGCCCACCGGCACCCAGTAGCCGACGGTCGCGCTCACCGCGCCCGGCATGTGCTCGGTGAGCACGCGCACGCCGCTCGGCAGCACGCTCCGGCGCACGACGGCGCCGCCCGCGGCGGCGATGGCGATCTCTGGGACGTCGAGCGGGAGCGGGACGGCAGGCATCGGTCCAGTCTACGAGGGGAGACGACGGAGCCCCCGCCCGGCGAGGGGCGGGGGCTCCGTCATGAGCGGGCTACTCGGCCGAGACCGAGGAGACCGACGACTCCGCGTCGTCGCTCTTCGCCGCGACCGGGGCCACGGGCTCCGAGTCGTCGACGAGCTCGAGCGAGAGCTTGCCGCGGTCGTCGATCTTCGTGATCTCCACCTGGATCTTCTGCCCGATCGAGACCACGTCCTCGACGTTCTCGATGCGCTTGCCGCCGTTGAGCGGACGCATGGCCGTCACGTGCAGCAGGCCGTCGCGGCCGGGCAGCAGCGACACGAACGCGCCGAACGACGCGGTCTTGACGACCGTGCCGAGGTAGCGCTCGCCGACCTCGGGGTTCAGCGGGTTCGCGATCGCGTTGACCGCGGCGCGCGCCGCCTCGGCCGAGGGGCCGTCGACCGCGCCGATGTAGACGGTGCCGGAGTCCTCGATCGAGATCTGGGCGCCCGTGTCGTCCTGGATCTGGTTGATCGTCTTGCCCTTGGGGCCGATGAGCTCGCCGATCTTGTCGACCGGGATCTGCACGCTGATGACGCGGGGCGCCGTCGGCGCCATCTCGTCGGGCGCGTCGATGGCGGCGTTCAGGACCTCGAGGATCTTGGTGCGCGCCTCCTTCGCCTGCGTGAGCGCCCCGGCCAGCACCGACGCGGGGATGCCCGAGAGCTTCGTGTCGAGCTGGATGGCCGTGATGAACTCGGGGGTGCCCGCGACCTTGAAGTCCATGTCGCCGAGCGCGTCCTCGGCGCCGAGGATGTCGGTGAGCGCCGCGTAGCGGGTCTCGCCGTCGACCTCGTCGGTCACGAGGCCCATCGCGATGCCCGCGACCGGCGCCTTGAGCGGCACGCCGGCGTTGAGCAGCGAGAGCGTCGAGGCGCACACGGAGCCCATCGACGTCGAGCCGTTCGAGCCGAGCGCCTCGGAGACCTGGCGGATCGCGTAGGGGAACTCCTCGCGGCTCGGCAGCACCGGCACGAGCGCCCGCTCGGCGAGCGCGCCGTGACCGATCTCGCGGCGCTTCGGGCTGCCGACGCGGCCCGTCTCGCCCGTCGAGTACGGCGGGAAGTTGTAGTTGTGCATGTAGCGCTTCGTCGTCTCGGGGCTGAGCGAGTCGATCTGCTGCTCCATCTTGAGCATGTTGAGCGTCGTGATGCCCATGATCTGCGTCTCGCCGCGCTGGAAGATCGCGGAGCCGTGCACGCGCGGCACGACCGCGACCTCGGCGTCGAGCGGCCGGATGTCGGCGGCGCCGCGGCCGTCGATGCGCACGCCGTCGGTCAGGATGCGCCCGCGGACGACCTCCTTCGTGACGGCCTTGTAGGCGCCCGAGACCTGCGTCGCGACGACGGCGTCGAGCTCGCCGCGCTCGATGCGCTCGTTGATCTGCTGCTTGACCTGCTCCTTGAGCGCGTCGTCCGCGGCGTTGCGCTCGAGCTTGTCGGCGATGCGGTACACCTCGCCCAGGCGGTCGAGGGCGAGCTCGCGGACGGCGACGAGCGCCTCCTCCGAATAGGGCGGGAACAGCGGGTACTGCTGCGTCTCCTTCGCGGCGGTCTTCGCGACCTCCTCCTGCGCGGCGACGAGCTGCTTGATGAAGGGCTTCGCGGCCTCGAGGCCCTGCGCGACGATCTCCTCGGTGGGCTTCTGGGCGCCGCCGGCGATCAGGTTCCACGAGTTGTCGGTCGCCTCGGCCTCGACCATCATGATCGCGACGTCCTCGACGCCCTGCGCGTCGGTGACGACGCGGCCGGCCACGACCATGTCGAACACGGCGTCGGCGAGCTGCGAGTGCTTGGGGAACGCGACCCACTGGCCGTCGATGAGCGCGACCCGCACGCCGCCGATCGGCCCGTCGAACGGCAGGCCCGAGAGCTGCGTCGACATCGAGGCCGCGTTGATCGCGAGGACGTCGTAGAGCTCGTCGGGCTCGATGGACAGCACGGTCACGACGACCTGCACCTCGTTGCGGAGGCCCTCGACGAACGAGGGGCGCAGCGGCCGGTCGATGAGGCGGCACGTGAGGATCGCCTCGGTCGAGGGACGGCCCTCGCGGCGGAAGAACGAGCCGGGGATGCGGCCCGCGGCGTACATGCGCTCCTCGACGTCGACCGTGAGCGGGAAGAAGTCGAACGAGTCCTTGGGGTGCTTCGAGACGCTCGTGGCGCTCAGCAGCATCGTCTCGTCGTCGATGTACGCGACCGCCGAGCCCTGCGCCTGCTGCGCGAGGCGACCGGTCTCGAAGCGGACGGTGCGGGTGCCGAAGCGGCCGTTGTCGATGACGGCCTCGGCGAATGTGATCTCAGGACCTTCCATGAAGGGCCTCTCCTCTCCTGTGCCCAGCGGGGGCACGACATGTCAGCCGTGCGCTTCGCCTGCGCGGAGTGGTCATCAGTGGAGAGCGTCGAAGACTGCTTCGGCGCCCTCCACCAACGACCAGCTCTGAGCGGGTGCGAATGGGCGCACGACGACCGCGACTCGCGGTCCCGCCAAGGCTACCGCACGCATCCCCGGAACGGCAGGACCGGAGCGGGAGCGCGTCGAGCACGACGAAGGGCCGCCCCGATCGGGGCGGCCCTTCAGAACGCGAGGAAGGCTAGCGACGCAGGCCCAGGCGCTCGATCAGCGAGCGGTAGCGCTCGATGTCGACCTCCTGCAGGTAGCCGAGCAGACGGCGGCGCTGACCCACGAGCAGCAGCAGGCCACGACGCGAGTGGTGGTCGTGCTTGTGCGACTTGAGGTGCTCGGTGAGGTCCTTGATGCGGCGCGAGAGGATCGCGACCTGCACCTCGGGGCTCCCGGTGTCACCCTCGTGGGTGGCGAACTCGTCGATGATCGCCTTCTTGATCTCTGCGTTCAGGCTCATGTGGAAACCCCTCTCTCCTCGCAGCGCGGTGCTCATGCCGGATGCATGGGCGCTCTCGTTCCGCGGCCGGTCTACGGCAACCTCACGAGGCTACCAGGTCACCCGCGGGGCGGCCAAGCGGGCGCGGCTCCGAAGCGCTGCACCGGGCCGCTCGCCGCAGGCGGCCGCGCACCCGCCGGGACGGGCACGGGCTGCCCGACCACCGCGCTCGCCATCGAGCGCCGATGGTGGAGGAGGTCGGCGAGCAGGGTCGCCTCGTCCGCGACGTGCCGAGACCGGTCCCGGCCGATGAGCGCGCGCTGGCGATGGTTCGCGAGCCGCGTCGCGGCGTGGATGTAGTCGCGCATCGAGCGCCGGAGGCCCCTCGCCCTCGCCCAGTGCATGAGCGCTGCGCGACCGTCGCTCGTCGAGAGCCGCTCGACCTCCTCGCGCGAGAACCAGCCGGCGCGCCCGTAGTCGTCGAGGCGCAGTCGCGTGAGCCGCATCTCCTGCCGCAGCAGCAGCCACACCGCGACGGCGACGAGCACGCACAGCGGCACCTGCACGAGCAGGTAGTAGACGAAGAAGCCGACGGTGCCGCCGGGCACCCACCAGCTCGCGGAGTTCCAGAGCGCGTGCAGGGACGCCGAGACGAGCCAGCCCGCCGGACCGGCGAGGAGGATCCACCACCGCGAGCGCAGCCGCGCCGCGAACCCCAGCGCGAGCCCGATGCCGACCGCCGTGAAGAGCGCGTGGGTGAGCGGGCTCATGATGCCGCGGAGGAAGAAGATGAACGTGCCGTCGCCGGTGGAGGCGAGCGACGTGCCGAAGTACAGGATGTTCTCGGTGAACGCGAACCCTGCCGCCGACAGCGCGGCGATCACCACGCCGTCGACGGGTCCGTCGAAGGTCCTGCGGAACCAGAGGAACAGGATGACGACCGGGATGCCCTTCCAGAGCTCCTCGGTGATCGGCGCCTGGATGACGGTCGCGTAGAGCTCGTACTGCTCCTGGGTGCGCAGGAGCGGCGCGACGATCGGCTCGAGCACGAGCGCGTTGAGCGCGAGCGTCAGCAGCACCGCGGCGACGCCGCCCCACAGCGCCGCGAACCACAGCGCGACGCGCGGCTCCGGCTCCCAGCGGTCGATCGCGAGCACGGCCCAGAGCACGAAGCCGAGCGGCACGAGCGCCATCGCGCCGGCTGCGGCGACCAGCAGCGGGCTCCCGATCGCACCGCCGAGGAACCAGATGACGGCGACCGATGCGAGGGCGAGGGCGCCGATGCCGACGAGCCCCAGCACGAGCCCGGGAGCGGCGCGCTGCTGCCGCCGCAGCGGCGACAGCGACGGCGTTGCGTTCACGCGCCGAGCGTACCGAGCGCGCGCCCGGGTCAGCGCGACGCGTCCGGGAGCACGACGGGGATCGCCTCGGTCACGGGGTGCAGGCCCGACAGCCGCGCGGGCTCGAGCAGCTTCTCGACGCGCTCGCGCTCCATGAGCCCGCCCTCGACGACGAGGTCGGCGATCGACTTGTCGCTCGTGAGCGCCTCCTTCGCGAGCTGCGCCGAGGCGGCGTAGCCGAGGTAGGGGGTCAGCGCCGTCACGACGCCCACCGAGCTGCCGACCATGAGGTCGAGCCGCTCGCGGTTGGCCTCGATGCCGTCGACGCAGTTGACGCGCAGGGTGAGGCACGCCTGGGTCATCCAGTGCAGGCTCTGCAGGATCGAGTGGGCGATGACCGGCTCGAACGCGTTGAGCTGCAGCTGCCCTGCCTCGGACGCCGCCGTCACCGTCGCGTCGGAGCCGATCACGGCGAACGCGACCTGGTTGACGACCTCGGGGATCACCGGGTTGACCTTGCCGGGCATGATCGAGGAGCCGGCCTGCTTCGCGGGCAGGAAGATCTCGCCGAAGCCGGCCTGCGGGCCCGACGAGAGGAGCCGCAGGTCGTTGCAGATCTTCGAGAGCTTCACGGCCGCGCGCTTGAGCGTGCCCGAGACGAGCATGAAGACGCCCGTGTCGCTCGTCGCCTCGATGAGGTCGGCCGCCGGCACGATCGGCAGGCCCGTGAGCTCGGCGAGGTGGCGCGAGGCCGCCTCGGCGTAGCGGGGGTCGGCCGTGATGCCCGTGCCGATCGCGGTCGCGCCGAGGTTGACCTCGCCGAGCCAGCGGATCGTCTCCGACAGCCGGTCGTAGTCCTCGCGCAGCGTCACCGCGAAGCCGCGGAACTCCTGGCCGAGCGTCATCGGCACGGCGTCCTGCAGCTGCGTGCGGCCGACCTTGAGCACGTCGTGGAACTCCTGCGCCTTGCGGTCGAACGCATCCGCCAGCCGCTCGAGCTCGTCGAGCAGGCGGCGCAGCGTGAACGCCATCGCCACCTTGATCGAGGTCGGGTAGGTGTCGTTCGTCGACTGGGAGCGGTTCACGTCGTCGATCGGGTGGAAGTGCTCGTACGCGCCCTTGGGGTGCCCGAGCTCGACGAGGCACGCGTTCGCGATGACCTCGTTCGTGTTCATGTTCGTCGACGTGCCCGCGCCGCCCTGGATGACGCCGACCTTGAACTGGTCGTGCAGCTCGCCGCCGCGGATGCGCCGGCACACGCGGTCGATGAGGTCGGCCTTGTCGGGGTCGAGCGCGCCGATCTCGCGGTTCGCGCGCGCGCACGCCTGCTTCACGACGGCGAGCGCGTTGACGAGGTCGGAGTAGACCGAGATTGAGCGGCCCGTGATCGGGAAGTTGATGAGCGCCCGCTCGGTGTGGATGCCCCAGTACGCGTCGGCGGGCACCGGCAGCTCGCCGAGCGAATCGCGCTCGAGGCGGGTGGGGCCGGCGTAGTGGTGCTCGCCCTGCGGGGCGGGGTCGAGCTTGTACTGGGGCGTATCGGTCACGGAGGCTCCTTTGCCG
>NZ_JANQCH010000092.1 GCF_024723325.1 Agrococcus sp. HG114
GCGCTGACTCACTCGTCGAAGGCGATGGAGCCGTCGCGCCGGCCGGCGTGCACGAACCAGCCGAGGCTGCAGCACGCGACGACGAGCCAGCCGGCCGCGAGCGCGAGCGCGGCGCACAGCTGGGCGGGATCGGCGGAGCCGGCGGCCGCGCCCCGCACGAACGCGAGGGCATGCGGCAGCGGGAGCGCCTGCACCGCCCACTGCACCGCGGGCGGCCAGAACTCCGTCGGCACCGTCACGCCCGCGGTCGCGACGAGGGCGGCGTTCAGCACGTTGGGCACGACGTTGCGCCACCGTCGCGCGTGCAGCACGGCCGCGCCGACCGCGAGGCCGACGGCATAGCCGCCGAGCGCCGTCGCGACGAGCCCCAGGAGCGCAAGGAGGACGCCCGCGGCCGTCCAGCGGACGCCGAGCGCCGTGCACAGGGCGAAGAGTGCGATCGAGGAGGTCGCGAGCGCCGAGCCCATCCACTGCACCGACCGGCCGACGAGGACCGGCCACAGCGCGCCCGGCGCGGCCACGAGCAGCGGGAACGAACCGGTGGAGCGCTCCCAGCCGGTGGACTGCACCGAGAGCATGGACTCGAGCCAGCACAGCAGCACCGCCTGCCCGAGCGCGAGCCGCAGCAGCAGGTCCGGGTCCTGCAGGAGGAGCCCGATGATCGCGAAGAACAGCACTTGCGACAGCACCCGGCCGAGCCAGCCGACGCCCCACGACAGCGGCGAGTAGACCGCGCGAAGGTCGCCGACGGCGATGCGCGTGGCCGCTCCCGCGATCCGGAGCGGGGAGACGAGCGCCTCACGCATGGCCGACCTCGCCGGTGCGCCGCGCGACGCGGAGCGTGCGTGCGAGCGCCGCGCACCCGATCGCCCAGCAGCCGAGGGCGAGGCCGGCGAGCGCGGCGAGCCGCCAGCCGGCCGCCTCGACGTCGGTCGCCGAGAGCGCGTCGCGCAGCAGGTCGCCGCTCCAGGACAGGAAGAAGAGCGACGAGGGCAGCTCGACCCACGCCGGCAGGAGGCTCACCGGCACGAGCACGCCGCCGAGCACGAAGAACGGGTACGAGAGGGCGTTCTGCACCGTCCTGGCGCTCCGCGCCAGCACGAACACGCATGACATGAGCGTCGCCATCCCGCACATCGCGAAGGCGGTGAGCAGGAGCGCAGCCGCGAAGAGCGCGGGATGCGCGACGGGCACCGCGCGGCCGAGGAGCAGCGACCCCGGGACCCACGCGAGCGGCACGAGCGCGAGCGACGACGCCGACACCATGGCCATCCGGCCCAGGTGCTGCGCCGCGAAGGGCGCAGGGGCGGCGAGCAGAGCGTCCATGCGGCCGGCGCGCCGATCGACGGAGATCACCTCGCCGCCGACGTAGAGGGACTCGGACCACATCCCCATGAGCACGGGGGCGAGCACCGCGGCGGGAGCGAGGTCGGGGCGCCCCGCGTGCATGAGCAGCGCCACGAGCGCGAGGGTCGTGAGCGGGGTGGTGCACCAGGCGAGGAACCAGTCGGGCGTGCGGCCCATCTGCCGCAGCTGGAGCAGTGCGCCCCCGACGAACGCGATCGCGGCGACCCGCGGGCTCACGGGCCCGTCCGGCGCTCGCCGATGAGCGAGAGGTACGCGTCCTCGACCGTGGGCGCGACGACGCTCACCTGCACCATGCCGGCGTCGGTGAGCGCGCGCACGTGGTCGGCCACCTCCCCTCGGACGGCGCTCCGAGTGGCCGTGCCGTCGTCACGCGTCTCGAATCCGCGGGCCTGGAGCAGGGGCCGGTGCTCGGGAGCGGCATCCGCGACCGTCACGCGCACCGTGCGCACCGCCTCGGTGATGCTGCGCGGGGTCCCGGCGGCGATGATGCGCCCGTGGTCGAGGAAGGTCAGCGTGTCGCACACCGCCTGGGCCTCGGCCATGTCGTGCGTCGTGAGGAGGACGGTGCGCCCCTCGTCGCGGAGCTGGCGCACGAGATCGCGGAAGCCGTGCGCCGAGACCGGATCCATGCCGACGGTGGGCTCGTCGAGCAGCAGCACCTCGGCGTCACCGATGAGGCCCCTCGCGAGGCGCAGGCGCTGCTGCATGCCGCGGCTGAAGGCCTCCACGCGGTCGCGCGCGCGATCGGCGAGGCCGACCGCCTCGAGCGCCGCGTCGGCGCGCAGCGCGGACGCGCGGCGCCCGAGGCCGACCATGGCGCCCCAGAAGAGCAGGTTGTCCCGCGCGGAGATCCGCGTGTACAGCCCGCGCTCGCCGCCGAAGACGACCGCGAGCGACCGGCGCACCTGCTGCGCCTGGTCGACGACGTCGCGCCCGAGCACGAGGGCCGTGCCGGAGCTCGGCAGCAGCACCGTCGACACGATGCGGCAGAGCGTCGTCTTCCCCGCGCCGTTCGGGCCGAGCAGCCCGTGGATGCCGCCGGTCGGCAGCGCGAGGTCGATGCCGTCGAGCGCCGTGCGCTCGGGCGAGCGGCGCGGTCGGAACGAGCGCGTGAGCGCGCGGGTCTCGAGCGCCATGCGGTGGGACATGCGTCCACTGTGCGGGGTACAGGAGTCACCGACGCTCAGTAGTATCCCTGAGCGATGGACGTCCACAGCAGAGTCGAGCGCGTGCGCGCCGCGCTGCGCGACGGCGACATGCTCGGCGCGATCCGTCGGCTCGAGGAGGCGCGCGAGCACGCGGCGGGCGAGGCGGAGCGGCTCGTGGTGGAGGTGCACACCGCAGCGTTCCGGCTCGCCGCGACCCACGAGACCTTCGGGCGTGTCCCGACCGCGCAGGCGTGGGCCGCGCTCGAGGGCACCGCGGGCGCAGCGCTGCCGCCCGCGCTGCGGCGCAGGCTCGAGCTCGAGCTGCGCATCAGCGACGGGATCGGCGCCTATGACGTCGCGCTGCTCGACGAGGCCGTGCGGGGCGCGCTCGAGCTCGCCCGCGACGACCCGGGATCGCTCCCGACTGCGGAGCGCGCGGTGAACAACCGCCTGGCTGTGCGCATCGCCGTGCTCGAGCGCGTCGGCATCGCGCCCGGCGAGCCGGGGCACGCGGATGCGCTCCTCGCGATCGGCGAGGCGCTCACGCTCGCCGACGCGCTCGGCGCGCGCGGCACGATCGACCGCCGGGCGGTGACCGCCGCCGTGACGATGGGCGACTGGCCGCGCGCGTGGGAATGGGCGCAGCGCGCGCTCGAGAGCGATGCCCTCGTGCCGAGGGAGCGCGTGGGCATCGCTACCGAGGCCGCGCTGCTCGCGCTCGAGCGGGGGATGCGCGCGGAGGCGCGCGAGCTCGGCGCGCTCGCGCGCGCGGCCGGTGCCGGTCGCAGCGCCGCGTGGGCGAGGCTGTGGGCGGGGACGGGCGCTGTCGTCCATGCCGCTGCCGGGGGCGCGTCGATGCACTCCGCGCTGGGGGTGCTCGAGCGCGCCGTCGAGCGCGAGCAGCATCGCAAGCTGCCGCACTTCGCGCTGCGGGCCGCGCTCATCGCGCTCGAAGCCGGCCTTCCGGGCGATCGGGTCTTCGCCTTCGTCGAGCAGTGCCTCGGCGTCAGGGAGGGGTGGCCGCAGCCGTGGCGCGCGGTGCTCGAGGCGACCGCGGGCCGGCTGGAGCCCGAGCGGGTGAGCGAGCTCGACGCATGGGCCGACGGGCCGGCGGGAGCGTGGCAGCGCGCGACGGCGCTGCGACTGCGCGCGAGGCTGCGCCTCAGGGCCGGCTCGGCGACGGCGGCGAGCGCCGACGTCGTGCGCGGTCTGCGCGTGCTCGCGATGTGGGAGGGCGCGCGACGGGAGGCGCTCGAGCGGCTGCGCGCGCGGATGCTGCCCCAGCGGGCGATCACGCCCGCGCAGGCGGCGGTGCTGCGGCTGCTCGTGCTCGGCCGGACCGACCGCGAGATCGCCGCGGAGCTCGGCCGCTCGCCGCGCACCGTCGAGACGCACGTGCGCGCGCTGCTGCGGGAGTACGGGGCGGCGAATCGCGTCGCGCTCGCCGTCGCCGCGTCGCGCGAGCCCTTCCTCGAGAGCTGACGCTCAGAGCCTCGCGAGGAAGCCCGTCACGACGAGCTCCCGCACCCGCGGCAGCAGATCGGCTGCGAGCACCGCCTCGTCGACCTCGAGCAGCGCAGCGATCGCGCCGATGAGCACGCCGAGCGGCAGCTCGCCGTCGCACGCGCCCACGAGCGCCGCGAGCGCCGTGTCGACCGACAGCGTCCGCTCCAGCCCGCCGCCCTGCACGAGCTCGATGACATTCGGGCCGGATGCGCCGGGCAGCTGGTGGCGCGCCTCGGTCACGTCGGGCGCGACCACGAGGCGGGCGAGTCCGAGCTCCTCGTCGTCGGTCTCCGCGAGCCACGCGGCGTCGTCGAGCGCGCGCGCGAGGTGCGCGCCGACGTGCTCGAGCGCGACGCGCTGCGGCACCCGCTCGAAGCGCCGGAGCGCACCCGCGCCGCCCCGCCTGGCCGCGAGCCAGCCCATCCCGATCGCGCGGACGCCTCGCGCCTCGAAGTCGTCGAGCCACGCTCCCGCGAGCGGGGCGAACGCCGGGTCACGCGGGAGCGTGCCGCCGTCGCGCAGCCACAGCTCCGCGTAGCGCACGGGGTCGAGCTCCTCGCGCTCGATCGCCCACAGGTCGAGCCCGCTGCGCTCCCAGCCGTCGACCCGGGCGAGGCCGCCCTCGCCGCCGATCGTCTCCCAGTTCCCGAGCAGGCGCGCCTGGCCGCCGCGGCGGAGGTGGTCGCCGAGGCCGCGGACGACCTCGGCCATGAGACCGTCGCCCGTGCGGCCCCCGTCGCGGTACTCGAACGCCGGCACGCCGGGTGCGCGCGGCGTGATGACGAACGGCGGGTTCGAGGCGATGAGGTCGAAGCGCTCGCCCTCGACCGGCTCGAAGAGGGAGCCGAGACGCGTCTCGATGCCGTCCACGCCGTTCAGGCGCGCGTTGAGCTCGGCGAAGCGCAGCGCGCGCTCGGAGACGTCGGTCGCCACCACGCGATCCGCGAAGCGCCGCAGGTGCAGCGCGATCACGCCGCACCCGGTGCCGAGGTCGAGCGCGTCGGCGACCGGAGCCGCGGCGGGCGGCAGGAGCGCTGCGAGGGTGCGCGCGGCACCGCCCACGCCGAGCACGTGGTCGTCGCGGAGCGGCGAGCGGCCGGCGAGCTCGTCGAGGTCGCTCGCGATCCACCACTCGCCGGCGCCGAGCGCATCCTGGAAGGCGTAGGGGCGGATGACCGCGGCCGGCAGCGCGCGGTCGCCCGCGACCTCGACGAGGCCGAGCGCGACCGCGCCCTCCACGCCGAGCGCGGGCAGCGCATCCGCGAGCTCGTCCGTCGGGACGGTGTCGCCGAGCACGAGCGCGCGGAGCAGCGTCGACGACGGGCCCGGGGAGCGCAGCGCCGCGCGGCGGGCGGGTGCCGCGACCGAGCGGGCGAGCGCGGCGTCGGCGGCGTCGCCGAGGAGCGCGCGGATGCCCTCGCCCGTGTGCCCCGCTGCTGCGAGGTCACGGGCGAGGGCGTCGACGAGCTGCGGCTGCATCCCGCCAGTCTGCCGCAGGGGCGTGCGGGTCAGGCCCTCGTGCCCTCGATGCGCGGCTCGTGGAACGTGCCGCCGAACACGCGCTCGGAGGCGCCGACCCGGTCGAGGTACGGCGTGATGCCGCCCATCTGGAAGGGCCAGCCGGCGCCGAGGATCATGCAGAGGTCGATGTCCTCGGCCGCCTCGACGACGCGATCGTCGAGCATCCGCTTGATCTCGTCCGCGAGGCCGTCCTCGATGCGCCGGCGCAGCGCGTCGACCGACAGCGGCACCGCGCCCTTCGGCACGTGCTTCGCGACGATCCTCCGCGCCCGCTTGTCGATGCCCTTCGCCTCGCCCTTCGCGTCCTTCTCGAGCAGCACACCCGCCTCGGCGAGCTCGTGCAGCGCCGTGGACTCGAAGAAGCGGTCGGGGAACGCGGCGTGGTGGGTGTCGAGCACGTGCGCGCCGACCTTGAGGCCGACGAGGTCGAGCAGCACGAACGGGTCCATCGGGAAGCCGAACCCGCGCTGGGCCTCGACGACCGACTCGAACGGCGTGCCCTGCTCGACCGCGTGCATCGCCTCGCCCAGCAGCTTCGCGAGCACCCGGTTCACGACGAAGCCGGGGGTGTCGCGCGTGATGACGGCGCTCTTCTTCAGGTCCTTCGCGACGCGCATCGCGGTCGCGAGGGTCGCGTCGTCGGTCGACGGGGTCCGCACGACCTCGATGAGCGGCATGACCGCGACGGGGTTGAAGAAGTGGAAGCCGACGAGGCGCTCCGGGTGGGCGAGGTTCGCACCGATCTGCTCGACCGACAGGCTCGACGTGTTCGTCGCGAGCACCGCCGTCTCGGAGAGGTGCGGCTCGACCTCGGCGAACACCTGCTGCTTGACCGACAGCTCCTCGAAGACGGCCTCGATGACCCAGTCGCAATCGGCGAAGTCGGCCTTGTCGACGGTGCCCGAGATGAGCGCCGCGAGCCGCTGCTGCTCGTCGGTCGAGATGCGGCCCTTGTCGGCCAGCGCACCGATCTCGGCGCGGATGCCCGAGACCGCGCTGTCGACGCGGGCCTGGTCGAGGTCGGTGATGACGACCGGCACCTGCAGGCGGCGCACGAACAGCAGCGCGAACTGGCTCGCCATGAGGCCGGCGCCGATGATGCCGACCTTCGTCACGGGCTTCGCGAGCTCCTTGTCGGGCGCGCCCGCGGGGCGCTTCGCCCGCTTCTGCACGAGGTTGAACGCGTAGATGGATGCGACGAACTGGTCGCCGACGGCGAGGTCGGTGATCGCCTCGTCCTCGGCGGCGAAGCCGAGCGCGCGGTCGTCCTTCCTCGCGAGCTCGAGCAGCTCGAGCGCGCGGTACGGGGCTGCGGGCACGCTGCCGATGCGCTTCTGCAGCGTCTCGCGCGCGATCCGCACGGCGATGGGCCACTTCACCGTGCGCTCGATGACGCCCGGCGCGTGCGGCCGCTCGACCTTCCGGCCGCCGAGCACCTCGTCGGCCCAGCGCAGCGACGACTCGAGGAACGTCGCCGGGCCGAACATCGCGTCGGCGATCCCGAGCTCGAGCGCCTCCGCGGGCTTCAGCATGCGGTTCTGCTTGAGCGGGTTCTCGACGACGACCTTGAGCGCGTGCTCGATGCCGATGAGGTTCGGCAGGATCGTCGCGCCGCCCCAGCCGGGGATCAGGCCGAGGAACACCTCGGGGAGCGCGATCGCGGGCGCGGCCGAGCTGACCGTGCGGTAGTCGGCGTGCAGCCCGATCTCGAGCCCGCCGCCGAGGGCGAGGCCGTTGATGAACACGAAGGTCGGCACCGGCGCCTCGTGCAGCAGCCCGAGCACGCGGTGGCCGAGGCGGGGGAGCTCTGCCGCGGTCGCCCGGTCGGGGATCTCGGAGACGTTCGTCAGGTCGACGCCCGCGGCGAGGAAGTACGGCTTGCCGGTGACGGCGATCGCATCGATCTCGCCGGCGGCGCCCCGGGCGCGCTGCGCCTCGAGGGTGTCGCCGAGCTCGAAGAGCGTCTCGGGGCCGAGCGTCGAGGGCCGGGTGTGGTCGCGCCCGTTGTCGAGCGTGATGAGCGCGAGCGTGCGGCCCGAGCCGAGCGCGACGTCACGGACGTGGCTTCGGGTGACGACCTCGTCGAAGCGGGCCGCAGCGAGGCGGGGGAACTCGTCGCGCACCGCCATCAGATGCCCTTCCCGTAGCGCTTGTGGTGCGGGTTCTCCCAGATGACGGTGCCGCCCTGGCCGAGGCCGACGCACATCGCGGTGATGCCGAAGCGCACGTCGGGGCGCTGCTCGAACTGCCGCGCGAGCTGCAGCATGAGGCGCACGCCGGAGGAGGCGAGCGGGTGGCCGATCGCGATCGCGCCGCCCCAGGGGTTGACGCGGGCGTCGTCGTCGGCGAGCCCGAAGTGGTCGGTGAAGGCGAGCACCTGCACGGCGAACGCCTCGTTGAGCTCGAACAGCCCGATGTCGTCGATGCCGAGGCCGGCCTTGCGCAGCGCCTTCTCGGTCGAGGGCACGGGGCCGATGCCCATGATGTCGGGGTCGACGCCCGCGAACGCGAACGACACCAGGCGCATCTTCGTGCTGAGGCCGAGCTCCTTCGCGGCCGACGCGGAGGCGACGATCGACATCGTCGCGCCGTCGTTGAGGCCGGATGCGTTGCCGGCGGTCACGCGCCCGTGCTCGCGGAAGGGGGTCTTCAGTCCCGCGAGCCCCTCCATCGTCGTCTCGGGGCGGGGCGCCTCGTCGGCGGTCGCGAGGCCCCAGCCCTCGGCGGTCTGCGTCGCGACCGGGATGAGGTCGTGCTGGATGTGCCCGGCCTCGAGCGCTGCGGCGTACTTGTGCTGCGACGCCATCGCGTAGCGGTCGGCGCGCTCCTTCGTGAGGTGCGGGAAGCGGTCGTGGATGCGCTCCGCCGTCTTGCCCATGTTGAGCGCGTCCATCGAGACGAGCCGCTCCGCGACGAAGCGCGGGTTCGGGTCTGCGTCGAGGCCCATGGGGTGGCGCCCCATGTGCTCGACGCCGCCGGCGATCGCGACGTCGTACGCGCCGAGCGCGATGCCGCCCGCGACCGTCGTCACCGCCGTCATGGCGCCGGCGCACATGCGGTCGATCGCGTAGCCGGGCACCGTGACCGGCAGGCCCGCGAGCATGCCGACGGTGCGGCCGAGCGTCAGGCCCTGGTCGCCGGTCTGCGTCGTCGCGGCGACCGCGACGTCGTCGATGCGGTCGAGCGGCAGGCTCGGGTTCCGCTCGAGCAGCCCGCTGAGCGCCTTGACCGCGAGGTCGTCCGCCCGCGTCTGCCAGTACATGCCCTTCTCGCCCGCGCGCCCGAACGGGGTGCGGACGCCGTCCACGAACACGACGTCGTCGTCAGCCACGATGCCTCCTGATTGGGTGGTTGCGGCCTCAGTGTAGGAAGCGCGCCCGAGCCCGCTCGTGGCGGTTGCCGCTTCCTACGAGGCGCCGTCGGAGGTGTCGGCGGGCGCTTGGTCGGCGTCTACAAATGCGGCCGCGATCCTCTGTGCGGTGGCCGCAACCTGCCACGGGCGCGCATCGCGCTCGCGGAGCGCTCGCGCGACCGCGTCGGCGGTCGGCTCGATCGGGTCCCACGCGAGGCGCCGGAGCGTGTCGGGCGTGAGCAGGTTCTCGGACGGCAGCTGCAGCTGCTCGGCCACCTCGGCGAGCGCGGCGCGCGCGTGCTTGAGCCGCGCGTCGGCCTCGGGCCGCCGCTGGCGCCAGAAGCGCGGCGGCGGCGGCTCGTCCGACGGGACGCGCAGCGCCGGCAGGTCGTCGGTCGAGCGACCGCGCTCGATCGCCGCCCACCAGCGGTCGAGCTCGGCGC
>NZ_JANQCH010000093.1 GCF_024723325.1 Agrococcus sp. HG114
CCGACGACGAGCAGCGTCGAGGACGCCTGCCGCAGCCGCGCCGCGAGCCGGGCGGCGTCGGTGGGGGCGACCCGGCCGGGCGAGGCGGCGAGCACGACCGGCATCGCCTCGGCGAGGCTCGCGACGACGTCGAGCCAGGCGCGACCCGGCTGCGGCACGAGCGCGATGCGGTCGATGGGCACGCCCAGGTCGCGCGCCGCCTCGATGCCGAGGTCGGGCATCCCCACGATCGCGCCCCACGCGCCGGGCGGCAGCGTCGCCCCCAGGCACGCGAGCGCGAGGCTGCGGGATTCGATGCTGTGGGCGGCTCCCGCGCGCAGCGCGCGCACGACCTCGTCGAGCCCCGCGGGAGCCGACTCGTCGATCGGCGGCGCCTGCTGCGGCAGGGCCTGCTGCATGCCCCGCAGCCGCTCGCGCAGCGCCTCGATCGTCGCTGTGCGCTCCTCCCCGGTGCGGCGCTCGAGCCTCGTCGATGCCATCCCCATCCTTCCATGATCGAACGTGTGTTCGAAGCGGTCAACCCCTCGCGGCGTGTCGAGCCATCCCCCGCGTGACAAGATCGAGCGAGCCCTGAGCTGGACGAACCCGACCGATGAGGAGGCCGGATGGCGACCGACGCTCCCCGCTCCCCCGACGCATCCGCGACCCTCGCACCCACCGCTGACGCGCCCATCCTGTGCGTCACGACGAACCCGGCGATCGACATCACCTACACGATCGACGACCTGCGCATCGGCTCGAGCCACCGCGTGCCCACCGGCCTCGCCCGAGCGGGCGGCAAGGGCGTGAACGTCGCCCGCGTGCTCCACCAGCACCACGAGCCGGTCGTCGTCATCGCGCCGGTCGGCGGCCCCGTGCAGTCGCTGCTCGTGCACGACCTCGACCGCTCCGGCATCCCGCACCGCCTCGTCGAGGTCGACGCGCCGACCCGGCGCACGACCGCGATCGTCACCCCGGCCGGCACCACCAACCTCAACGAGACCGGCGAGCCGATCGACGCCGCGAGCTGGGACCGCCTGCTCGACATCGTGCGCGCCGAGGCGCCCGCCGCGCGCGTGATCGTCTCATCGGGCTCGCTCCCGCCGCAGACGCCCGCGGGCTTCTGCGCGAGCGTCGTCGACATCGCGACCGCCGCGGGCCGTCCCGCGATCGTCGACGTCGGCGGCGAGCAGCTGCGCCGCGCCGTGGCGCAGGGCGCGACCGCCGTGAAGCCCAACCGGCACGAGCTGCTGGACGCGATGGGCGGCAGCGACCCGCTCGACGCCGCCCGCCGGCTCGCCGCCCTCGGGACCGGGACCGTGTTCGCGTCGCTCGACGTCGAGGGGATGCTCGCGGTGCTGCCCGACGGCCGCGCGTGGCACGCGGTGCTCGACCACGTGCTCGAGGGCAACCCGACGGGCGCGGGGGACGCCGCGGTCGCCGCCATCGCGCAGGCGATCGCCGAGTCCGCGACCCTCGAGGAGCAGCTCGCGCGCGCCACGGCGTGGTCGGCCGCGGCGGTGCTCGCGCCCCAGGCCGGCACCATCGCCGACCCCGCCGAGCTCGCCGCGCGCATCCGCATCACGCCCATCGGGTGACGTCATCCAGCGGACGCCGAGCGTTCATCCACCGCCCGTCCGGCCCCGACCCGCTCGCTGGTACGGTGTCGCCATGACGACACTGCGCCTCGAAGAGCTGAACGCCGCCAACATCGTCGCGGCCAACGGCATGACGCTGAAGCGCGGCCAGGAGGCCTTCCTCGCCGCCAACACGCGCCTCGAGGAGTTCGTCAACACGCAGAGCGCATGGCAGCGCGTCGTCTTCGACGGCGACGAGCCGGTGGCCTTCGTCATGGCCAACTTCGACCCCGAGGTCGCCCGCGAGGAGTACCGCTCGGCGATCCTGCGCATGTACGTCGCGGGCGAGGCGCAGCGGCGCGGCGTCGGCAGCTACACCGTCGAGCAGGTCGCGGCGGAGGCGAAGCGCCTCGGCTTCGACCACCTCTACGCGGTGTGGGAGGAGGGCGACCTGGGCCCCGGCAAGTTCTTCCAGGCCGTCGGCTTCGAGATCATCGGCGAGAACGAGTTCGGCGAGGCCATCGGGCGCAAGACGCTCTAGCGACGACGCGGGCCGACCGCCGTGCGCCGCCTGACCGCGTGCCTCACGGCCGCCGCCGTGCTCGCGGTCTCGGGCTGCGCATCCGCCCCGCCTGAGCGACGCGACGCGGGGGTCGCGCTCTTCCAGTGGTCGTGGGACGCGATCGCCGCCGAGTGCGCGGTGCTCGGCGAGGCGGGCGTCGACTGGGTGCTCACCTCGCCGCCGCAGGAGCACGTCGACGGCGCGACCGCCGGGCTCGACGGCGCCGATGGCACCGAGTGGTGGTGGAGCTACCAGCCCGTCTCCTACGCGGTCGAGTCGCGGCTCGGCACCCGCGACGAGTTCGCCGCCATGACGGCCGCGTGCCGCGATGCGGGCGTCGACGTGTACGCGGATGCGGTGGTCAACCACATGGCCGGCGTCGAGTCGGGCACGGGCTGGGCCGGCACCGCGTTCACCCACTACGAGTACCCCGGGCTCTATGCGCGCGACGACTTCCACGACTGCGACCGCACGCCCGACGACGACATCGACGCGTACCGCGAGCCGTTCGTCATCCAGCACTGCGAGCTCGAGAACCTCGCTGACCTCGCCACCGAGAGCGAGCACGTGCGGTCGACGATCATCGCCTACCTCGAGGACCTGCTCTCGCTCGGCGTCACGGGCTTCCGCATCGACGCGGCCAAGCACATCGACCCCGACGACGTCGCGGCGATCGTCGCGGCGCTCCCCGAGGGAACGCCGGTCATCAGCGAGGTGATCCGCGGCGCGGGCGAGCCGGTGCAGCCCGAGCAGTACACGGGCTCCTCGACCGTGTGGGAGTTCGGCTGGGCCGAGCGCGTGGGCGCGTTCGTCGACGCCGGGCAGGCGCGGGCGCTCGCCGACCTCTCGCCCGAGGGCTACGGGCTGCTCGAGCAGGGGCAGCGCACGTTCGTCGCGAACCACGACACCGAGCGGAACGGACAGACCCTCTCCTACCGCGACGGCGGCGCGTTCGCGGCCGCGACCGCGGTGATGCTCGCGAGCGACTACGGCCCGCCGACCCTCCACTCGGGCTACGCGTTCAGCGACCGCGACGCGGGACCCGCGCTCGAGGCCGACGGGTCGGTGGCGGATGCGTCGTGCACGGGGAGCGAGCGGCCGGACCCCGAGGGAGGCTGGGCCGACGGCGAGTGGGTGTGCCAGCATCGCTGGCCGGGCATGCTCGAGCTCGTCTCGTGGCGCACGCGCGTCGTCGACGCGCCGGTGACGGAGCAGTCGTCGACCGGGTCGGTGCTCGTGTCGCTGCGCGGCGAGACCGCGGCGTTCGCGGTGCAGCTCGACGACGAGGCGGCTGCCGTCGAGGTGCCCGTCGGCCTGCCCGACGGCCGCTACTGCGACGTCGTCGTGCCGGGGTGCGCATCCGTCGTCGAGGTGGCGGGCGGCATCCTGGCGGTCGAGCTTGGCCCGTGGCAGGCGATCGCGCTCGACCGGTTCACGCGGCCGTAGCGACCCTCCCCGCTCGCCGAGCGGCCCTCCCCGCGACAGGTGCGCATCCGCCGACCGGGTGCGGGCATACCGGCACCCCGGTGGTGGATGCGCACCTGTCGGCGGGGCGACGCGCGGCAGCGCGGCTAGACGAGCGACTCGCGCCAGGCGCGGTGCAGCGAGGCGAACTTCCCGCCCTGGTCGATGAGCTCGGCGGGCGAGCCGTCCTCGATGATCCGGCCGTGCTCCATGACGAGCACCCGGTCGGCGATCGCGACGGTCGAGAGCCGGTGCGCGATGATGATCGCCGTGCGGTCGGCGAGCAGCGTCGTGAGGCCCTCCTGCACGAGCCGCTCCGAGGGGATGTCGAGCGACGCGGTCGCCTCGTCGAGGATGAGCACGCGCGGGTCGGCGAGGAACGCGCGCGCGAACGAGAGCAGCTGGCGCTGCCCCGCGCTCACGCGGCCGCCGCGCTTGTTCACTTCGGTGTCGTAGCCGTCCGGCAGCGCCTCGATGAAGTCGTGCGCACCCACCGCGCGGGCCGCGGCCTCGATCTCGTCGTCGCTCGCGCCGGGCTTGCCGAGCGCGATGTTGTCGGCCACGGTGCCCGAGAACAGGTACGCCTCCTGCGTGACCATCACGACCGCCCGGCGCAGGTCGTCGTTCGAGAGCTCCCGCAGGTCGACGCCGTCGAGCTGCACGGAGCCCGCGGTCGGGTCGTAGAAGCGCGACACGAGCTTCGCGAGCGTCGACTTCCCGGCGCCCGTCGTGCCGACGAGCGCGATCGTCTGGCCCGAGGGGATGTGGAGGTCGAAGTCGGGCAGCACGACCTTGCCGTTGCCGTAGGCGAACTCGACGCGGTCGAAGTCGATCTGGCCGCGCGAGGCGGGCAGCGACTTCGGCTGGGCGGGCTCGCGCACCGTCGGCTCCTCCTCGAGGACGCCCGAGATCTTCTCGAGCGCGGCCGACGCCGACTGGTAGCCGTTGAAGAACATCCCGATGCCCTGGATGGGCTGGAAGAAGTTGCGCGCGTACAGCGCGACGCCGAGCAGCGCGCCGATCTGCATCGATCCCTCGACGACGCGGAGGCCGCCGACGAGCACGAGCGTCGCGATCGTGACCGCGCCGATCACCATGATCCCCGGCTCGTAGATGCCGAAGATGTTGATCGTGCGGTAGTTCGCGTCGCGGTAGTCGTCGACCCGCTCGTCGAACTCGCGCTGGTTCGCGGACTCCTTGCGGAACGCCTTCACCGCGCGGATGCCGGTCATGGTCTCGACGAAGTGCACGATCATGCGGGCGCTCGTCGTGCGCGTCTCGCGGAACAGCACGGTCGAGCGGATCTGGAACCAGCGGGTCAGCAGGATGGCCGGGATGAGCGCGATGCCGATGATCAGGCCCGAGAGCGGGTCGAGCAGCGTCATCGCGCCGGCGGTGAAGCCCATGATGAGCACGCCGCGCACGAGCTCGTTGAGGCCCTGGTCGAGGAGGTCGCGGATCGACTCGAGGTCGCTCGTCTGCCGCGCGATGATCCGGCCCGAGGTGTACGACTCGTGGAACTCGAGGCTCAGCCGCTGCGCGTGCGCGAACAGCCTGCGGCGGAGCTCGAACAGCACCGTCTGGCTGATGCGCGCGATGCCGACCGTGTAGAGGTACATGAGCACGCCCGTCGCGATCGCGGCGACGACGTAGACGACCGTCGCGAGCCACAGCGGCATCCAGTCGTCCCGCTGCACGATCGCGGGCAGGCCCACGTCGATGCCGTACGCGATGAGCAGCGGGCCCGCGATGTTGGCCGCCGCGGCGACGAGCACGAACAGCAGCGTGAGCACGACACGGCCCACGTGCGGCTCCAGCAGCGCCCCGAGCAGCCGGCGCGAGCGCAGGCGGATCGCCTTCGACTCCGCCTTGGTGTAGTCGGTGCGGTCCTCGCCCTGCACGCCCTGCACGGTCATCGGGAGACCTCCTCGGTCTGCGAGTCGAGCTCCTCGAGGTCGATCGCCTGCATCGAGCCGGTGATCGTCTCGATGCTCGTCCTGTCGCGCTCGGCCTCCTCGAGGCTCGAGATCACGAAGCGGTAGTGCTCGCTGCGGGCGAGCAGCTCGGTGTGGGTGCCGACGTCGACGATGCGGCCGTCGCGCATGAGCGCGACCCGGTCGGCGAGCTGCACGGTGCTCGGGCGGTGCGCGACGATGAGCGCGGTCGTGCGCTCGAGCACGTGCCGCAGCGCCGCCTCGACCTGCGCCTCCGTCTCGACGTCGAGCGCCGAGAGCGGGTCGTCGAGCACGAGCACCGCGGGGTCCGCGGCGACCGCGCGCGCGAGCGCGAGCCGCTGCCGCTGGCCTCCGGAGAGGGAGAGGCCCTCCTCGCCGATCTGCGTGTCGAGGTCTTCCGGAAGGTCGCGCGCGAAGTCGGCCTGCGCGATCGCGAGCGCGCGGTCGAGGGCCTCCTCGGACGCATCCGGAGCACCCATGAGCACGTTCTCGCGCACCGTGGCGGAGAACAGCGTCGCGTCCTCGAAGGCCATCGCGATGTGGGTGCGCAGCTCCTCGAGGGTGAGGTCGCGCACGTCGACGCCGTCGAGCAGCACGCGGCCGCCGGTCACGTCGTAGAGCCGCGTCGGCAGTGCCGTGAGCGTCGTCTTGCCGGAGCCCGTGACGCCGATGAGCGCCATCGTCTCGCCCGGCTCGATCACGAGGTCGGCGCCGTCGACGAGGTCGCGCTCGTGGGGCTGCGCGTCCTGGTAGCGGAAGTGGACGTCCTCGAACACGAGCCGCCCCTTCGGCTCCGCGATCGTCTTCGGCTCCGCCGGGTCGACGATCGTGTTCTCGGTGTCGAGTATCTCGTGGAAGCGGCGGGAGGCGTTCGAGGCGTCGATGAGGAAGGCGAAGAGGAAGCCGATCGACTCGATCGGCCAGTTGAGCACCATCGCGACGGCGAAGAACGCGAAGAGCGTGCCGACCGTGATCTGCCCGCTCGCCGCGAGCCACACGCCGAGGAAGAGGCACACCGCGTACGACACGTAGGGCACGATCGTGAGCCACATCCAGAGGCTGCCGTCCATGCGGGCCTTGTCGATCTCGGTCTCGCGCAGGCGCTTCGCCTGGTCGGTGAAGCCGTCGAGCGCGTGCCGGCCGCGGCCGAAGGCCTTGAGGACGCGGATGCCGTGGATGGACTGCTCGACGGTCGTGGCGAGGTCGCCCGCCTGGTCCTGCGCGGCGCGCGAGACGCTGAAGTAGCGGCGCTCGAAGCGCAGCGCGACGAAGACGATCGGCGCCGAGAGCACGACGAAGACGCCCGCGAGCAGCGGGCTCCAGAAGAACAGCACGCCGATGCCGACGACGAGCGTGATCGCGTTCACCACCAGCAGCGGTGCGCCGAAGGCCGTGAAGCGGCGGATCATGCCGAGGTCCTGCACCGCCCGGCTGAGCAGCTGCCCCGACTGCCAGCGGTCGTGGAACGCGACGGGCAGCGCCTGCAGCTTCGCGTAGAGGGAGCGCCGCATCGAGGCCTCGACCTTCGTCGACGGCAGCGTCACGAGCACCCGGCGCAGGTAGACGAAGAGCGCCTCGCCGAGCGCGAGCGCGAGGATCGCGAGGCCGACCGGCCAGACCGCGGCGGCATCGCCCGACGCGAGCGGGCCGTCGACGAGCGCACGCATCGCGATGGGCGTCGCGAGGCTCAGGAGCGCCGACAGCAGCGCCGCACCCGTGCCCCACAGGAGGCGCGGCAGGACGGGCTTGAGGAACGGCAACAGGCGCGAGAGCGCGCGGAGGTGGCCGATGGGCCTGGTCTCGGTCTGATCCGGAGACGTCGAGGACATGAGGGGATCCTTCGCGGTCGCAGGCGTGGTGGGCCGGCGATGGTGGGGCGCGACGGGTGGGTCGCTGGGGTTGAGCGGCGTCGGCGTGCGACGCGAGGGCGAGCGGAGCTCGCGGCGGGGCGTGCCCTGCGCCCTAGGCTGCGAGGCCCGTGTGGCGGACGCGGAGGGCCGGGGCGGCAGCGATCGCGGTGGTCGTCGTCGTGCTCATGGCAGCCTCCTGGCGTCGGTCGCACCTGGGTGGCGCGGACAGCCTTCGATCCTAAGCAGATGCATAGCGGCGTGTCTACCGCCGATCGGCGTTTCCCAACGACTCGCGCTCGCGCCCGTCGCGGCCGAGCGCCTCGAGCAGTCGCTCCGCCTCGTCGGGCCTGCGCAGCAGCAGCACCGGGGGCGCTGCAGCGTCGGCGTGCAGCGCTCGCGCCTGCTGGCGCTTGCGCCGCCACGAGCGGAAGTGCCAGACGATCACCGAGTCGCGCGCGACGGCGAGCCGCAGCGTCTCGACGTTCCCGTTGCACACGCGCTCGCGCGTGCGGATGCGCCGGGCGGTGCGGCGGACGAGTCGCGCGAGCGAGACGCGCCGCTCGTAGTCGAGCGCGACGATCGCGTCGGCCCGGTCGAGCGCCTCCGCGGCGATCGACGACCGGAGCGCGTCGATGACCCACGCGTCGCGCTCGAGGATCGGGAGCACCCGCGCGCGCTGCTCGTCCCGCGGCACCTCGACCCAGCCGGGATCCCAGCACAGGTCGTCGAGGTGGACCGCGGGCAGCCCGAGCCGGGTCGCGAGCGCCGCCGTCATGGTGGACTTGCCCGACCCGGTCGCGCCGAAGCACACGACGCGGCGGGCGCGCCGGAGGTCGTCGATCGTGCCCGCCATGCGGGCGAGGCTAGCGCGCGCCGCCCTGCGTCAGTGCGCGAAGTGCCGCTCGCCGGTGAAGTACATCGTGATGCCCGCGGCGTTCGCGGCCGCGATGACCTCCTCGTCGCGCACCGAGCCGCCCGGCTGCACGACCGCGCGGACCCCAGCGTCGAGCAGCACCTGCAGGCCGTCCGCGAAGGGGAAGAACGCGTCCGAGGCCGCCACGGATCCCGCCGCGCGGTCGCCCGCGCGCGTGACCGCGAGCGCGCACGAGTCGACGCGGTTCACCTGGCCCATGCCGACGCCGACCGACGCGAGCCCCGAGGCGAGCAGGATCGCGTTCGACTTCACCGAGCGCACGGCACGCCACGCGAACTCGAGGTCGGCGAGCACCGCGTCGGGCACGTGCGAGCCGCTGACCCGCCGCCACGTGTGCGACGAGAAGCCCTCGAAGGTGTCGGGCTGCTGCACGAGCACGCCGCCCGAGACCTGCCGCAGCTCGGAGCCCTCGCGCGCGTAGTCCGCCGGCAGGCGCAGGAGGCGCACGTTCTTCTTCGCCGTGAGCAGCTCGAGCGCCTCGGGCTCGAAGTCGGGCGCGACGACGACCTCGGTGAAGATGTCCTTCACCGTCTCGGCCATCGCGCGCGTGACGGTGCGGTTCGCGGCGATCACGCCGCCGAAGGCCGAGACCGGGTCGCACGCGTGCGCCCGCTCGTGCGCCGATGCGATCGCGTCGGCGGCGCCCGGCGCGGCGACCGCGATGCCACACGGATTCGCGTGCTTGATGATCGCGACCGCCGGCTCGGTGAAGTCGTAGGCGGCCCGCAGCGCCGCATCCGCGTCGACGTAGTTGTTGAACGACATCGGCTTGCCGTGCAGCAGCTCGGCCTGCGTGATCCCGCGGCCGCCCGGCAGCGCGAACAGCCCCGCCTGCTGGTGGCTGTTCTCGCCGTAGCGCAGGCCCTGCACGAGCGTCGCGGCGCCGACCGCGCGCAGCAGCCCGGTGGCGCTGCCGGTGTCGGGGGCGGATGCGTCGGCGTCGGTGGCGGCGCTCGTCGCGTCGGCAGCGCGCCCGGCCCGCTCCCCCGGCTCGACGAGCTCGGGACG
>NZ_JANQCH010000094.1 GCF_024723325.1 Agrococcus sp. HG114
GCCGGGGCCGGGGCCGGGGCCGGGCCGGAGCCGGGGGCGGGGACGGGGTCCGGGGTGGGGCCCGGGACGGGCCGGGGCTGAGGACCGGGGCTTGGGTAGGGCCAGGCGGCGCGCGGCAGCGGTGCGGGGCGACGCGGCCAAGGGGCGGCAGGCGAGCGTGCTGTGGGGCGTGGCTCGGAGGTGCGGGCGATATGGGCGAGCCGACGGTGTGGCACGGAGCAAGGACCCGCTTGCCGACAGAGGGGAACCGTCCTTGCTCGGGTGCGAGCGGGCCGCTGGGCCTTGCTGCGTGCGATGGCCGGGGGCGGCGGCGGTGGGGGCGGCGCGCGTCAGCCCAGGTAGCCGAGGGCGCGCACCTGCTCGCGCTCGTCCTCGAGCTCGGCGACCGAAGCGCGCAGCTGCGCCGCGACATCCGCGTCGAGCTCGAGGTCGTCGACGATCGACCACTCGCCGACCGAGGCCGTGACGGGGAACGACGAGACGAGGCCCTCCGGCACGTCGTACTCGCCGTTCGAGACGACCGACATCGAGGTCCAGTCGTCGGGCGGGGTGCCGAGCATCCACGAGCGCACGTGATCGATCGTCGCCGACGCCGCCGAGGCGGCCGACGACGCGCCGCGGGCGGCGATGACGGCGGCCCCCCGGTTCGCGACGGTGGGCGCGAACTCGTCGCGCGCCCACTCGCGCTCGACGAGATCGGTCGCGAGCGTCTCCCCGACGATCGCGTGCGTGAGGTCGGGCACCTGCGTCGTCGAGTGGTTGCCCCACACGATCATGCGCCGCACCTCGGCGACGGGCGCACCCGTCTTCGCGGCGAGCTGCGCGATCGCGCGGTTGTGGTCGAGCCGCGTGAGCGCCGAGAAGCGCTCCCGCGGGACGTCGGGCGCGGCCGCCGCGGCGATGAGCGCGTTCGTGTTCGCCGGGTTCCCGGTCACGGTGATGCGGATGTCTGCGCTCGCGCGCTCCTGGATCGCGCGTCCCTGCGCGGCGAAGATCGCGCCGTTCGCGGCGAGCAGGTCCGAGCGCTCCATGCCCGGCCCGCGGGGCCGCGCGCCCACGAGGAGCGCGTGATCGGCGCCGTCGAACGCCACCGACGCATCCGCCGTCGTGTCGACCGACAGCAGGAGCGGGAACGCAGAGTCCTGCAGCTCCATCACGACGCCCTCGAGCGCGGGCAGCGCGTCGGGCACCTCCAAGATGCGGAGCCGCACCGGCTGGTCGGGGCCGAGCATGTCGCCCGCGGCGATGCGGAACAGCAGCTGGTAGCCGATCTGGCCGGCGCCGCCGGTGACGGCGATGGTGACGGGAGCGTGCATCATGCGCCCATCGTGCACGGTGCGCCTGAGCGCTCCTACAGCCAGCCGCGGCGCTTGAACGCGACGTACAGGCCGCCGGCGAGCAGCACCATGAGCAGGAGCGAGAACGGGTAGCCGAGCAGCCACTCGAGCTCGGGCAGGTGGCGGAAGTTCATGCCGTAGATGCCCGCGATGAGCGTGGGCGCGAAGAGGATCGCCGCCCACGAGGTGACCTTCTTCGTCTGGTCGTTCTGCACGAGCTGCAGCTCGGTCATCGCCCGCATCTCCTCGTTCTGCCGCTCGGCGACCCGGGCGGAGGCGAGCTGCAGCAGCGAGGTCAGCAGACGCTGCGCGCCGTCGAGCCGAGCCGCCGTCTGCCTCGCATGGTCGTCGACGTCGCGCAGGTGCCGCTGCAGCTCGTCGGCGTCGACGCCGCCGTCCCTCGGCACGCGCGCGGCGAAGCGCTCGACGATCCCGCTCATCGGCTCCGCGGCGCGCTCGAGCACCACCATGCGGCGGAGCGCCAGGTACACCTCGACCGTCGCCGGATCCTCCTGCCCGAAGAACGACTCCTCGATCGCCGCGATCCGCTGCCGCACGAGATCGGCGAGCTCGGCGTGCTGGTCGGCCGTCTCGTCGAGCAGCGCGTAGAGCAGCGTCGCCGGCGAGGCCGTGAGCAGCTCGAGTCCGCTCGCGAGCCGAGCGCGGAGGTCGGCGAGCCCCTCGCGGCGATCCCATGACACGGTGATCGCGCACCGGTCGGCGACGATCGCGTGCACCTCGCGCGGCACGAGCGCGTCGCCGACCTGCTCGACGCGGTGCAGCACGCAGTAGGCGGTGCCGTCGTAGGGCTCGAGCTTCGGCCGCTGCCCGCGCTGCAGCACGTCCTCGACGACGAGCCGGTGCAGCTCGAGCTCGCGCGCCGCCTCGAGCAGCTCGGCCTCGCTCGGGTCGACGAGGTCGATCCACGCGAAGCCCCCGCGCTCGGCAGCGGTCTCGAGCACGCGGTCGAAGGGGATGCGCTCGTCGACGCGCGCGCCATCGACCCAGACGGATGCGTCGGCGATGGCCATGCGGTCAATGTACGGCCGCGCTCGCGTTCGCCGACAGAGGAGCGCATCGGGCCCCCGCGTAGACTTGGGAGACGGCCGATCGCGGCCGCACGTGCTGGGGAGGGCAGATGGGCAGGACGCTCGCTGAGAAGGTGTGGGACGACCACGTCGTGGTCAAGGGCGAGGACGGCGCGCCCGACCTCCTCTACATCGACCTCCACCTCGTGCACGAGGTGACGAGCCCGCAGGCGTTCGACGGCCTCCGGCAGGCCGGCCGGAAGCTCCGCCGCACCGACCTCACCGTCGCGACCGAGGACCACAACACGCCCACGATCGACATCGACAAGCCGATCCAGGACCCGACGAGCCGCAAGCAGATCGAGACGCTGCGCCGGAACGCCGCGGAGTTCGGCGTGCGCATCCACTCGCTCGGCGACAAGGATCAGGGCATCGTGCACCTCGTCGGCCCGCAGCTCGGCCTCACGCTCCCGGGCGTGACGGTCGTGTGCGGCGACTCGCACACCTCGACGCACGGCGCGTTCGGCGCGATGGCGTTCGGCATCGGCACGAGCGAGGTCGAGCACGTCATGGCGACGCAGACGCTCCCGCTCAAGCCGTTCAAGACCATGGCGATCAACGTCGAGGGCGAGCTGCGCCCCGGCGTGACGGCGAAGGACATCATCCTCGCCGTGATCGCGAAGATCGGCACGGGCGGCGGCGCGGGCTACGTCTTCGAGTACCGCGGCAGCGCCATCCGCTCGCTCTCGATCGAGGGCCGGATGACGATCTGCAACATGTCGATCGAGGCGGGCGCCCGCGCCGGCATGGTCGCGCCCGACGAGACGACGTTCGCGTACGTCAAGGACAAGCCGCACGCGCCGAAGGGCGCCGACTGGGACGCCGCGCTCGAGTACTGGAAGACGCTCCCGACCGACGACGACGCCGTCTTCGACGCCGAGATCACCATCGACGCATCCGAGCTCGAGCCGTTCGTGACGTGGGGTACGAACCCCGGGCAGGGCGCGTCGCTCTCGGGCGAGGTGCCGAGCCCCGAGTCGTTCGCCGACCCGACCGACCGCTCCGCCGCCGAGCGCGCGCTCGAGTACATGGACCTGCAGCCGGGCACGAAGCTCAAGGACATCCGCGTCGACACCGTGTTCATCGGCTCGTGCACGAACTCGCGCATGGAGGATCTCACGGCCGCGGCCGACATCATCCGCGGTCGCAAGAAGGCGGATGGGGTGCGCGTGCTGGTCGTGCCGGGCTCGGCTCGGGTGCGGCTCGAGGCCGAGGCCGCCGGGCTCGACAAGGTCTTCACCGACTTCGGCGCCGAGTGGCGCTTCGCGGGCTGCTCGATGTGCCTCGGCATGAACCCCGACCAGCTCGCTCCGGGCGAGCGCTGCGCGTCGACCTCGAACCGCAACTTCGAGGGCCGGCAGGGCAAGGGCGGGCGCACGCACCTCGTCTCGCCGCTCGTCGCGGCGGCGACCGCGATCCGCGGCACGCTCTCGAGCCCGTGGGACCTCGAGGCCGAGGACGAGGCGGAGGCGCGCAACGTCACGGCCGAGGAGATGCAGATCGCCGACCTGCCGGCGCAGCCGAACGGCGAGGAGGCCTGAGCATGGAGAAGATCACCACCCTGACCGGGCCGATCGTGCCGCTCGAGCGCTCGAACGTCGACACCGACCAGATCATCCCGGCCGTCTTCCTCAAGCGCGTCACGAAGACCGGCTACGACGACGCCCTCTTCCACTCGTGGCGGCAGGACCCGGACTTCGTGCTCAACCAGGAGCCGTACCGGCACGGCGGCGTCCTCGTCGTCGGCCACGACTTCGGCACCGGCTCGAGCCGCGAGCACGCGGTCTGGGCGCTGCGCGACTTCGGCTTCACCGCCGTGCTCGGCCCGCGCTTCGGCGAGATCTTCCGCGGCAACGCGGGCAAGCAGGGCCTGCTCGTCGGGCAGATATCGGAGGAGTCGATGGAGGCGCTCTGGGCCGCCGCCCGCGCGAACCCCGGCGAGCAGGTGACCGTCGACCTCGAGCGCCGCACGGCGACCGCCGCGGGACTCAGCCACGCCTTCCAGATCGACGACTACACTCGCTGGCGCCTGCTCGAGGGCCTCGACGACATCGCCCTGACCCTGCGCGACGAGGACGCGATCTCCGCGTTCGAGGCCAAGCGGCCATCGTGGCTGCCGACGACCCAGGCCCGAACGCAAGGAGCCTCGTGAACCTGACCGAGTTCAGCAAGAGCGCCGGCGCTGCCGTCGGCATGAACGTCGACACCATCACCGTGCGGGGCGGCAAGCCGCTGCAGGGCCGCATCCAGATGAAGGGTGCGAAGAACCTCGTCACGAAGGCGATGGTCGCCGCGCTCCTGGGCGAGACGGCGAGCGAGCTGCGCAGCGTTCCCGAGATCAGCGACGTCCGCGTCGTGCAGGGCCTGCTCGAGCTGCACGGCGTCACCGTCGAGCGCGACGGCGACGCGCTGCGCCTCGACCCCGCCAACGTGCGCACGGCGCACGAGACGTCGATCAACGCGCACGCGGGCTCGAGCCGCATCCCGATCCTCTTCTGCGGCCCGCTGCTGCACCAGCTCGGCGAGGCGTTCATCCCCGACCTCGGCGGCTGCCACATCGGCGACCGGCCCATCGACTTTCACCTCGAGGTGCTCCGCAACTTCGGCGCGGTCGTCGAGAAGCTCCCGAGCGGCATCCGCATGACCGCGCCGAACGGACTGCACGGCGCGAAGATCCACCTGCCGTACCCGTCGGTCGGCGCGACCGAGCAGGTGCTGCTCGGCGCCGTCCGCGCGAAGGGCCGCACCGAGCTCACCGGCGCCGCGGTCGAGCCCGAGATCATGGACCTCATCGCGATCCTGCAGAAGATGGGCGCCGAGATCCAGGTCGACACCGACCGCACCATCCGCATCGAGGGCGTCGACCGGCTCGTCGGCTACCGCCACACCGCGCTCTTCGACCGCAACGAGGCCGCCTCCTGGGCGTGCGCGGCGCTCGCGACCGGCGGCGACGTGTTCCTCGAGGGCGCCCGCCAGTACGAGATGACGACCTTCCTCAACGTCTTCCGCAAGGCGGGCGGCGCGTTCGAGGTCGAGGACGACGGCATCCGCTTCTGGCACCCGGGCGGCGACCTCAAGCCCGTCGTGGTCGAGACGGATGTGCACCCCGGCTTCATGACGGACTGGCAGCAGCCGCTCGTGGTCGCGCTCGCGAAGGCGAACGGCATCTCGATCGTGCACGAGACCGTCTACGAGCAGCGCTTCGGCTTCACCGACGCGCTCGTCGAGATGGGGGCGCGCATCCAGATCCACACCGAGTGCCTCGGCAGCCACGCGTGCCGCTTCGGGCAGCGCAACTACCAGCACTCGGCGGTCATCGCCGGCCCGGTCGAGCTCCACGGCGCCGACGTCGAGGTGCCCGACCTGCGGGGCGGCTTCAGCCACCTCGTGGCGGCGCTCACGGCCGAGGGCACGAGCCGCATCTCGAACGTCGGGATCATCGCCCGCGGGTACGAGCGCTTCATCGAGAAGCTCGAGACCCTCGGCGCTGACTTCGACGTGGAGGGCTGATGGGGCTGCCCGGCCACCCGCCGAGGTCGGAGCGCAGGCCCGTCTACCTCGGCCTGGCCGCCCTCGTCCTGCCCGCGGTCGCCGGGATGGCGAAGCTGCGCATCCGCGGCCATGAGCACCTGCCCGCGACGGGCGCGTTCGTGCTCTCGCCCAACCACTACAGCGAGATCGACCCGGTCATCATGGCCGTCGCCGTCTGGAAGGCCGGCCGGGTGCCGCGCTTCCTGGCGAAGGCGAGCCTGTTCGACATCCCGGTCATCGGCGGCATCCTGCGGGCGGCGGGCCAGATCCCGGTCGAGCGCGCCGGGCGGAGCACGGGCGCCCAGCCGCTCGAGGCCGCCCGCACCCTCGTGCGCGACGGCCTCGGCGTGATCATCTACCCCGAGGGCTCGCTTACGCGCGAGCCCGACCTCTGGCCCATGCGCGGCAAGACGGGCGCGGTGCGCATGGCGCTCGAGGCGGGCGTGCCCCTCATCCCTGCCGCGCACTGGGGCACGCAGCACCTCATGCCCCGCTACGGCAAGGCGATCCACCCGTTCCCGCGCAAGCGCATCGACATCCTCTTCGGTCCGCCCGTCGACCTGAGCGACTTCGAGGGCAGGACCGACCAGGCGTCGATGCTCGCCGCCACCGAGCGCGTCATGGAGGCCATCGCCGGGCTGCTCGGCGAGCTGCGGGGCGAGCGGCCGCCCGCCGTGCGCTACGACCCCTCCCACTACGGCCAGGCCGAGACCGGCAGGTTCGACGAGCGGCGGGAACCCGCGGAGCGCTCGGGCGACCCAGAGCCCGGCGACGCGGGCGACAGCGGCTCCGGGAGCGCGGATGGCTGACGTCGCCGTCCTCGGCGCCGGCAGCTGGGGCACGACGTTCGCGAAGGCGCTCGCCGACGGCGGCGCCGACACGGTGCTGTGGGCGCGCCGGCCGGAGGCGGCTCGCGAGATCGACGAGTCGCGCCGCAACACGCGCTACCTGCCGGGCATCACGCTGCCCGCGTCGCTGCACGCCACGAGCGACATCCGCGAGGCGCTGCACGGCGCCGGCCAGGTCTACCTCGCGGTGCCGAGCCAGCAGCTGCGGCAGCTGCTGCGCGAGCACGGCGGCGCGATCGAGCCCGACGCGCCGATCGTGAGCCTCATCAAGGGCGTCGAGACCGGCTCGCGGCTGCGCATGAGCGAGGTGATCGCGGAGGAGCTGCGCATCGACGCGGGCCGCATCGCCGTGGTCTCCGGCCCGAACCTCGCGCTCGAGATCGCGCAGGAGCACCCGACGGCCGCGGTCGTCTCCTCGGTGAGCCCGATGACCGCGCGCGAGGTCGCGAAGCGCGCGCGCAACGACTACTTCCACTCGTTCATCAACGCGGACGTCATCGGCACCGAGTTCGGCGGGGTGCTGAAGAATCTCGTCGCGCTCGCGATCGGCATCGTCGACGGCGTCGGCTACGGCGAGAACACGAAGGCGTCGATCATCACGCGCGGGCTCGCCGAGGTCACCGCCTTCGCGGTCGCGCACGGCGCCGAGCGCGAGACGATGAGCGGCCTCGCCGGGCTCGGCGACCTCATCGCGACGTGCGGCTCGCCCCTCTCGCGCAACTTCACCGCCGGGCGCCTGCTCGGCATGGGCTACTCGCGCACCGACGTCGTCGCCCGCATGGAGCAGGTCGCGGAGGGACTCGCCTCGGTGGACCCCGTCGCACAGCTCGCCGCGGCGAAGGGGGTGCGGATGCCCATCCTCGAGCAGGTGCGGCTCGTGCTCGACGGCGCGATGGACCCGCGCGACATCGCCCCCCACCTCACGACCGACGACGAGCCGATCCAGGAGTGACCGTGAGCCAGCAGCCCGACGCCCCGGCCGCCCAGGCCGCCGCCGACGACTCCAGCGCGCCCCGGCGCATCCGCGTCGCCCTGCTCTTCGGCGGGCGCTCGAGCGAGCACTCGATCTCGTGCGCGACCGCCGGCAGCGTGCTGCGCCACCTTGACCGCGAGCGGTTCGAGCCGGTCGTCGTGGGCATCGCGCCGTCAGGCGCGTGGACGCTGTGGGACGGCGACCCGGCGGAGCTCACGCTCGAGGCGATGCCCGTCGTCGCCGACAACGGCTCGCGCGTGCGGCTACCGCAGGTCGCGGGGGAGCGCGCGCTCGTCGTCGACGACCCGAGCGGCACGCGCACGATCCCGATCGACGTGGTCTTCCCGATCCTGCACGGCCCGTTCGGCGAGGACGGCACGGTGCAGGGCGCGCTCGAGCTCGCGGGCCTGCCGTACGTCGGCAACGGGGTGCTCGCGAGCGCCGTGGGCATGGACAAGCACTTCACGAAGACGGTGCTCGAGCACGCGGGGATCCGCGTGGCCCCGTGGATGACCGTCTCGCGCGCCGAGTGGGCGCGCGACCCCGACGCGGTGCGGGCGCGGCTCGGCGACTTCCCGCTGCCGGTGTTCGTGAAGCCTGCGCGGGCCGGCTCGTCGGTCGGCGTGAGCCGCGTCTCGTCGGTGCTCGACTTCGACCGGGCCATGGAGGTCGCGCTCGCGGAGGACTCGCGCGCGCTCGTCGAGGTCGGGGTGAGCGGCCGCGAGATCGAGGTGGGCGTGCTCGCGGGCCGCGACGGCGGGCTGCCGCGTGCCTCGCTGCCCGGCGAGATCGAGCTCGACGAGGGCCGCTTCTACGACTTCGACCTCAAGTACCGCGGCGGCGAGGGGGCGCGCGTCGTGTGCCCGGCCGAGGTCGACGCGGAGGCGCTCGCCGGCCTGCAGGCGACCGCCATCCGGGCGTTCGAGGCGATCGAGGGCGCCGGGCTCGCTCGCGTCGACTTCTTCCTCTCGCCCGAGCACGGCATCGTCGTCAACGAGATCAACACCATGCCCGGGTTCACGTCGATCTCGATGTTCCCGGTCGTGTGGGAGGCGACGGGGATCGCGTACGGCGACCTCATCACCGAGCTCATCGAGCTGGGCCTCGAGGAGCAGCGATAGCGGTCGAGCTGCTCACCGTCGGCCACGGCCGGCTCGACGGCGACGGGCTCCGCTCGCTCCTCGGCGGCGCGGGCGTCGAGCTCGTCGTCGACATCCGCCGCTTCCCCGGCAGCCGCGCGAACCCCGCCGCGGCGCGCGACGCGATCGCGGCGGAGCTGCGCGCGGGCGGCATCGCCTGGCGCTGGGAGGAGC
>NZ_JANQCH010000095.1 GCF_024723325.1 Agrococcus sp. HG114
CCCGCCGACCCACGCGCCTCCGCGCCTCCGCGCCCCGCACCCATGGGCACGTCCCCGGCATCCGCGTGCCCAGGCGCGGACCCGCCGACGCGCTCCGCGCGCCCGCGCACGCGTCCCCGGCATGTGCACTGCGCTCGAACCGGCATGCTTGACGAGTGCAGGAGACCGGGCCCATCGACCTCGATGCGGTGCTGCACGCCTCCGCGCCTGCGGCGGGCGTGCGCAAGCGCGCGGTGGGGCTGCGGCAGCTGACCGCGTCGGTGCCGATCCGCACCGCCGCGAGCGGCACGCAGATCGCCATCCCGATCCTCACCCTGCAGGTCACCGGCGACCTCGCACTGGGCGCCCTCCTCGCCGCGCTCGCGCTCGTGCCCGCGATCGTCGCCGCGCCGCTCGTCGGCGCCATCCTCGACCACGCCCACCGGCCGCGCGCGTGGCTCATGAGCGCGGCCGCCGGATGCGCCGCCGCCTACGGGATCACCGCCGCGCTCGGCCCGGTGCCCGTGTGGCTCGTCGCGATCGCGCTCGTCATCAGCGGGCTGCTGACGCCGTTCGGCTTCGGCGGGCTCTCGAGCTTCGTCGCGCCCCCGGGGGCGGATGCGCGGCGCGCGTACGCGCTCGACGCGCTCAGCTACAACGTCGGCGGGGTCGCGGGGCCGGCCATCGTCGCCGCGCTCGTGCCGACGCTCGGCGCGCGCGCGGCGCTCGTCGCGATGGCGGTGATCGCGCTCGCCTCCCTCGTCGCCTTCCCGCTCATGCCGATGCAGCCGCGCGAGACCGAGCGGAAGGGGCTGTGGCGCTCGATGGCCGCGGGCATCGTCGCCCTCACGACCCGCCGCTCGCTCGCGGTCGTCACGACCTCCGGCACGCTCGTGGAGTTCGGTCGCGGCATCATGCCGATCGCCGCGATCCCGATCGCCATCGCGGCGACCGGCGACCCCGCGGTCAGCGCCGTGATCGTCGCGGCCTTCGCGATCGGCGCCCTCGTCGGCGCCGCGCTCGAGCCCGCTCGCGGCCACTGGTTCTCGCCGCCCGCGACGATGGCGATCGGCTTCGCCGCGACGAGCCTCGCGACCATGGCGGCGGCGCTGCACTTCGGGCTCGGCTGGACGATCGCGCTCATCGCCGTCTCCGGCCTGTGCACCGCCGCTCCGACCGCCGCGATGCTGATGCTGCGGCGCACGCAGAGCCCCGACGCCGTCGTCGCCCAGGTCTTCACCGTCGGCTCCGCGCTGCGCACCGCCGCCGCTGCGGCCGGCACCGCCGTCGCGGGGCTGCTCGCCGGAGTCGACCCGATGCTCCTGCTCGCGGGCTCCGGCGCCGTCTGGCTGCTCGGCGCGGCGGTCATGGCGCTCTACCCGCGCGGGCGCTGATCCGGTCCAGCGGACGACGGCGTGCGCGCGGCGCCCAGCTCCATGCCCGCTGCTGCAGAGTCAGCGCAGCGCCGGTTCCGGCAGTCCGCCTCGGGCGACCAGCGCGGGACGCCCGCCGCCTCGTGGAAGCGGGCGAACGCATCCGCCCCCACCCCGTGGCGCTCGAACGCCGCCGCCATCGCCGCCCAGCACTCGAGCTCGGGCAGGGCGCGGCGCACGCGCCAGTCGTGCCAGAGCGCGAGGAGGAGCATGGGCGAGACCGTCGAGGTCATGCGGTGGCGCTCGAAGGCGAGCAGCGCCTCGGTCCACGCCTCGGCGGCAGCGCGCGGCCAGCCGGCCCACGCGCTCGACTCGGCGACGATTGCCGCTTCGCTGTCGTGCAAACGAGACCTCCCCGTGGGCGCAGGATGCGCCTCACGGGGAGGGTAGGTGCGGGCACTGACGCCGGGTCGGCACGAGCGCCGTCGGCCCAGCGGGCGACGGCGCAGACGGTCAGGACGCGTCGATCTCGGGGTTGCGGCGCGCGATGTAGCGGCGCAGGGCGAAGACGCCGACCACGACGACGGCGACGAACGCGACCGTGATGCCGACCGTCAGCCACACAGCGGGCTCGAGGAGCTCAAGCATGGATCACCGCCCGGCTCCACGAGTCGTCGGCGAGGACGAGCTCGACGGTCTCCCCGTCAGCGGACGGGCAGGCGAGGGTGATGGAGGCGAGACCGGAGCCCTGGATGAGACGGGCGATCTCGAGGTTCGAGCGGGAGTTCCGACCGATGAGGCTCGGCGAGCCTGCGACGGGAGCGTTGAGGTGGACGAGGATCTCGTCGATGTCCGCTTCCGTGTAGACGGCGTTCTTGACTGGGTCTGACTGGATGCTTCGAGCCTAGCCCATTGGGGTACAGCTCGGGGCGCGGAGATCTCCGCTGCCCCGACCGGGGTCAGCCCGTCGCGTGGCTCTCGCCGTGCGGGGCGCCGACGGGCTTCGACTCGGGCGAGCCGCGCTGCCGCAGGTAGATGGACAGCACGACCATGCTGCCGACCGCGAGGAACTCGGACTGCCAGTTCTGGAGCGTGCGGTTCCAGAAGTCGGCCGAGACGACGTACTCCGCCCAGCCGACGAGCTGCTCGCCGTGCTGCGCCTGCTCGTCGTTGTAGACGACGAGGCCGGCGAGCGACTGCGCGAGCCACGACAGCAGGAAGATCGCGCCCATCGTGAGCAGCAGCGAGTTCGAGAAGAGCGTGTGGCGCCAGCCGCGCACCTTCGCCCACGCGGGCGAGGCGGGCTTCGCGTGCTCGTGCACGAGCTGCTCCTCGTCGGAGCCGAGGCCCTCCTCGCCGGGCTTCTTCGACTCGGGGCTCCCCTGCTGCACGAGCCAGATCGTGACGAGGATGTAGAGGAAGAACTGCAGGTACTCCGACTGCCAGTTCTCGGCGACGTCGACGACGAAGTGCGACGACGTGATGAACTCGCCGAAGCTCACCGTCGCCTCGCCGTGGGAGGCCTGCTCGTCGTTGAAGACGAAGAAGCCGGCGATCGACTGGCCGATGAGCGCGAGCAGGAAGAGCGTGCCGAACGCGAGCGTGAGGGCGTGCTTGCGCATCCGACTCACCGCCCCAGCAGCGGCAGGGCGATCATGAGCAGGAGGCCGAGGCCGATGACCGCGAGGGTCGTGATGAAGACCGCGCGGGTGCCGGCGGTGCCCGTCGATTCGCTCTCGTCGTCGCTCATGGCGCGAGCATGCCTCTGAAGCCTGACGGTTCTCTGCACGCGGCGACGGGCCGATGCGCTACGGCTCGACGCGGCTCGCGAGCGCGATCGCGTCGTGCGGGGCGTGCCCGTGGATG
Source organism: Agrococcus sp. HG114 (assembly GCF_024723325.1). Lineage (GTDB taxonomy): Bacteria > Actinomycetota > Actinomycetes > Actinomycetales > Microbacteriaceae > Agrococcus. The sequence goes on from NZ_JANQCH010000095.1 coordinate 3,219, forward strand.
TCGTTGTCGAAGTAGGCGTAGACGTCGCAGGGACGGCCCTCGGGCGTGGCGGCGCCGCTCGTCCACCCGTGGATGCGCTGGGCCCAGTCGTCGAGCTCGTCGGGGGTGTAGCCGCTCGCGTAGAGCTCGCGCGATCCGTGCAGCCGCACGTACGCGAAGTCGGCCGTCACCTCGCCGAACGGGGGCCAGCGACCGGCCGTGTCGGCGACCGCGAGCGCGACGCCGTGCTCGCGCAGCAGCTCGATCGCGGCGCGATCCTCGAACGAGCGCGACCGGGGCTCGAGCACGTGCCGGAGCGGCGCATCCGCCACCTCGCCGAGCCACGCCCGCCCCGCCATGCGCTCGTCGTGCCGGCGCGCGAGCTCGAGCGCCTCGCCCGTCGAGCGCGGCAGGCCCGCGAGGAAGGCGCCGAGCACCGCGGGATCGAAGGCCTGCCGCTCGGGCAGCTGCCACAGCACCGGCCCGAGCTTCGGCCCGAGCGCGAGCACGCCCGACGCGAAGAAGTTCGCCATCGCCGTCCCGACGCCCCTGAGCCGCAGCATGTGGGTGATGAAGCGCGGGCCCTTCACGGCGAACACGAAGTCGTCGGGCACGGCGTCGCGCCAGCGCTCGAAGCTCGCGGGCCGCTGCAGCGAGTAGAACGAGCCGTTGAGCTCGACCGTCGACATGCGCTCGCCGACGTACTCGAGCTCGCGCCGCTGCACGAGCCCGGCCGGGTAGAAGTCGCCGCGCCAGCTCGCGTAGCGCCAGCCCGAGATGCCGACGCGCGCGCGGCCGGCGGCCGGGCGGGAGGGCGAGTCTCGCGTGGGGCTCATGCCCGCCACTGTGGCACCCGCGAGTTCGATCGGGCTGAGCGAGGGTTCGAGCTCCTCTGGCGGCTGCCTACGCCCTCGGGCCGATCGGGCTTCCCATTCACCCCGGACCTGCCCGCGGGCCGCGTGCCAGGCACCGGAAGCCGCGCGTTCGATGGGGCTGAGCGCGCGCTCGCGCGGCATGCGCGGCTGCACGCCCGCTCAGCGTCATCGGGCGCAGGCCGCGAGCGGCGCAGAGCGCCGGGGGGGGTCAGCCGCGAGGCCGCCGCGTGAGCTCGAGCCGCACGAGCGGCAGCAGGTGCCGCGGCCACACGACGATCGCCATCGCGTCGCCGAGGTCGACGCCGAGGCCGAGCACGTGCTCGTCGTCGATCGTCAGGGCGGGCCGCTCGACGCCGTCGACCACGACGGATGCCTCGCGCGCGTCGCGCGCGTCGGGCGCGGCCGCGAAAATGCCCGGCTCGTGCGGCGTGGGGTCGCGCTCGGCGCGGAAGCTGCTCGAGAGCACGTGCCGCATGTGGAGCGCGAGCCGCTGCGGCAGCGAGCCCGCCCCCGCGCCGGGCGCGGGCAGAGCCGTCTGCACCGCCTCCGGCACGCTCGCGAAGGGCGCCCAGCTCAGGCGCTCGACGGCGTCGGGCTGCAGCAGCGCGGGCGGCTGCGCGAGCATCTCCTCGAGCTCGCGATCGAGCTCGGTCGCGTCGCCGGGGTGGTCGAGCTGCTCGGGGTTCCACAGCACCGCGTAGCTGAGCGCCGCGGTCCCGAGCTCGACGGGCCGGCTCCCCCAGACGGTGGAGGTGGTGCTCACGCCCGACTCGCGGACCGACGGCTGCGGCACGAGCGCGACGAGCGGCACGGGGAACGAGCGCGCGACATCGTCGATCGTCGGGGGGTCGGGAACCGGGCCCGCGTCGTCACGGAACTCCACGCATCCACTGTGGTCCTCCGCCCCGCGCCGCGCGAGGGGCGACCCGCGGGACGGAGGCGCGGCGGCGAGCGTTGACGAACCGGCGGCTCTGTGGTTCATTAGTCGAGTAATGAACCAGCGGGCCCCCGCCCGGCGCTCGACGGATGTGCGCACATCCGACCCCCACACCCCACACACCCCACACACCAGGAGGCCGCGTGCTCGACGACAGCAAGCCGCTCTTCGTCGCGGTGGCCGAGCAGATCGAGGACGGGATCCTCGACGGCAGCTACCCGGAGGACGGCCCGGTGCCCTCGACCAACGAGCTCGCCGGCTTCCTCCGCATCAACCCAGCGACCGCCGGCAAGGGGCTCGGACTCCTCGTCGACGCGGGCGTGCTCATCAAGAGGAGAGGGATCGGCATGTTCGTCGCCCCCGGCGCCCGCGAGGCGCTCCGCGAGCGCCGCAGGCTCGCGTTCCAGGACCAGTTCATCGCACCGCTGCTGCGCGAGGCGACCGCCCTCGGCATCCGCCCGGAGGAGCTCGCGCGCATGATCGAGAAGGAGGCAGCGCGATGACCGCGATCGCCACGACAGACCTCGCGAAGCACTACGCCGAGGTGCGCGCCCTCGACGGCGTGACGCTCTCGCTCGAGGAGCACCGCATCCACGGCCTGCTCGGCCGCAACGGGGCGGGCAAGACGACCCTCATGAAGCTGCTCACCGGTCAGGTGTTCGCGACGAGCGGCGAGATGCGCGTGCTCGGCGCCGACCCCGTCGAGAACGTCGAGGTGCTCTCGCGGACCGCGTTCATCCAGGAGAGCCAGAAGTACCCGGACACGTTCCGCCCCGTCGACGTGCTGCGCATCGCGGCCGGCGCCTACCCGCACTGGGACCAGGCGCTCGCGGACCGGCTCGTCGAGCGGTTCGCCCTCCCCGAGAAGCGGCGCATCAAGAAGCTCTCGCGCGGGCAGCTCTCGGCGATCGGGATCGTCGTGGGGCTCGCGTCGCGCGCGCCGCTCACGTTCTTCGACGAGCCCTACCTCGGCCTCGACGCCGTCGCGCGCCGCATGTTCTACGACGAGCTGCTCGCCGACTTCAGCGAGCACCCGCGCACGATCGTGCTCTCGACGCACCACATCGACGAGGTCGCGAACCTCCTCGAGCACGTGGTGATCCTCGACCGCGGGCGCGTGCTGCTCGACGCCGACACCGACGAGCTGCAGGGCGCCGCGCTCACCGTCTCGGGCCGCACCGCCGACGTCGACGCGTTCCTCGCCGGCCGCGACCCGCTCGAGCGCACGACGCTCGGCAGCCTCGCGACCGCGACGATCGCCGCAGCCGACGGCGACGAGCAGGCCGCGCGCGACGCGGGCCTCGACATCGCCCCCGTCTCCCTCCAGGCGCTCTTCGTCCACCTGACGACCGCCGACGCATCCGCCACCGACCCCGCGACCGCCGTCGCGCACGCCTGAGAGGAGTGACCGTGCGCATCCGCAACGTCATCCAGCTCCACACCGTCAACCGGCTCGCCGCCATCGGCTGGCCGCTCATCATCATGTCGATGTCGCTCGCGCTCGTGATCGTCATCGGTGCGATCGCCGTGAGCGTCGGCGGCGCCGACGCCAGCCGCGGCATGAATGTCGGCATGCAGTGGAACGGCGCGATCTTCGCCCTGCTCGGCCCGCTCATCGGCTTCGGCTTCACGGCGATGGGGCAGTACTTCCCGCTCGCGCTCGGCCTCGGCCTCACCCGCCGCGAGTTCGCGATCGGCACCGCGCTCGTGTTCCTCGGCAACGCGCTCTTCTACGCGACGATCGTCACGGTCGGCAAGGTGGTCGAGGTCGCGACCGGCGGCTTCGGCCTCGGCGTGCGGTTCTTCGACACCCACTACACGGGCGTCGGCCCGTGGTGGCAGACGCTCGTGCAGACCTCGCTCGTCATCCTCACGGTGTGCTTCGTCGGCGCCGCCATCACGACCGCGTTCCACCGCTGGGGCCAGTCGTTCCTCTGGGTCTTCTGGATCGCCCTCGGACTGCTCGTCCTCGCGTTCGTCGCCGGCATGCTGCTGTCGGCCGGATTCCAGGCGTTCGTCGGCTCGCTCGGCAGCGTCGAGTGGGCGACGTGGATGGGCGTGGTCGCCGTGATCGGCGCCGCCGGCGCCGCCGCGTGGCTCGCGCTCGTGCGCCGCGCGCAGGTGCGGTAGCGCAGCCGGGCACGCACGATGGCCCGCCCGCGAGCCGTCATCGGCTCGGGGCGGGCCCTCATCGTGTCAGCCGAGCGGGTCTGCCTGGTCGGGAAGACCGCCCTGCGGCTGCTCGCCCGCGTCGAGGTGCCTCGTCGTGCCGGGCACATCGGCGACGCCCTTCGGCTCGATGCCCTCCCCCTGCGGCGGCACGGCGTGCGCCTCCTCCGGGATGGCCACCATCGAGCCCGTCTGGGGCGCGTCAGTCATCGGGAGCTCCCTCCAGCTGTCGCGGGCGGCACCGGCCGGCGCCGCTGGATCCGCGCCCTCCAGTCTTGTCCCCCAACCTGTGACGCGGCGGCGAAACTCCCTCAGCGAACCCTTGGGTCGGCGGCGAGCGGGCTGGCCGCTACTGCGACTCGACCTCCTCGTCCTCCTCGCCTGCCTCGTCGAGCGCTCGGCCCGCACCGCCGAGCTCGGGCTCGGCCGCGCCCGCGACCGGAGCGCCGGAGCCGGCCAGCGGGTCGTCGGCGCCGCCGCCGATGGGGCGGTCGGCGCCGTAGGGCGAGCGGCCGTCGAGCGCATCGTCGAGCGCGTCCTGCGACTCGGCCGCCACCTGCTGGGCGCCGCCGTCGTGCTCGGCGCCGGTCGTGCCGCCGGGCTGCACCGCCTCGTCGCCGCTCTGCGTCGCGTCGGTCATCGGGTCTCCCTCCTGCCGCGGGCGGCACCGGCCGGCGCCGCTGGATCCGCACGGCGAGTCTCGTCCTCGCACCTGGATCGCCACTGAGCGGATCGCGCGCGCCCCGCTCAGCCGCTGATCGCGGCGAGGCGGTCGAGGGCCTCGCGCCGCTCCGCGGCGTGGTCGAGGATGCGCTCGGGGTAGCCGTGCTCGAGTCCGTCCGGGACCTTCCACGGCTCGTGCACCGCGGCGCCGGGCACGTGCCGGAGCTCGGGCACCCAGCGGCGCACGTAGTCGCCGGCCGGGTCGTAGCGCTGCCCCTGCAGCACCGGGTTGAAGACGCGGAAGTAGGGCGCGGCGTCGGTGCCCGTGCCCGCCGTCCACTGCCAGCCGTGGCTGTTCGAGGCGAGATCGCCGTCGGCGAGGTGCTCCATGAAGTGGCGCGCGCCGTGCGGCCACCACACGTGGAGGTCCTTCGTCAGGAAGCTCGCCGTCACCATGCGCACCCGGTTGTGCATCCAGCCCTCGGCGAGCAGCTGCCGCATGCCCGCGTCGACGAACGGGAAGCCAGTGCGACCCTCGCGCCACGCGTCGAACAGGGCGCCCGGCTCGTCGTGCACGAGGCCGCGCAGCTGGTCGCCGTAGTCGCGCCACGCGGAGCTCGGGTGGTGCAGCAGCACGTCGGCGTAGAACTCGCGCCACGCGAGCTCGGCCTGGAACCGCTTGAGCGACCGCTGGGCGGCCCGGCCGCGCCGCGGGGCGACCCGGTCGAGGTCGGCGAGCAGCGTGCGCGGGTGCACCGCGCCGAGCTTGAGCGCGATCGAGAGCCGCGACGTCCCGTCGAGGTCGGGGCGATCGCGCGCCTCGTCGTAGTCGTCGATCGGCCCGTCGAGGAACGCCGCCCACCGCTCGAGCGCACCCTCCTCGCTCGCCCACGCGAGCTCGGCCGTCGTCTCGGGCGGCGCCGGCAGCGGCTCGTCCTCGACC
>NZ_JANQCH010000096.1 GCF_024723325.1 Agrococcus sp. HG114
CGGGCACCCCGACCGCGGTGAACGGCACGGGCGCGGCCGGCCAGCGCCAGCCGGCGTCCGGCACGCCGGCCCGGTTCGCCGCGGCGACCTCGACCGCGTACGCGCGGCCCGGGGTGAGGCCCGTCAGGGTCGTCGTCCGCTCGGTCGCGCCGACCCGCACGAGCTGGTCGAGCCCCGAGCCGGAGAGGCGCACGAGGTACGCCTCGATCGGGGTGCCGCCCTGCGGCTGCGGCACGCCCTGCCACGACACGCGCACCGTGCCCGGCGCGGCGCCCGGCGTCGCTACGACACCCGGCACGACGTTCGGCAGGCGGTCGGCGTGCACGGGCTGCGAGGGGGCCGAGGGCTGGCTGTCGCCGAGCGCGTTCGTCGCGATCGCCTGGAGCCGGAGGTCGACTCCCGCGGGCAGCCCCTCGATGCGGCAGCGCGGGGTCGGGCCGCACGCGACGTCGACGCCGCTGCCGACGATGCGGTAGCCCGTGATGGGGCTGCCGTTCGCCGCCGGCGGGTCGATCGCCATCGTCACGACTCCGTCGACGTGCTCGTCGAACGCCTGCACGGGCGGCGCGGGCGCATCGGGCACGTCCTGCACCGTCACGGCGATCGGGCTCCAGACGCCGCGCTCGGGGGTGCCGGGCGCGTCGAGCACGAGCACCTGCAGGATCGTCGTGCCGATCACCGCCGACGGCGAGGCGGCGACCGACACGGTGCCGCCCTGCACGGTCGCGGAGATGCCCCGCTGGGCGGCGCCCGCGTCCCGCAGGCCGCCGATGCGCAGCGGCGTCGCGGGGAACGGGTTCGATGCCTCGTCGTTGAGCAGCGGCCGCACCTCCGCGGCCGTGCCGCGCTGCACCGTGACCGCGTCGGGCAGCGGCGCGACGAGCGGCTTCGTCGACGAGATGACCGAGAGGGAGACCGTGCCCGGCACGCCGGCGCCCGCGGCGTCCCGCACCCCGATCCGCAGCTCCGCGCGCGTGCCGCGGTCGGTGCGGTCGAGCGCGCGCACCGTGAGCGTCGAGCCGGAGATCGACGCCTGGAACCCCGACGGGACGTGGTCCTCGATCGACCACGTCGCATCCGCGAGCCGCGCCGGGTCGGGCGCGCGCGTGATGCGGGCGAGGTCGATCGTGCGCTCGTCGCCCGCCTCGAGCTGCACGAACGAGCCGAGCACCGTGAGCGGCACGTCGGCGCCCGCGAGCACCTCGATCGGCAGCACGATCGTGCCCACCCGGCCCTCGGGGTCCGTCGGCCCGTCGCCGTCGGTCACCTCGAACGTGATGCTCGCGGGGCCGAAGTAGCCCGGCTGGGGCACGAAGCGCAGGGTCTTCTCGTCGATGACGGGGTTCGAGCCGTCGGTCGGCGCCGCCTCGACCGCGCTCGCATCGGTGATGTACGCGCCACCGCCGTCGACGGTGTCGACGACCGAGTCGATGTCGATCTCGAGCGTCTCCCCCGCGCGCGTCACGAGCGGGGCGACGCCGGGCTTCAGCTGCGGCAGGGCGTCGTCGCGACCCGGCACCGCGATGACCGCGGTGCGGGTCGGCGCGGGGTCGTCGGAGCGCGCGACGGTGAACGGCACGAAGCGCGTGCGGTCGTGGACGGCGATCTCGATCGAGCCGTCCTCGCGCAGCGACACGCCCTCGGCAGGCATGGGCAGGCTCGCCGAGAGCACGTCGGTCCGGCCGTCCGGCACGCTCGCGTGCGCGAGCGGGTCGATCCGCACCGCGTCGGCCGAGGCGATGGACTGGATCGGCACCTGCACGTCGAGCACGTGCGGCGGTGGCGGGGGCGCGGCGGGGTCGACGTCGATGCGCAGCCAGCTCGCGGCGGTCGTGCCGGCCGAGTTCTCGACCGTCACGATCACCCCGATGTCGGATGCCTCGGGGCCGGCCGTGACGAGGACCGCGCCATCCCGGATGATCGCGGAGCCGTGGGGCGAGGCGGTCTCGACGTCGACGATCTCGAGCGGCAGGCCCGCGGGATCGCTGTCGTTGTCGAGCACGGGCACCATGAGCGTCGAGTCGGGGCGCATCGCGGCGGCGTCGGCGCCGAGCACCGGCGGGAGCGCGGGCGCCGGCTCCACGACGGTGACGCGCACGAGGCCCTCGGCGGTCGCGCCGAGGTCGTCGGTCACGCGGTAGCGGAACTCGTCGGTGCCGCGCGAGTAGTCGCCGGCCTCGTAGCGCAGCGTCGAGCGGCCGACCTGCGTCACGAAGCCGAGGCTCGGGGCGCTCGAGGGCCCGAGCAGCTGCACGGGGTCGCCGTTGGGGTCGGCGTTCGACAGGGGCAGCGGGAGGTCGACGCTCGCGCCCGCGACGACGCGCGCCTCGACCGGCGCCGCATCCGGTGCCGCGTTCGTCGTGCGCGCCGCCTCGGCGACCGCGAGCGTGACGTCGGCCGCCGCCGCCTGCCCGTCCGGTCCGCGCACGGCGTAGGTCGCGGTGAACGTGCCCGGCTCGTCCGGGGCGACGAAGCGCATCCGGTCGCCGTCGACGAAGAGCAGCCCGGCCTCGGGCGGGGCGACGATCACGGGGTCGAGCTCGAGGTCGAGCCCGTCCGGCTGCTCGTCGTTGACGAGCACGGGGATCTCGACGAGCCCGCCGGGCCGGACGGTGGCCCGGTCGTCGCGCGCGATCGGCGCCTGCACCGTCGCCGCGCCGCTGCTCGAGACGTGCACCTCGCCCTCGGCGTCCTGCACGCCGTTCGTCACGGTGTAGCGCACGATCGCCTGCCCGTCGAGCTCGTCGGTGAGCGAGAGCCGCAGCTGCTCCGCGTCGACGACCTCCGCGCGCACGGCTCGCGCGTCGCTCGTCGCGAGCGTGAGCGCGACGACCCCGCCGGCCGGGTCGATCGCGAGGTCGTCGACGTCGAGCGCGACCGTGCCGACCGACGGCAGGACGGTGCGCACGGGGGTCGTCACCGGCGGGGTCGACGCGTCGGCGCCCTCGAGCACGCGCACGACGATCGCGCCCTCCTGGGTCGCCGTGCCGTCGGTGACGACGTACGAGAAGCGCATGAGGCCCGCCTCCGTGGGCCGCACGAGGATCGTGCCGTCCGCGAAGCTCGGCTCGACCGGCAGCGCGGCGTGCACGACGTTGTGGAGGCTGAGCGGTCCCGCGCCGCCCTGCGCGGCCAGCAGCGGCTCGAGCACGAGCGGGTGGCCCACGCGCGTGACCGCCGTCACCGGCTGCGCGACGATGGGCACCGAGCCCGCGTGCACGGTGAGCACGATCTCGGCCGTCGCGACGGCCTGCCCGTCGGTCACCGTCACCTGCACGGCGCGCTCGGTGCCCGCGCCGCCGTCGGTGAACTCGAGCCGGCCGTCGGGTCGCACGCTCGCCGCGTCGGGCGCCGCCGCCTGCGCGTCGACGACCGCGAGCGGGTCGCCCTCGGGGTCGACCCAGCCGTCGAGGGCGTCGAGCGCGATCGTCGCGCTCGCCTCGAGCGTCGCGCGCACCGGGCGCACGAGCACGGGCGGCTCGTTGCCCTCGCGCAGGCTCACGGTCGCGACCGCGGTGTCGCTCTCCATCCCGTCGGAGACGCGGTACTGGATGCGGGTCGGGCCGCTCGCGGGCGCCTCGAAGCGGATGCCGCGGCCGTCGGGCGCGATGCTCGCGGATGCGTCGTCCCGGTCGACGTCGAGGTCGGTGATGACGATGGGGTCGCCGTTCGCGTCGCTGTCGTTGAGGAGCACCGGCAGCACCGTGGTCGCTCCGGCCCGGGCGCCGAGCTCGTCGTCCTCGGCGACGGGCGGGGCGGGCGCCGCGTCGACGGTCTCCTCGACCGTCTCGCCCTCGGACGGCGTCTCGGGAGCGGGCTCGTCGGTGTCGAGCTGCCACCCGGTGATGCGCCGGCCGTCGCGATCGATCGACCACGCGGCGCCCGTGCCCGAGTCGACGAGCGCGGTCGCGCTCCCCCGCTGCAGGATGCGCAGCGTCGCGTCGACCGCCACGCCCTGGAGCGCGAGCACGACGGGCTCGACGCCCTCGCACGAGCGCCAGCCGGTGCCGTCGCGCCAGGCCGCGTAGACGCATCCGTCGTCCACGAGCGGCCGCGCCGGCTCGCCGCGCGTGCCGCTCGCGAGGGTCGTCGCCGCGGGCACGCCCAGCTGCTGGCGCACGAGCGCGCCGTCGGTCGCGTAGAGGACGGCGCTCGCCGCCGGGCCCGGCTCCTGGAGGCGCACGCCGGTCTCGCCGAGCGCGCGCTGCCATGAGGCGGTCGAGAGCACGCCGGAGCCCGCGTCGTAGAGCACCCACTCGTCGCCGAGCGCCGTGAGCTGCAGCTCGGGCGCGGTGGGCGAGACCGGGGCGCGGTCGCTCTCGACGACCTCGCCCGAGTCGTCGATGCGCAGCACCCGACCGAGGCCCGGCGACGCGGCGAGCAGGCTCTCGTCGCCGAGCGCGGCGACGCCGCCCCGGCCGAGCGCCACGACGGGAGCGTCGAGCGGGGTGCCCTCGGCGATCGCGCCCGTCGTCGTGCGCCAGACGTCGCCGGTCGCGGGCGAGGTGATCACGATGCGGTCGCCGCGGGTCGCGACGACGGCGCCCGCGTCGATCGGCACCGCCGGCCCGACCTCCGCGGCGTCCTCGGGCAGGACCCGCACCGTGGACGCGTCGCGGTCGACGACCACGGTGCCGGACGGCGTCTGGTGCACCTCGTCGACGCCGCCGACCTGGACGGTGCGCTCGATCGTGCTGTTGGCGGTGTTCGCGAGCCCGACCGCGCCGGCGCTCGCGTTCGCGACCCACACGCTCGAGCCGTCGAGGCGCGGCTCGAGCGCCTGGTAGCCCGGGGAGAGCACCGCGCCCGCGACGACGCCCGCGACGAGCAGGCCCCCGACGGTCAGGCCGGCGCGGCGCTTCACGGCAGCGGCTCCCCGCACGCCTCGGTCGGCTCGCCGGTCGACCCGTCGCGGTTCACGGCGACGCGGATGCAGAGGCGCTCCCCCGGCTGGCCGGTCATCGTGAACTCGCGGCCGCCCTGGATGACCGCGTCGCCCGTCGAGGTGCGCACGTGGTAGGTGTCGGTGTCGACGAGCCCCGGGTCCTCCCACGCGAAGGCGACGCGACCGGACTCGGGGGTCACGACGATGTCGCGCACGAGCGGGATCTGCGACGACACGCTCGAGAGGGCGAAGGCGGCGACCGTGACGATCGCGAGCACGACGAGGCTCGCGGCGGCGATGCCGAGCCCGATCGCGAAGCGCTTCGGCTTCTGCGGCTGGCGGCGGCCCGTCGACTGCGAGATGTCGACGCGGCTGCCCGTGATCCCGGGTGAGCGGCGCGACCGGCGCTGCCGCAGCCGCAGCGCGTCCGAGTCGTCGTCGATCGCATCGTCGACGATCGGCTCCGCCGCCCACGCGTCGACCTCGACCTCGATCGGGGTCACCTCGAGGCCGAGCTCGCGCTGCACCTGCTGCAGGTCGAGCAGCATCGCCTCGACGCTCGGGTAGCGGTCGCCCGGCTTCGCCGCGAGCGCGCGGTCGAGCACGGGGCGGAGCGGAGCGGGGATCGCGCGGGAGGGCAGCAGGTCGTGGGCGATGATCCGCTCGCGGAGGGCGGCGTGGTCGTTCGCGCGCCCGGGGTGCTCGGCGGGGCTGCGGCCCGCGATGAGCGAGAACACCGTGGCGCCGAGCGAGTAGACCTCGGTCGCGACCGTGCCGCCCGTCTCGCCCCGCAGCACCTCGGGCGCGGCCCACGGCACCGAGACGCCCGCCGCCTCGGTCGCGTCGTGCTGGAGCCCGGCGATGCCGAAGTCGCTGAGGACGGGGTGCCCGAACGAGGTGGTGAGGATGTTCGCGGGCTTGATGTCGCGGTGCAGCACGCCGCTGCGATGCGCGGTCTCGACCGCGGCCCCGATCCGGATCGCGACGCGCAGCGCCGCCTCGGGGGCGAGCGGCTCGGTGCGGAAGCGCTCGCCGAGCTCCGGGTTCGCGAGCTCCATCACGAGGTAGGGGCGGCCGTCCGCGGCGACGGATGCGCCGTACACGGTGAGGATGCTGGGGTGCGACGAGAGGCGGCCCATGAGGTTCACCTCGGTGCGGAACGAGCGCCGGACGTCCTCGTCGACGAGCTCGGCGAGCAGCACCTTGACCGCGACCGGGCGCCGCGGGAGCGCCTGCTCGTAGAGGAACACGTCGGCATAGCCTCCCGTGCCGAGCACGTGGAGATGCGAGTAGCCGGGCAGGACCGGCGGCGCGGAGGGGAGCCGCCTGGCCATCAGGACCGCCGCGGCTCCTCGTCGCGGAGCGTCGTCCGGGGCACGGTGCGGTCGACGTCGTCGACGGACGGCGCTCGCGTGACGTCGATCACGATGACCGAGACGTTGTCGCGGCCGCCGCTGTCGAGGGCGGCGGCGACGAGCGCCTGCGCCGCGGCGGCCGGCTCCTCGTGCTCCCACAGCAGGCGCTCGATCTCGATGTCGGGCACCTCCTTCGTGAGCCCGTCGGAGCACACGAGCAGCCGCAGCTGCGGCATGATCGGCAGCAGGAAGTAGTCGGGCACCGGGTCGATGCCGGCGCCGACGCCGCGCGTGACGACGTTCGCCTCCGGGTGCGTCTCGGCCTCCTCCTCGGTGAGGAGCCCCGCGTCGATGAGCTCCTGCACGACCGAGTGGTCGACGGTGATGCGGGTGAGGCGCTCGCCGAGCATCGCGTACGTGCGCGAGTCGCCGACGTTGAAGACCGCGAAGTGGGGCGCGCCCTCGTGGAGCGCGAACGCGCATCCGGTCACGGTCGTGCCCGCCGACCCCTCCCCGACGCCGAGCTGCTCGATCTCGTCGGTCGCGCGGCGGAGCGCCTCGACGACGTCGATCGGCTCGACGGCCTCGAGCTCGCTCAGGCTCGCGAGCTGCTCGACGACCGCCTTGCTCGCGAGGTCGCCGTGCGAGTGACCGCCCATCCCGTCGGCGACGGCGAACACCGGCGGCAGCGTGATGAGGGAGTCCTCGTTGTGCTGGCGGCGGAAGCCGGTGTCGGTCAGTCCTGCCCAGCGCACCGCGAACTGCCGGGCCTCGGGCCCCTGTGTGGCGTGCTCGCCGCTCGCCGCTCCGATGTGGGTCACATCCTCCAGTCTCCCACGCCGGGGCTGTGCGGCCCGCACCCCGCGCGCACCGGCGCGCGACGCGTCGATCGTCGCGGTCAGAGGCGGCCGCGCAGGATGCGGTGCCAGTAGATCTGCGGGAGCGCATAGCGGTCGAGCAGGTACCACGCGCGGCTCGAGCGGATCTCGTCCGGCACGGGCAGCGAGCGGCGCACGCGGAGCGCGCGGTCGTACTCGCCGAAGGAGAGGCGGTCGCGCCCCGTCGCGATCGGCGCGACGGTGTAGCCGTCGTATCGCTCGAGCGCGAGCCCGGCCCGCTGGCGCCGGATGTTCTCGACCGCGGTCTTCACCTGGTGGCGCAGCGCGCCGCCCGTGCGGGCGTCGCCGAGGTCGCCGGCGTCGCCCACGATCCAGACGCGGGGGTGCGACGGGTGCTGCAGCGTCTCGGGGTCGACCGCCGCGAAGCCGCCGGTGCCCTCGGCGTCGAGCCCCGAGTCGGCGATGAGCGCCGGCGGGCTGTAGGGCGGGTGGAGGTGCACGAGGTCCACCACCTCGTCGCTCGAGCAGTGCGGGCCGGCGAGCTCGACCGTGCGCTCCCGGAGGCCCACGACGTGGGTCGCGGGGCGCACCTCGACGCCGTAGCGGTCGAGGTGCCGGCGGACCTCGGCGTCGATCGCCTCCACCGGGTGCACGCGATCGCCCTCGTGCACGAGGATCACCTCGATGTCGTCGAGGACGCCGGCGCGACGCCACGTGTCGCACGCGATGAACAGCGGCTTGAGCGCGGTCTCCCGGCCGGAGGCGGGCTGGGCGCGGAGCTGGAACAGCGCGCGGCCCGCGCGCAGCGCCGCGATCCGGTCGCGCGTGCGGGCGAGCTCCCCGTCGACGAAGGTCGTGACGGCAGGACCCGTCGCGAGCGCCTCGCGCGCGCCGCTCAGCAGGCTCCAGTCGACGAGTGCGCCAGGGGCGACGACGAGGTCGCGCCCGCGCAGCTCGGCGCCGTTCGCGCAGCGCACGACGCGGCGCTCGGGGTCGATCGAGACGGCCGCCGTGCGGTGCCACGCGACCCCGTCGGGGATGAGCGTCGACTGGGGCCTCGAGAGCTCGTCGTCCCGCGCGAGGCCCGTGCCGACGTAGTTCTGGAGCGGCTTGTAGACGTGGCGCTCGGCCGGCTCGATGAGCCCGACGTCGCGGCAGCCGCGCCGCCGGAGATGAGCCGCGGCGGACAGGCCGCCGTTGCCCGCGCCGATCACCAGGACGTCGTGCGTGCGCTCTCGGGCCATGCGGCGACGCTACTCCCGCTTCGCTGGGGAAGCACCCGCGATCCCGCAGGGCCCGAGGACCCAGTCGGGCGCGCCCTTCGCGTCGACGATGTCGCGCAGCAGCGGCGCCATCGTGAGGGCGGGGTCGACCGCCATGGCCAGCTCGGCGCAGCGTCCCGCCGTGCGCCCGCGCCCGACGAAGTACTGCAGGAACCCGACGATCACGAGGAGCGGGCCCCGCAGCTCGAGCGGGGTCGCCTCGGCGATCGCGCTCCAGCGCCGCAGGCGGTCGTGGAGCCGGTCGGCGTCGGGCGCATGCCCGAGCCCGAGGAACCGGCCCGCCGCCGCATCGGCGACCGCGGAGTCTCCGCGCTCGGCCGCGTCGAGCGTGCGGAGC
>NZ_JANQCH010000097.1 GCF_024723325.1 Agrococcus sp. HG114
GGCTCGTCGCGGTGCCGCTCGCCGCGAGGCTCGCCGCGGTGCACCCGCGCCAGGCCGCGCAGGTCATCGCGCTCGCCGAGCGCGCGGGCCGCTCGGTCGAGCCGCTCCTCGAGCAGGCGGGGGCGTTCTGGGAGCGGGCCGGGGAGCTGCTGCTCGCGAACCCCGCCTTCGTCGACGCGCTCGCCCTCGCGCTCGAGTCGAGCGACGAGGCGCTCGCGGGCTTCCTCGGGGTGCCCGTCGGCACCGCGCGCACCTTCGAGTCGACGCTCGGCGAGGAGGAGCTGCTCGCGGCGATCGCCGCCGGCATCGTCGTGGGCGCGCGCGTCGGCGGCGCGGCTCCCGTCGCGGTCGCGCAGCTGAAGCCGGTGCCGCCGAGGCCCCGACCGGTGTCGTCGCCGGCCGAGGCGATGCGGGTCATCAGCGAGCAGCGGCAGCAGGTCACGATCCACGAGCACCGGATGCCGGACGGCTCGCGCCGGTTCCAGGTGTTCATCGACGGCACCCAGGAGCGCGGCCTCGACGCGCTCGCGAACGTCGAGAACGCGGTCTCCGGCCGCCACGGCCTCGCCGGCTCGGACGCCGCGGTCGTCGAGGCGATGGAGGCGGCGGGCATCGGCCCGCACGACCGCGTCGACCTGTTCGGCTACTCGCAGGGAGCGGCCGTCGCGGCGAACATCGCCGCCTCGGGCCGCTTCGACGTGCGCTCCGCGCTCCTCGTCGCAGGCCCCGTCGCGACCGCCGAGCTGCCGCCGGAGGTCGCGGTGCTGAGCGTCGCGCACGAGGGCGACCTCGTCGCCGCGACCGACGGGGTCGCCGAGCGCGACGGCACGCGCACGCTGCTGCTCGAGAGCGCGAGCGACGAGGGCTCCGGGGCGCTCGCCCGCCACTCGCGCGACGAGTACGTCGCGACGCTCGAGTCGACGGACGACTTCGTCGTCGCGCACTGGCGCGAGCGCATGGAGCGGATGACCGCGGGCGCGACCGGCGCAGCGGCGCACGAGGTGGCGCTGCGGCGGCGCTGACGCGGTCGGCTCGCGTCGAGGCCGCCGTGGCTATGGTCGGGGCGTGGACGGACAGCGGAACGGCGCGATCGCCGTCGTCGGCCAGGCGGCGCGCGACCTGGTGCTGCGCACCGACGGCCTGCCCGGCGCGGGAGGCAGCGCTCGCGTGGCGCAGCGCATCGAGCGGCTCGGCGGGAAGGGCGCGAACATCGCCGTCGGCATCCACCAGCTGAACCCGGAGGTCGCGCCGTCGCTCATCGCCGTCCTCGGCGACGACCACGCGGGCGCCGAGGCGCTCGGCGAGGCGCAGGCGTCGGGCCTCGACGTGCGCCACGTCGCGCGGCGGGGCAGCACCGCCCTGCTCGTCGACCTCGTCACGGCCGCCGGAGAGCGGCGGCTGCTCGAGGACGTGCCGGAGACCTCGCTGCTCTCGGTGGCAGACGTCGAGCGGGCATCCCCGGCGCTGCGGAGCGCCGGGATCGTGGTGCTCCAGCTGCAGCAGCCCGCCGACGCCGTGCTGCGTGCCGCGCAAATCGCGGCGGAGGCCGGCGCGCGGCTCGTGCTCGACGGCGCGATCGGCGGCGCCGAGCGGGATGCGCTCCTGCCGCTGGCATCGGTCGTGCGCGCCGACGCGCGCGAGGCGTCCGCGCTCGCGGGCGTCGAGATCGGGGGATGGGATGACGCGGAGGCCGCGGCCGCCTCGCTGCTCGACCGCGGCCCCGAGGTCGTCGCGCTCGGGGTCGACGAGGGCGACCTCGTCGCGTGGCCCGGCGGCTCGCGCCGCTTCCCCCACGGGGACGAGCCCGTGCTCGATCCGACCGGCGGCGGCGACGCATTCGTCGCCGGGCTCGTGACGGGGCTGCGACAGGGGGACGACCCTGTGCTCCTCGGGCAGCGCGCGACCAGGGCCGCGGGCGCCGCGGTGCGTCGCCTCGGCGGGCGGCCGCACCTGGGAGCCGCGGGGTGACCGGGCCGCTCGGCATCGAGGTCGACCCGTGGAGCGTCCCGATCCGGGGCGTCGACGCGTCGCGGCTGGCCCACCGCGAGTCGCTCCTCGCGCTCTCGAACGGGCACATCGGATGGCGCGGCAGCCTCGACGAGGGCGACCCGCGCGGCGAGCCCGGCACGTACCTGAACGGCGTGTTCGAGGAACGGCCGATGCCCTACGCCGAGGAGGGCTACGGCTACCCGAGCGTCGGGCAGAGCGTCATCAACGTCGCGAACGGCCAGCTCATCCGGCTGCTCGTCGACGACGAGCCGTTCGACGTGCGCAGCGGCCGCCTCGACCGGCACGAGCAGCGGCTCGACCTCCTCGCGGGCACGCTCGAGCGGGACGCGGAGTGGACGTCGCCCGTGGGCCGCTCCGTGCGCGTGCGCTCGACCCGGCTCGTCTCGTACACGCACCGCTCGATCGCCGCGGTGCGCTACGCGGTGGAGGCGCTCTCCGCGCCGGTGACCGTGACCGTGCGCTCCGAGCTGCTCGCGAACGAGAGCCTCGAGGACGTGCATCCCGACCCGCGCGTGCAGGAGGCGCTCACCGAGCCGCTCCAGGGGGTGCTGCACGCCGTGCGCGGCACGGCGGCGACCCTCGTGCACCGCACGCGCCGCAGCCGGCTCGGCATCGGCGTCGCGATGGACCACGTGATCGCCGGGGCGGGCTCGAGCGCCCCCGCGGTCTCGACCGACGCATCCGCCGATCTCGCGCGCACGACCATCACGGCGGTGCTCGCGCCCGGGGAGCGGCTCGAGATCGTGAAGGTCGTCGGGCACGAGTGGTCTGCCGACCTGGCGCCGGCGACGCTCCGCGACCGCGCCGAGGGCGCCGTGGCCGACGCCGTGCGCGACGGCTGGGACGCGCTCGTCGCCGGGCAGCGGGAGCGACTCGCCGAGTACTGGCGATGCGCCGACATCGAGGTCGACGGGTCTCCCCGGCTGCAGCAGGCGGCGCGCTTCGCGCTCTTCCACGCGTTCCAGCAGGCGGTGCGCCTCGAGCTCCGATCCGTGCCGGGCAAGGGCCTCACCGGCACCGGCTACGAGGGCCACACGTTCTGGGACTGCGAGGCGTTCGTCCTCCCGCTGCTGACGTCGACGCTCCCGGAGGCCGCGGCGCAAGCGCTGCGATGGCGGCACGCGACCCTCGGGCACGCGAGGAGGCGGGCGGCGGAGCTGCGGCTCGCGGGCGCGAGCTTCGCGTGGCGCACGATCGACGGCCGCGAGAGCTCGGGCTACTGGCCCGCGAGCACCGCCGCGTTCCACGTGAACGCCGACATCGCGGCCGCGGTGCTCCAGCACGTGCGCGCCACGGGCGACGAGGCGCTCGAGCGCGAGGTCGGGCTCGAGCTGCTCGTCGAGACGGCTCGGCTGTGGCTCTCGCTCGGCCGCTGGGACGAGCGGGGCGGGTTCCACCTCGACGGCGTCACCGGACCGGACGAGTACTCGGCGCTCGCCGACGACAACGTCTACACCAACCTCGCGGCGCGGGTGAACCTCGCCGGCGCGGCCGACGCCGCGCGACGGCACCGCGACGTCGCGATCCGGCTCGGCGTCCGGCACGACGAGATCGAGCGGTGGGCCAAGGCGGCGGCCGCGATGACCGTGCCCTTCGACGAGGAGCTCGGCGTCCACCCCCAGTCGGCGGGCTTCACCGCCCAGGAGCGGTGGGACTTCGAGCGCACCGGGTCCGACGAGTACCCCCTGCAGGACCGCTTCCCGTACGTCGAGCTGTACCGCAAGCAGGTCGTCAAGCAAGCGGACCTCGTGCTCGCGCAGGTGCTGTGGCACGAAGCGTTCACGCCCGCGCAGAAGGCACGCGACTTCGCCTACTACGAGGCGCTCACGGTGCGGGACTCGTCGCTCTCGGCCGTGCCGCAGGCCGTGATCGCTGCCGAGCTCGGGCATCTCGACCTCGCGGCCGACTACCTCGCGGAGGCGGCGACGATCGATCTCGACGACGCGCAGGGCGACACCGCGGAGGGGCTCCACCTCGCCTCGCTCGCCGGCACGTGGACGGCGGTCGTCGCCGGCTTCGGCGGGATGCGGGCGAGCGCCGCGGGCCTGCGCTTCTCGCCGCGGCTGCCGCGGCACCTGACGCGGCTGAGCTTCGGCATCCGCGTCGACGGGCGCGTGCTGCGCGTGGAGATCCACCCCGATCGCTCCGTCTACCGGCTCGACGCCGGAGCGCCGCTGCGGCTGCGCCACTTCGACGAGGAGCTCGAGGTCGAGGCCGGCCGCGACGTCGAGGCGACGACCCCGCCGCTCGAGCCGCTCGGGCCGGCGCCGCGCCAACCGCGGCATCGGGCGCCGCGTTCCTTCGCCGACGCGCTCGGCGACTCCGGGCTCAGCGCTCCCGAGGGCGCTCCTTGCCGAAGATCGGGCGCGTGACGATCGTGATGAGCCACGTGAGGAACCCGATGCACACGGCCGCGAGCATGCCGAGCCAGAAGCTCTCCACGCGGATGCCGAAGCCCACCGACTGCGAGATCCAGTGCACGATCATGAGCAGGAACGCGTTGACGAAGAGGGCGACGATGCCGAGCGTGAGGATGTAGAGCGGGAACGCGACGATCCGGATGAGGTTGCCGAGCGTCGCGTTCACGAGCGCGAACACGAGCGCGACGCCGAGCGTCGTCACCGCGACGTGCCACCACGCGGGGCCGAACGGCAGGATCTGGATGCCCGGGAGGAAGAGCGTGACGAGCCAGATGGCGACAGCGGTGAAGACCACGCGCAGCAGGAATCGCATGCTCGCGATTCTGGCACCCATATCCCCGCGGGGCTTCGAGGCTCGCAATAGCCTGAGGCGGTGACCGTGCGACTTCGACCCGAGATTGCGGCCGTCCCCCCGTACCAGCAGGGGCGACCCGCCCCCGAGGGCGGGTTCAAGCTCTCGAGCAACGAGAACCCCTTCCCACCGCTGCCCGCGGTCGTCGAGGCCGTGCAGCGCGAGGCCGAGCGGGTGAACCGCTACCCGCGGCCCGGCTCGCCGCTGCTGCAGCAGGCGCTCGCGCGCGAGCTGGGCGTCGACGCCGAGCGCATCCTCATCGGCGACGGCTCCGCGTCGCTGCTGCAGCAGCTCATCCACGCGGTCGCGGGCGTCGGCGACGAGGTCGTCTACGCGTGGCGCTCGTTCGACGCGTACCCCCTGTTCGTCCGCACGGGCGGCGCGACGCCCGTTGAGGTGCCGCTCGGCCCGGACCACGAGCACGACCTCGACGCGATGGCCGCGGCCATCACCGAGCGCACGCGCGCCGTGCTCGTGTGCAGCCCCAACAACCCGACCGGCACGATCGTCGACCCGGGCGAGCTCGAGGCCTTCCTCGACCGCGTGCCCTCCGACGTGCTCGTGATGCTCGACGAGGCCTACGTCGAGTTCGTCCGCGAGCCGGTCCCCGACGGCATCGCGCTGCAGCGGCAGCGCGACAACGTCGTCGTGCTCCGCACCTTCTCGAAGGCCTACGGGCTCGCGGGGCTGCGCGTGGGCTACGCGGTGGGCGACCCGGCCGTGCTGCGCGGCGCCGACCTCACGGGCGTGCCGCTCTCGCAGACAGCCCTCGGCTCGGCCGCGGCGATCGCGGCGCTCGAGCACCGCGACGAGAACCTCGAGCGCATCGAGCAGATCGTGCAGCATCGCGACGCGCTCTGGCGGGCGCTCGTCGACGCCGGCGTCGCGGTGCCGAGGCCGCACGGCAACTTCCTGTGGGTGCCGTCGCGCCCGGGGCAGGAGGACGCGATCCACGACATCCTCTTCGCGAACCGCCTCGTCGCGAAGGTGTTCCCCGAGGGCACGCGCATCTCGGTCGGCGAGCCCGAGGCCGACGAGCTCGTCGTCGCGGCCGCCACGGCGATCCAGGCCCTCCAGTGACCGACCCCATCCGCCTGCTCGACGCCGACGGCGCGCTCGTCGAGACCGACGCGAACGCGCAGTGGCGCGAGCTCGCCGACGAGCTCACGACCGACGACCGGCTCGCGATGCACGGCGAGATGGTGCGCACGCGCCGCTTCGACATCGAGGCGGGGCACCTGCAGCGGCAGGGGAAGCTCGGCCTCTGGGTGCCGTCGATCGGCCAGGAGGGCGCGCAGGTCGGCGCCGCGTGGGCTGCCCGCGAGCAGGACACGCTCTTCCCCAGCTACCGCGAGCACCTCATCGCCCTGCACCGCGGGGTGCGCATGGACCAGATCATCGACGTCTTCCGCGGCGCGCGCCACGGCGGCTGGAACCCGCTCGAGACGCGCGGCATGCGCATCTACGCGCTCGTGATCGCGACGCACGCGCTGCACGCGACGGGCTACGCGATGGGGATCCGCTTCGACGGCAGGTGCGGCACGGGCGACGCGACGAGCGACGAGGCGGTCATGGCGTTCTACGGCGACGGCGCCGCGAGCCAGGGCGACGCGAGCGAGGGGCTCGTGTTCGCCGCGAGCTACGACGCGCCGGTCGTGTTCTTCGTGCAGAACAACAAGTGGGCGATCTCGGTGCCCTCGACGCGGCAGAGCCGGTTCCCGCTCCACGAGCGCGCGCGCGGCTTCGGCCTCGACGCCGCGTGGGTCGACGGCAACGACCCGCTCGCGTCGTTCGCGGTGACGAGGCGGATGCTCGACGAGGCCCGGCAGGGCCGGCCCGGCTACGTCGAGGCCGACACGTACCGCATGGGCGCCCACACGACGAGCGACGATCCCACGCGTTACCGCTCGCGCGACGAGGAGGAGGCGTGGGGCCGCCGCGACCCGATCGCGAGGCTCGCCGCCCACCTCCGCTCGGTCGGCGTCGACGACGCCGCGCTCGCCGAGCACGAGCAGCGCGCGGCCGACGAGGCCGCCGACATGCGCCGCCGCATGCTCGAGGCGGAGAGCGCGGTGAGCGACGACATCTTCGACCACGTCTACAGCGAGCCGCACCCCTTCATGGCCGAGCAGAAGGCCGCGCTCGCCGAGTTCGAGGCATCGTTCGGGAGCGACGCGTGAGCGCCGGCGAGACGATGCCGATCGCGAAGGCGCTGAACAGCGCCCTCCGCGAGGCGATGCGCGCCGACGAGCGCGTGCTGCTCATGGGCGAGGACATCGGGCCGCTCGGCGGCGTGTTCCGCATCACCGACGGCCTGCAGGCGGAGTTCGGCGAGCAGCGCGTGCTCGACACCCCGCTCGCCGAGGCGGGCATCATCGGCACCGCGATCGGCCTCGCGATGCGCGGGTACCGGCCGGTCGTCGAGATCCAGTTCGACGGGTTCGTCTACCCCGGCTTCGACCAGATCGTCTCCCAGCTCGCGAAGCTCACCGCGCGGCACCGCGGCGCGATCTCGATGCCCGTCGTCATCCGCATCCCCTACGGCGGCCACATCGGCGCCGTCGAGCACCACCAGGAGAGCCCCGAGGCCTACTTCGCCCACACCGCGGGCCTGCGCGTCGTGAGCCCCTCGACGGCGAACGACGCGCACTGGATGCTGCGGCAGGCGATCGAGAGCGACGACCCGGTCGTCTTCCTCGAGCCGAAGGCGAAGTACTGGTCGAAGGGCGAGGTGCTGCCGCAGCCGACCGCGGGCCTGCACGAGGCCGTCGTCGCCCGCACCGGCGACGACGTCACGCTCATCGGCCACGGCGCGATGGTGCATGTGCTGCTGCAGGCGGCGCAGATCGCCGAGGGCGAGGGCACGAGCTGCGAGGTGATCGACGTGCGATCGCTCTCGCCGGTCGACTGGGCCCCGCTCGTCGCGTCGGCGCAGCGCACGGGCCGCGTCGTCGTCGCGCAGGAGGCGCCGGGCCACGTGTCCGTCGGCTCCGAGATCGCCGCGACGCTCGCCGAGCGCGCGTTCTACTCGCTCGAGGCGCCCGTGCAGCGGGTGTCGGGGTTCGACACCCCGTTCCCGCCCGCGCAGCTCGAGGACGTGTACCTCCCCGACGCCGACCGCGTGCTCGCGGCCGTCGACCGCGCGCTCGCCCACTGACCATCGGCCCACTGCCCACTGGCCCACTCACACGGAAGGACCCTCCCATGCAGGAGTTCAGGCTGCCCGACCCGGGCGAGGGCCTCACCGAGGCCGAGATCGTCTCGTGGCGCGTGCGCCCGGGCGACGCGGTCGCCGTCAACGACGTGCTGCTCGAGGTCGAGACCGCGAAGTCGCTCGTCGAGCTCCCGAGCCCGTTCGCGGGCACCGTCGAGGCGCTGCTCGTCGAGGAGGGGCAGACCGTCGAGGTCGGCACGCCGATCATCCGCGTCTCCGGCGGCGACCCCGACGAGGTGGCCACCTCGCAGCCGACCGAGCAGCACGTCGAGGCGGATGCGGACGGCGGCGCCGTGCTCGTCGGCTACGGGGTGCGAGGCGGTGCCGAGACCCGGCGCCGCAAGCCCCGCACCGTCGAGCACCCGCCTTCTGCAGCATCGGAGCCGGCGCCCCCGGCGCCGGACGCTCCCGCCGAGCCGCGCGACGCATCCGCCCCCGTGCTCGCGAAGCCGCCCGTGCGCAAGCTCGCGAAGGACCTCGGCGTGGACCTGCGCTCGGTCCCCGCGACGGGGCGGTTCGGCGACGTGACGCGCGACGAACGCATCCACCTCGAGCCCGCGGGCGAGGCCGCGATGCAGCACCGCGTTCGCGAGCGGGTCGGCGCCCATC
>NZ_JANQCH010000098.1 GCF_024723325.1 Agrococcus sp. HG114
GTGCGGGCGTCAGCCGCGCGCGATGCGCTCCGCGAGCGCCGAGAAGGCGATGCGGCGGTGGCTCAGCGCGTCCTTCTCCTCCGCGGTCAGCTCGGCGGCCGCCCGGCCGCCGCCGTCGTGCGGCACGAAGATCGGGTCGTACCCGAACCCGCCCTCGCCGCGCGGCGCATCCGCGATCTCGCCCTGCCACTCGCCGCGCACGACCGTCTCGCCGTCGGCATCGACCCACGCGGCGGCGCACACGAAGCGCGCCGCGCGGTCGCGGGCGCCTGCGAGGTTCGCGAGCAGCAGCTCGAGGTTGTCGCGGTCGTCGCGCGTGCCCGCGTAGCGCGCGGAGTGGATGCCCGGGGCGCCGCCGAGCGCGTCGACCTCGATGCCCGAGTCGTCGGCGAGCGCCGGCAGGCCCGTGCGCTCGTGCGCCGCGCGCGCCTTGATGAGCGCGTTCGCCTCGAACGTGTCGCCGTCCTCGACCGGCTCCGGCCCGTCATCGGGCAGCAGCTCGACGCCCGGCAGGAGCGGCGCGAGGATGCGCTGCAGCTCCTCGACCTTGTGCGGGTTGCGGGTCGCGACCACGACCTGCAGCCCGCCGTCACGCGGTTCGATGCCCGTCGCGCCGAAGCCGGTGTCGACCGGGCTCACGCGAGCGCCCCCTCGAGCGCCTCGCGCTGCAGCTCGGTGAGCCGCGCGGTGCCGGCGAGCGCGAGGTCGAGCAGCCGGTCGAGCTCGGCCCGGTCGAACGGCGCCCCCTCGGCGGTGCCCTGCACCTCGACGAGCAGGCCGCGGCCCGTCGCGACGACGTTCATGTCGGTGCCCGCGCCGACGTCCTCGAGGTAGTTGAGGTCGAGGGTCGGCTCGCCGCCCACGATCCCGACCGAGACGGCGGCGACCGAGTCGATGAGCGGCTTCGCGCTCCGCGGCACGCGGCCCTCGACCTGCGCCCACCGGATCGCGTCGGCGAGCGCGACGTACGCCCCGGTGATCGCGGCGGTGCGGGTGCCGCCGTCGGCCTGCAGCACGTCGCAGTCGACGGTGATCGAGAGCTCGCCGAGCGCCTTCATGTCGACCGCGGCGCGGAGCGAGCGGCCGACGAGCCGCGAGATCTCGTGGGTGCGGCCGCCGACGCGGCCCTTGACGCTCTCGCGGTCCATGCGCTCGTTCGTCGAGCGCGGCAGCATCGCGTACTCGGCGGTGACCCAGCCCTTGCCCTTGCCCGCCATCCAGCGGGGCACGGTGGGCATGACGGATGCGGTGCACAGCACCTTCGTGCCGCCGAAGGAGATGAGGGCGCTCCCCTCGGCCTGCGCGCTCCAGCCGCGCTCGATCGTCACGGGGCGCAGCTCGTCGAGCTGCCGGCCGTCGTTGCGTGCCATGGGGTCTCCTTCAGTCGGTGCGGCCGGGCAGCGTGATGACCCCGGTCTGGTGGAACTCGACGTGCGTGACCTCGGGGCCGAGGAAGCGGCGGGCGAGGCGGAGGAACGGCTCCTGCGCCTCGGTCGTCGCCTCGAACTCGTACGCGGGCGTCGCGCCGGGCGGGGCGAGCATGCGCCGATCGCTCAGGATGCGGTACACGTCGGCGGCGGTCTCCTCGGCGCTCGAGACGAGCCGCACATCGGGGCCGGCGACGTAGCCGATCGCGCCCGCGAGCAGCGGGTAGTGCGTGCAGCCGAGCACGAGCGTGTCGAGCTGCTCGGCGAGCAGCGGCTCGAGGTACTCGTGCGCGGCCGCGAGCACCTCGTCGCCCGTCGTCACTCCGGCCTCGACGAACTCGACGAAGCGCGGCGCGGCGCCCGCCGCCACGCGCGGCACGCCCGCTGCGGCGAACGCGCGCTGGTAGGCCCCAGAGCCGATCGTCCCCGCGGTGCCGATGACCCCGATCCTCCCGGATCGGCTCTGCGCCACCGCCGCGCGCACCGCCGGGTCGATGACCTCGACGACCGGGATGCCCATGCCGACCTCGTACCGCTCGCGCGCGACGTCGAGCGTCGCGGCCGAGGCGGTGTTGCACGCGATGACGAGCATCTTCACGCCCTGCGCGACGAGCGTGTCGAGCACGTCGAGCGCGAGGCGGCGCACGTCGGCCTGGTCGCGCGGCCCGTAGGGGCCGTTCGCCGTGTCGCCGATGTAGGTGATCGACTCGGCCGGCAGCTGGTCGATGATCGCCCGCGCGACCGTGAGCCCGCCGACGCCGCTGTCGAAGACTCCGATCGGGCGCTGCACGTCGGCAAGCCTAGTCGTGGCCCGCTCACGGCCCGCTCAGAGGTGCGACCGGCCAGGATGTCACCGTCGGGCGGTATCGTCATCCCTCCGCGAGTGAGGAGAGCCTGCGTGATCGAGTTCGACGCAGTGCGCAAGGAGTACCCGGGCGGCACCGTCGCCGTCGCCGGCTTCAGCCTGCGCGTGCCGTCGCACACGGTCGTCGCCCTCGTCGGGTCCTCCGGCAGCGGGAAGACGACGCTCCTGCGCATGGTGAACCGCATGGTCGAGCCGACCGCGGGGGCCGTGCGCATCGACGACGTCGACGTGCGCTCGGTCGACCCGGTGCGGCTGCGCCGCTCGATCGGCTACGTGCTCCAGGCGGGCGGCCTCCTCCCCCACCGCACGGTCGCCGACAACATCGCGACCGTGCCCGTGCTCTCCGGCCGCTCGCGGCGCGAGGCGCGGGCGGACGCGCTCGGCCTCCTCGAGCGCGTCGGCCTCGACCCCGCGCTCGCCGACCGCTATCCGGCCCAGCTCTCCGGCGGCCAGCAGCAGCGCGTCGGCGTCGCCCGCGCGCTCGCCGCCGACCCGAACATCCTGCTCATGGACGAGCCCTTCGGCGCCGTCGACCCCATCGTGCGCGAGCAGCTGCAGGCAGAGCTGCGAGCGCTGCAGGCGGAGCTCGGCAAGACGATCCTGTTCGTGACCCACGACGTCGACGAGGCCTTCGCCCTCGCCGACGAGGTGGTCGTGCTGCGCGCGGGCGCCGAGGTCGCCCAGCGCGGCACCCCGACCGAGATCCTCGCCGCGCCCGCCGACGGCTTCGTCGCCGCCTTCGTGGGCGCCGGCACCGCCCGCCGCACCCTGCGCATCCGCGACGTCGAGGGGCGCCGCGTCGTCGTCGACGGCGACGACCGGCCCACCGGGGTGCTCGAGGCCGATGCGAGCGAGGCCGCGCCATGACCTGGCTGAGCCAGAACCTCCACATCGTGTGGGAGCTGCTCGTCGACCACCTGCTGCTCTCCGTGCCGCCGATCCTCCTGAGCCTCGTCATCTCGGTGCCGCTCGGTCGGCTCGCGGCCGCGAGCCGGCGCTGGCGCACGCCGCTGCTCACCGGCACGGGCCTCCTCTACGCGATCCCGTCGCTGCCGCTGTTCATCATCATCCCGGCGATCACGGGCTTCGCCCTGCGCTCGCCCGCGACGATCATCACGGCGCTCACCCTCTACGGCTGCGCGCTGCTCGTGCGCGGGGCGGCGGATGCGTTCGCGTCCGTCCCCGAGGACGTCCGGCTCGCCGCCGAGGCGACCGGGCACTCCCGCTGGGCGAGCTTCTGGCGCGTCGAGCTGCCGCTCGCAGGGCCGGTGCTGCTCTCGTCGCTCCGGGTCGTGGTCGTCTCGACGGTGAGCCTCGTCACGGTCGGGGCGGTCATCGGCATCGCGAGCCTCGGCACGCTCTTCACCGACGGCTTCCAGCGCGGCATCGAGGCGTCGATCCTCACCGGCATCGTGCTCACCGTCGTGGTCGCGGTCGTGCTCGACGCGCTGTGCGTGCTCGCGGGCCGCGCGGCGATGCCCTGGCGGCGGGCGGTGGCCGCGTGAACCTGCTGCTCGACGCGCTCGCGTGGGTGCTCGACCCCGCGAACTGGGCGGGGTCGGGCAGCATCGGCGCGCGCATCCTCGAGCACCTGGGGTTCTCGGCCGCGGTCGTCGCCGCCGCGTGCGCGGTCGGCATCCCCGCGGGGGCCGCGATCGGCCACTCCGGCCGGGGCCGCTCGCTCGTGATCCTGCTGACGAGCGGTGCGCGGGCCCTGCCGACGCTCGGACTCCTGACGATCCTCGGCCTCGCGCTCGGCATCGGGCTCGAGGCGCCGTTCCTCGCCCTCCTCGTGCTGGCGCTGCCGCCCGTGCTCGCGGGCGCCTATGCAGGCGTCGAGTCGGTCGCGCGCGAGACGGTCGGCGCCTCGCGCGCGATCGGCATGACCGAGTGGCAGATCGTGCGCGGCGTCGAGCTGCCGCTCGCGGCGCCCGTGCTCCTCGGCGGGATCCGCTCGGCGGCGCTGCAGGTCATCTCGACCGCGACGCTCGCCGCCTACGTCGCCGACACCGGGCTCGGCCGTCCCCTGTTCGAGGGGCTCAAGACGCAGCGCTACGACATGATGCTCGGCGCATCGCTGCTCGTCGCGCTCCTCGCGCTCGCCGTCGAGCTGTGCTTCCAGGCGCTCCAGTCGAGCGCATCCCGCCGCGCGGCGCCGCACACCGGCCGCCCGCAGTCCGCCCGCCCCCACCGCGCCGCCCTGGGCGCCAGAGAGAGGACCCCCGCATGAACGAGAGCTTCCGCAGGAGCGCGCTCACCCTCGCAGCGCTCGGCACCGCCGCCGCCCTGCTCGTCGGCTGCGCGAGCGCCGACCCGCTCGCCGAGGAGAGCGCGGAGCCCTCGGCCGGCGGCGACGGCACGACGCTCGTCGTCGGCTCGCAGGACTACTACTCGAGCGAGATCATCGCCGAGCTGTACGCGCAGGCGCTCGAGGACGCCGGCTACACGATCGACCGGCAGCTGCGGATCGGCCAGCGCGAGGTCTACATGCCCGAGATCGAGTCGGGCTCGATCGA
Source organism: Agrococcus sp. HG114 (assembly GCF_024723325.1). GTDB lineage: Bacteria > Actinomycetota > Actinomycetes > Actinomycetales > Microbacteriaceae > Agrococcus. The sequence goes on from NZ_JANQCH010000098.1 coordinate 4,809, forward strand.
CCTGTTCCCCGAGTACACCGGCCCGCTGCTGCAGTACTGGACGCCCGACCCGCCCGAGCGCACGAGCGAGGAGGTCTACGACGCGCTCGTGGCCGCCGCTCCCGAGGGGCTCACGATCCTCGACCAGGCCGAGGCGACCGACCAGGACTCGTACGTCGTCACGCGCGAGTTCGCCGAGCAGTACGGGCTCGAGACGGTCGCCGACCTCGCCGACGTCGACGTGCCGCTCACGATGGGCGCCAACTCCGAGGCCGAGAGCCGCCCGAACGGCCCCCAGGGGCTCGCGAGCGTCTACGGCATCGAGGTCGGCTTCACGCCGATCGAGGACGGCGGCGGCCCGCTCACGATCCGCGCGCTGCAGGACGGCGACATCCAGCTCGCGATCGTCTACACCGCCGACCCGACGATCGCGCAGAACGACCTCGTCGTGCTCGAGGACACCGAGGGCCTCTTCCTCGCGTCGCACGTCGTCCCGGTCGCGAGCGACCGCGTCGACGAGGCGGCGCAGGAGGTCGTGAACGGCGTCACCGCGGCGCTCTCCTCCGACGCGCTCATCGAGCTCAACCGGCGGAGCGTCGAGGAGCAGTCGCCGGCCGCGGAGATCGCGCGCGACTGGCTCCAGGAGGAGGGGCTGGTCGGCTAGCGCCGCGCGTCGCCCGGCACGACGGCGAGGCGGCTCCGCACCATGCGGTGCATGGGGATGCCGCCCCACGTCGGGCCGGTCGACACGCGCTCGTCGAGGTGCACGAAGCCGCGCCGCTCGTAGAACCGGGCCGCGCGCGCGTTGCCGTCGATGAGCCACAGGTAGTGCGGGCGGTCGTCGACGACCGCGTCGAACAGCGCCGCGCCGAGGCCCGTGCCGTGCATCTCGGCGGCGACGTAGAGCCGGTCGAGCTCGCGGTCCGCGGGAGGCGGCACGAGCCCGAGCTCGCGCTCCCAGCGCGCGGGCGCCGGCCCGGCGGCCGCGATGCCGACGATGCGCCCGCCGCGCCACGCGATCCGGCGGACCGCGTCGCGCGGCTCGGCGAACACATGGGCGAGGCCCTCGACGTTCGCCTGCGCGAGCCCGCGCACCGCGAAGTCGCCGGGCAGCATCCCCGCGTAGGTGCGCTGCTGCTCGCCCACGAGGAACCGCGCCCACGCCTCGGCGTCGGAGGCGGCCGGTTCGCGCAGCGCCACGCCGTCCGGGAGCGGTCGAGCGGTCGAGGTCCGGGGGCTCGCGTCGTGCACCGGCCCACGCTAGCGGCTCCCGCGGCCGTCCGGATGCCCCGAAGTAGGCTGGCGCCGTGACCGACACCGCGCTGATGACCGACCGCTACGAGCTCACCATGATCGACGCCGCGCTGCGCTCCGGCACCGCGTTCCGGCCCTCGGCGTTCGAAGTCTTCGCGCGGCGCCTGCCCGGCGCCCGCCGCTACGGCGTCGTCGCCGGCACCGGGCGGTTCCTCGAGCGGCTCGCCGAGTTCCGCTTCGGCGACGCCGAGCTCGCGTTCCTGCGCGAGCAGCACGTCGTCTCCGCCGAGCTGCTCGACTGGCTCGCCGATTACCGCTTCTCCGGAGACATCCGCGGGTACGCCGAGGGCGAGCTCTACTTCCCCGGCTCGCCCATCCTCGTCGTCGAGAGCACGTTCGCCGAGGCGGTCGTGCTCGAGACGCTCGCGCTCTCGGTGCTCAACTACGACTCCGCCGTCGCGAACGCCGCGACGCGCATGCACCGCGCCGCGAAGGGCCGGCCGCTCGCCGAGATGGGCTCGCGCCGCGCGAGCGAGGAGTCGGCGATCGCGGCGGCGCGCGCCGCCTACATCGCGGGCTTCGGCGCGACGAGCAACCTCGCCGCGGGCGCGCGGTGGGGCATCCCCACGATGGGCACCGCCGCGCACTCGTTCACGCTGCTGCACGACTCGGAGGCGGAGGCCTTCCAGGCGCAGATCGACACGCTCGGCGTCGGCACGACGCTGCTCGTCGACACGTACGACATCGAGCAGGGCATCCGCACGGCGATCGAGGTCGCCGGCCCGAAGCTCGGCGGCATCCGCCTCGACTCGGGCGACCTCGCCGACGTCGCGGCCGAGGCGCGGGCGCTGCTCGACTCGCTCGGCGCGACCGAGACGCGCATCACGGTCACGAGCGACCTCGACGAGTACGCGATCGCCGGCCTCCAGGCGAGCCCGGTGGATGCGTACGGCGTCGGCACGAGCGTCGTGACCGGCTCGGGCGCGCCCGCGGCCGGGATGGTCTACAAGCTCGTCTCGCGGCAGGGCGACGACGGCCAGTGGGTGGGCGTCGGCAAGCGCAGCGAGGACAAGGCCTCGAAGCCCGGCGAGAAGGTCGCCGTGCGCACGCTCGAGCGCGGCGTCGCGGTCGAGGAGACGGTGCTCGTGAGCGACGACCCCGCGATGCTCGACGCGGCGGCCGAGCGCGGGCGCGCGCTGCAGGTGCCGCTCGTGCGCGCCGGCGAGATCCAGCGGGAGTGGCTCGGCCACGGCGGCGTCGAGCTCGCGCGCCAGCGGCACGCCGCCTCGGTCGAGGAGCTCCCGGCCGAGGCGCACCGGCTCGCCCGCGGCGAGCCCGCCATCCCCACCGTCTTCCGCTGACGCATCCGCCCGTCATCGGCGGCGCGGCGGGTCACTCGTCGCGGAGCCGCTCGTAGATCTCCTTGCACGTCGGGCAGATCGGGAACTTCTCGGGGTCGCGCCCCGGCGTCCACTTCTTGCCGCACAGCGCGCGCACCGGCTTGCCGGAGAGCGCCGACTGCAGGATCTTCTCCTTCTTCACGTAGTGCGCGAAGCGGTCGTGGTCGCCGTCCTCGACCGACTCCTCGTTCAGCAGCTGCTCGAGCTCGCGGTCGAGCACGTCGGTGCTGCCGCCGGTGCCCACCGTCTCCGGTCCTGGGGTCAAGGTCATGCGCCCATGATCCCACGCTCAGGCCGTTCCCGGCCTGATGCGATCACCATGGTCGATGCGCTCCGACGAGAGCGGGACGAAGGAGGACGCCATGCGGGAGCTCGACCGCGACGACGACATGAGCTGGCTCGTGAAGACGCTCGACAGCATCCTGGGCGTGCAGCGGCCGCTCGTGGTGAACCACCTGCGCAACCTGCGCCGCAAGCACCCCACGATGACGCCCGAGGAGATGATCCGGCGGCTCGAGAAGCAGTACCTCACCGCCGTGACGGGCGGCGGCGCCGCGGTCGGCGCGAGCGCCGTGGCCCCCGGCGTCGGCACCGTCGCGTCCGTCGGCCTCACGATGGCCGAGACGGTGGGCTTCCTCGAGGCGAGCGCGTTCTACGCGCAGGCGGTCGCCGAGGTGCACGGCATCGCCGTGCAGGACGAGCAGCGCGCCAAGGCGCTCGTCATGGCGCTCATGCTCGGGCCCGGCGGCAAGGCGCTCGTGCAGCGCGTCGGCGACCAGGTGCTCGGGCGGGGCCGCAAGGGCAACGCGTTCTGGGGCGAGATCATCACGACGTCGCTGCCGAGCGGCGCGATGGGCCAGGTCATCGACCTCATGCGGCGCGCGTTCCTGCGCCGCATGGCGCGCAACACCGGCGCCGGCATGCTCGGCCGCGCGCTGCCGTTCGGCATCGGCGCCGTGATCGGCGGCGTGGGCAACCGCATGCTCGGGAAGCAGATCGTCGCGGCCGCGCGCGAGGCGTTCGGGCCCGCACCCGCGGTGCATCACGGGTTCCTCGACCCGGCGCCCGAGTCGGAGCGGCGCAGCCTCGGCCAGCGCATCCGCGAGGCGCGCGCGATCGAGCGCGAGGGGCTCGGCGGCGGGCTGCGGCGCCTCCGCG
>NZ_JANQCH010000099.1 GCF_024723325.1 Agrococcus sp. HG114
GGCGCGCTGGATCGCCGCGCCCTCGGGGTTCGACGTCGCCGCGAGCACGAACACGCCCTTGGCGGCGCGCTCGGCGGCGGCGAAGAGCCCCTCGAGCGCGCCGACGCCGAGGTACGGGCTCGCCGTGAGCGCGTCGGCCTCGAGCGGCGCGCCAGGCTCGAGCCACGCCGCGGCGTAGCCGAGCGTCGTCGAGCCGATGTCGCCCCGCTTCGCGTCGGCGATCGTGATGAGGCCCGCGCCGCGCGCGTCGGCGAGCACGCGCTCGAGCGCGACGAGGCCCGCTGGGCCGAGCGCCTCGAAGAGCGCCACCTGGGGCTTGATCACCCCGACGCGCCCGGCCGCCGCCTCGACGACCGTGCGGCCGAAGCGCTCCGCGCCCGGCGCATCCGCCCCGACCCCCCAGCGCTCGAGCAGCGCGGGATGCGGGTCGATGCCGACGCACAGCGCCCCGCGGTCGGCGACGGCCGCGGCGAGCCGGGCGACGAAGGTCACGCCGACCGCCGCGCGTGGTACTCCTGCAGGCTCGTCACCTCGAACGGCTCGCGCGCGGCCTCGATCGCCGCGACCGCCGCGCCGAGCTGGGCGACCGTCGTGAACAGGGCCTTGTCGCCCGCGACGGTCGCCGCGCGGATCTCGTAGCCGTCAGCGCGCGCCGTGCCGCCGGTCGGGGTGTTGATGATGATGTCGATCTCGCCGGCGTCGATGAGGTCGACGATCGACGGCTCCTCGCCCGCCTCGGAGTGCTTCCGCACCGTGCGCACCGCGATGCCGTTGCGCGCGAGCACCTCGGCCGTGCCGGTCGTGGCGACGAGGTCGAAGCCGAGCTGCTGCAGCCGGTGCATGGGCAGCACCGCCTGCCGCTTGTCGCGGTCGGAGAGCGAGACGAACACGGTGCCCGAGGTCGGCAGCCCGCCGTAGGCGGCGGCCTGGCTCTTCGCGAACGCGGTCGGGAAGTCGCGGTCGATGCCCATCACCTCGCCCGTCGAGCGCATCTCCGGGCCGAGCAGCGAGTCGACCATGCGGCCGTCGGCGGTGCGGAAGCGGCGGAACGGCAGCACGGCCTCCTTGACCGCGACGGGCGCGTCGATCGGCATGATCGTGCCGTCGCGCTCGGGCAGCAGGCCCTCGGCGCGGAGCTCCGCGATCGTCGCGCCCGCGAGCACGCGCGCGTTCGCCTTCGCGATCGGCGTGCCGATCGCCTTCGCGACGAACGGCACGGTGCGGCTCGCGCGCGGGTTCGCCTCGATGACGTGGAGCACGCCCGCGCCGTACGCGAACTGCACGTTGATCGGACCCCGCACGTCGAGGCCCGCCGCGATGCGGTGCGTCGCGTCGCGGATCTCCTCGAGCTGCGCGCGGCCGAGGCCGACGGGCGGGAGCGTGCACGACGAGTCGCCCGAGTGGATGCCGGCCTCCTCGATGTGCTCGAGGATGCCGCCGACGTACAGCTCCTCGCCGTCGAAGATCGCGTCGACGTCGATCTCGATCGCGTCGTCGAGGAAGTGGTCGACGAGGAGCGGCGCCTGCGGGCCCACGATGCCGTGGCTCGCGATGCGGTCGAAGTAGCCGTGCAGGCTCGCGGTGTCGTACACGATCTCCATGCCGCGGCCGCCGAGCACGAACGACGGGCGCACGAGCACGGGGTAGCCGATGCCCTCCGCGATCTCGACCGCCTCCTGCTCGGTCGTCGCGGTGCCGTTGCGCGGCGCGACGAGCCCGGCGCCGTCGAGGATGCGCTGGAAGAGCCCCCGCTCCTCGGCCGCGTCGATCGCATCGGGCGTGGTGCCGAGGATCGGCACGCCCGCCGCCTCGAGCCCGCGCGCGAGGCCGAGCGGCGTCTGCCCGCCGAGCTGCACGATGACGCCGACGAGCTCGCCCGCCTGCTGCTCGACGTGCACGATCTCGAGCACGTCCTCGAGCGTGAGCGGCTCGAAGTAGAGCCGGTCGCTCGTGTCGTAGTCGGTCGAGACGGTCTCGGGGTTGCAGTTGACCATGATGGTCTCGAAGCCCGCGTCCGAGAGCGCGAACGACGCGTGCACGCACGAGTAGTCGAACTCGATGCCCTGCCCGATGCGGTTCGGGCCCGAGCCGAGGATGATGACCTTCCGCCGGTCGCTCGGCGCGACCTCCGTCTCGAGGTCGTAGCTCGAGTAGTGGTACGGCGTGAGCGCCGGGAACTCCCCCGCGCACGTGTCGACCGTCTTGTAGACCGGGCGCACGCCGGCTGCCCAGCGCGCCTCGCGCACTGCGGCCTCCTCGATGCCGCGCAGCTGCGCGATCTGGGCGTCCGAGAAGCCGTGCTCCTTCGCGAGCCGCAGGCGGGGCTCGTCGAGGTCGCCCTCGCGGATGGCGTCGGCGACCTCGTTGATCAGCACGATCTGGTCGAGGAACCACGGGTCGATGCCGGTCGCCTCGTGCGCCTGCTCGATCGTGGCCCCCGCGCGCAGCGCCTGCTGGAGCGTCACGATCCGCCCGTCGGTGGGCACGCTCGCGCGCTCGAGCAGCTCGGCGGCGTCGCCCGGCTCCCCGTCCCAGTGGAACGACGAGCCGCGCTTCTCGAGCGAGCGCAGCGCCTTCTGCAGGGCCTGCGCGTAGGTGCGGCCGATCGCCATCGCCTCGCCGACCGACTTCATGGTCGTCGTGAGCGTCGCATCCGCCGCCGGGAACTTCTCGAAGTTGAACCGCGGCACCTTCACGACGACGTAGTCGAGCGCCGGCTCGAACGAGGCCGGCGTGACCTTCGTGATGTCGTTCGGGATCTCGTCGAGGCGGTAGCCGAGCGCGAGCTTCGCCGCGATCTTCGCGATCGGGAAGCCCGTCGCCTTCGACGCGAGCGCCGAGGAGCGCGAGACGCGCGGGTTCATCTCGATGACGATGATGCGGCCCGTCGCGGGGTCGACGGCGAACTGGATGTTGCAGCCGCCCGTGTCGACGCCCACGCGCCGGATGATGTCGATGCCGATGTCGCGCAGCCGCTGGTACTCGCGGTCGGTGAGGGTGAGCGCGGGCGCGACGGTGATCGAGTCGCCCGTGTGCACGCCGACGGCGTCGACGTTCTCGATCGAGCACACGACGACCGTGTTGTCGGCCTGGTCGCGCATGAGCTCGAGCTCGTACTCCTTCCAGCCGAGGATCGACTCCTCGAGCAGGACCTCGCCGATCGTCGAGGAGTGGATGCCGTCGCCCACGAAGCGGCGCAGCTCCTCCTCGTCGTGCGCGAAGCCCGAGCCGAGGCCGCCCATCGTGAACGAGGGGCGCACGACCACGGGGTAGCCGTACTGCTCGGCGAACGCGATCGCGTCGTCGACGCTGCGCGCGATCGCGCTCGAGGCGACGTCGGCGCCCGCGTCGAGCACGAGCTGCTTGAAGAGCTGGCGGTCCTCGCCGCGCTGGATCGCGTCGACCTTCGCGCCGATGAGCTCGACGCCGTGGCGCTCGAGGATGCCCTGCTCGTGCAGCGCGATCGCCGCGTTGAGGGCCGTCTGGCCGCCGAGCGTCGGCAGGATCGCGTCGGGCCGCTCCTTGACGATGATCGTCTCGATGACCTCGGGGGTGATGGGCTCGATGTAGGTCGCGTCGGCGAAGTCGGGGTCGGTCATGATCGTCGCCGGGTTGGAGTTGACGAGGATGACGCGCACCCCCTCCTCGCGGAGCACGCGGCACGCCTGGGTGCCGGAGTAGTCGAACTCGGCGGCCTGGCCGATGACGATCGGCCCGGAGCCGATGACGAGGACGGAGCGGATGTCGTCGCGCTTGGGCACTAGGCGTCCTTCTGGTCGGAGTCGGAGTGGGAGCTCGCGGCGGCGCGCACGTCGTCGGTCGTCGTGTCGGCGCCGGTGGGGCGCGCGCCCTCGCGGTGCGCGAGCACGAGCTCGCGGAAGCGGCGGAAGAGGTGGTGGGCGTCGTTCGGGCCCGCGGCGGCCTCCGGGTGGTACTGCACGCTGAACGCGGGGATGTCGAGCGCGCGCAGCCCCTCGACCACCTCGTCGTTCAGCGAGAAGTGGCTCACCTCGACGCGCCCGAAGCCCGCGGGGCTGTCGAGCTCGACGTGCAGCGGCGCGTCGACCGCGAAGCCGTGGTTCTGGCTCGTGATCTCGACGCGGCCGGTCGCGGTGTCGAGCACGGGCTGGTTGATGCCGCGGTGCCCGAACGGCAGCTTGTAGGTGCCGAAGCCGAGCGCGCGGCCCAGCAGCTGGTTGCCGAAGCAGATGCCGAAGAACGGCAGGTCCTCGCGCAGCAGGCCCTGGAGGAGCTCGACCTGGCGGTCGCTCGCGGCGGGGTCGCCGGGGCCGTTCGAGTAGAACGCGGCGATCGGCTCGTGCGCGAGCACCTCCTCGAGGGAGGCGTCCTGGGGCAGCACGACGAGGTCGAAGCCCTGCTGCTGCAGGTACTTGAGGGTGGATGCCTTGACTCCGAGGTCGAGCACGGCGAGCGTGCCGATCGACTCGCCCTCGGCGGGGAGCCGGTAGGGCTCGCGCGTCGAGACGACCTCGGCGAGGCTGCGCCCGGCCATCGCGGGGCTCTCGCGCACGGCGGCGAGCATCGCCTCGTCGCTCGAGAGGGCGTCGCCCGAGAAGACGCCCGCGCGCATCGCGCCCGCGTCGCGCAGCCTGCGGGTGATCGCGCGCGTGTCGACGCCGGCGATGCCGACGATGCCGTCCTGCTCGAGCTGCGCGCCGAGCGAGCCCTCGGCGCGCCAGTTCGAGACGACGCGGCTCGCGGCGCGCACGACGTAGCCGGCGGGCCACGCGCGTCGCGACTCGGCGTCCTCGGCGTTCACGCCCGTGTTGCCGATGTGCGGCGCGGTCTGCACGACGATCTGACCGGCGTAGGACGGGTCGGTGAGCGTCTCCTGGTAGCCGGTCATGCCGGTCGCGAAGACGGCCTCGCCGAGCGCGCGGCCGGTGGCGCCGTAGGCGGTGCCGCGGTAGATCGTGCCGTCCTCCAGCACGAGGGCAGCGGGTGCGGGGGTGGTCATGAGGGTGCTCCTTCCCGGGCGAGGGCACGGAGCGCGTCGAACGCGGCCGTGTCGTCGCCGATCACACGGAGGTAGGTGTCGACGTCCGCGCCGAGCGAGTGGGCGATCACGATGATCCCACCGGGCTCGACGACGCGGTCGATGGTCCAGGTCGCTCGCTCCACGGAGCGGATGCGCGAGGCGGGGATGCGCACGGGCGTGCGGTCGGCGACGAGCTGCACGCCCGCCGGGTCGATCGCGAGGCTCGTGCGGCCGCGGAAGCCGAGCCCGTGCGCGAACACGCGCTGGTAGGGGTCGCCGGCGCGCGTCGTCGCGACGTAGAGCGCCTCGACGACGAGGGTCGGCACCGCGTCGGTCCAGGGCAGCGGCGGCTCGATGTCGCGCTGCCGGCGGCGGTGCGCGAGCACTCCGAGCACCGCGAGCAGCGCGAGCAGCGCGACGATGCCGGCGCTCAGGAGCGCGAACGCCTCCTTGGTCATCGCTCGCCTCCCCCGGTCACGACCTCGCCGGCGGCGACGGTGCGCCGGCCCCCGTGCCACACGTGCAGCACGCGGCCCGGCAGCTCGACGCCGAGGAACGGCGAGTTCGCCGAGCGGCCCTTGAGGGTGCTCGTCTCGACGACGCTGCGCGCGGCCGGGTCGACGAGCACGACGTGCGCGGGCGCGCCGACCTCGAGCGGGCGGTCGTAGCCCGGCTCCCGGCCGATCGCCGCGGGCGCGGTCGACATGACGCGCGCGACGCCCGCCCAGTCGAGCAGCCCCGTCTCGACCATGGCCAGCTGCACCGCACCGAGCGCGGTCTCGAGCCCGACCATGCCGAAGGCCGCATCCGCGAACGCCGTCTGCTTGGCCTCGGGCGCGTGGGGGGCGTGGTCGGTCGCGACGATGTCGATCGTGCCGTCGGCGAGCGCCTCGCGGAGCGCGTGCACGTCGCGCTCGGCGCGCAGCGGCGGGTTCACCTTGAAGCGCCCGTCGTACGACCGCACGAGCTCCTCGGTGAGCAGGAGATGGTGCGGCGTGACCTCGGCGGTGATCGCGATGCCGCGCGCCTTCGCGGCGCGCACGACCTCGACGGTCTCGCGCGTGGAGACGTGGCACACGTGCAGCCGCGCGCCGGTCGCCTCGGCGAGCATCGCGTCGCGCGCGACGATCGACGCCTCCGCGACCGACGGCCAGCCGGTGAGGCCGAGCTCGGCCGCGAGGGGGCTCTCGTGCATGACGGCCCCGCGGGTGAGCGCGGGATCCTGCGCGTGCTGAGCGACGACCGCGCCGAGCGCGGCGGCGTGCTCGAGCGCGCGCCGCATGAGCTCGGCATCGGCGACGCACGCGCCGTCGTCGCTGAAGACGGTGACCCGGGCGGCGCTGCGCGCGAGCATCGTCATGTCGGCGAGCCGCTCCCCCCGCAGGCCCGCGGTCACGGCTCCGATGGGGCGGACGGTGGCGAGCCCGGCCTCGAGCCCCAGGCGGTGCACCTGCTCGACGACCGCCGGGGTGTCGGCGACCGGGTTCGTGTTCGCCATCGCGAACACGCACGTGTAGCCGCCGGCGGCCGCGGCGCGCACGCCGCTCGCGACGGTCTCGGCCTGCTCGCCGCCGGGCTGCCGGAGGTGGGCGTGCAGGTCGACGAGGCCCGGCAGCGCGATGAGGCCGGATGCGTCGATCGTCTCGGCGGCGTCGCGGTCGACGGTCTCGGGGTCGACGAGCGCGCCGCCCTCGATCGCGAGGTCGCGCGGCGCGCCGCCGAGCACGGCGGCGCCGGTGAGCAGCGTCGTCATCGGGCGCCTCCGTGGTCGGGCGACGGGTGGTCGGATGCGAGGAGCGAGTAGAGCACGGCCATGCGCACCGAGACGCCGGCGGTGACCTGCTCGAGCACCGCGGAGCGGTCCGAGTCGGCGGCCCGGCTCGAGAGCTCGAGGCCGCGGTTCATGGGCCCTGGGTGCAGGATGTGCGCGCCCTCGACGTGCGCGAGCCGCTCGTCCGTGAGCGACCAGCCGGTGATGTACTCGGCCGGGCTCGGCGCGACGTGGCCCGCCTGGCGCTCGAGCTGCACGCGCAGCAGCATGATCGCGTCGGGCCGCTCGTCGAGCACGGCGTCGAGGCTCGTCTCGGCGCGCACGCCGAGCCGCGTGCCGTCGCTCGCGGCGGGCGGCAGGAACGAGGGCGGGCCGACGAGCGTCACCTCCGCGCCGAGCGCGGGCAGCAGCAGCGCGTTCGAGCGCGCGACGCGCGAGTGGGCGATGTCGCCGACGATCGCGACGCGCACGCCGTCGAGCCCGGCGCCGCGCGCGGCGTCTCCGTGGATCCGGCGGCGGAGCGCGAACGCGTCGAGCAGCGCTTGCGTGGGGTGCTCGTGGGTGCCGTCGCCCGCGTTCACCACGGGCCGGCCGATCCAGTCGGCGAGCAGCGCGGGCGCGCCGGAGGCGCCTGAGCGCACGACGACCCCGTCGACGCCCATCGCGGCGATCGTGAGGCCCGTGTCGCGGAGCGACTCCCCCTTCGACACGCTCGAGCCCTTGCCCGAGACGTTGATGACGTCGGCCGAGAGCCACTTGCCGGCGATCTCGAACGACGAGCGCGTGCGCGTCGAGTCCTCGAAGAAGAGGTTGACGACCGTGCGGCCCCGCAGCGCCGGGAGCTTCTTGAGCTCGCGGTCCTGGATCTGGTGCATGTCCTCGGCGAGGTCGAGGAGCGCGACAGCCTCGTCCCGCGGCATGGCGGCCGTGAGCAGGTGCCTCACGCGGCCCCGCCCTCGATCGTGACGGCGTCGCGGCCGTCCACCTCGGAGAGCAGGATGCGGACGTGCTCGCTCCGCGCGCTCGGCAGGTTCTTGCCCACGGAGTCCGCGCGGATCGGCAGCTCGCGGTGCCCGCGGTCGACGAGCACGGCGAGCCGCACGGCCCGAGGGCGGCCGAGGTCGGCGAGCGCGTCGAGGGCGGCGCGGATGGTCCGCCCCGAGTAGAGGACGTCGTCGACGAGCACGACGACCCGGTCGTCGATGCCCTCGGCGGGCACGCGGGTCGGGTGGCTCGCACGAGTGGGGCGGCCGCGCAGGTCGTCGCGGTGCATCGTGACGTCGAGCGCCCCGACGCGGGCGTCGAAGTCGATGCCGGTGATCTCGCCGAGGCGGTCGGCGAGGCGCTGCGCGAGGTGGGCGCCGCGCGTGGGGATCCCGAGCAGGATGAGGTCGTCCGGCCCGTGGTTCGCCTCGAGGATCTCGTGGGCGATGCGTGTGAGCGCCCGGCCGATCTCGTCGGGCCCGAGCACGGTGCGCGCTCCGGGGGCTTGAGTCACAGCGACTCCCTTCTCCGCCTCACAGGACGGGCTTCAAGGTTGTCTGATGAGTCCATCCTACCGGGTCGGCCGCGCCCGGCGCGGTTCGCGCGCGTCGGGTGCGAGGTGCTCGGGCCGGAGCCCGAGCCCGACGAAGCGCCCCATGGCGTGCCGCATCGCGGGCACCCGCTGCGCGATCCGCAGCGGCAGCGGCACCGGCGCCGCCTCGCCCGGTTCCGCGAGCCGCACGAGCACGGTCTCGAGCCGGCGCTGGAACGCCTGCGTCACGCGCGCCGGCGGCTCGCGGCGCGCCTGGATGC
>NZ_JANQCH010000009.1 GCF_024723325.1 Agrococcus sp. HG114
CTGCTGGGGCGCCGCCTGCGGGGCGGCAGGCGCTGCCTCCTCGGGCGCCTCGGCAGGCGCGGGCTGCTCGGTGGACGGCTTCGCCGGCTCCGCCTGCTCGGCCGGGGCCGCGTCCTGCTCCTCTGCGGATCCGGTCGCGGGCGCGGGCTCGTCGGTCGCGGAGTCGTCGCCACCGGCGGCGGGTGCTGCGGCCGCTCCGCCGACGCGCGCGATGACGGTGCCGACCTCGACCGTGTCGTCCTCGTCGACCAGGAGCTCGGAGATCGTGCCGGCGACGGGCGACGGCACCTCGGTGTCGACCTTGTCGGTCGAGATCTCGACGATCGGCTCGTCGACGGCGATCTCGTCGCCGACCGCCTTGAGCCAGCGGACGATCGTGCCCTCGGTGACGCTCTCGCCGAGCTCCGGGAGCTTGATGTCGGTGCCGCCCGACGACTGCTCGGCGTCGGCGACCGGTGCCGACTCGGGCGACGCGGCCTGCTCCTGCGGCTGCTCGGCCTCCTTCGAGGGCGAGTCCTGCGCCTCGGCGGCGGACTCCTCGTCGGCCTCCTGATCCGTCTCGGCGTCGGTGCCCTCGGTCGCCGTCTCGGCGTCGGTCTCCGCCGCGGGAGCCGCCTCGGCGTCTCCCCCGTCGCCGACGCGCGCGATGACGGCGCCGACCGCGACGGTCTCGTCCTCGTCGGCGAGGATCTCCGTGAGCGTGCCGGCGATGGGCGAGGGCACCTCGGTGTCGACCTTGTCGGTCGAGATCTCGACGAGCGGCTCGTCGACGGCGATCTCGTCGCCGACGGCCTTCAACCACCGCGTGATCGTGCCCTCGGTGACGCTCTCGCCGAGCTCGGGGAGCTTGATGTCAGTCATTCTGGGTCTCCTGTGGCTTCGATCAGATGGCGTGGAGTGGCGTGCCCGCGAGCTTGAGCATGGTCTCGCCGAGCGCCTCGTTCTGCGTCGGGTGGGCGTGGATCAGCTGCGAGACGTCCTCGGGGTAGGCCTCCCAGTTCACGATCAGCTGCGCCTCGCCGATGAGCTCGCTCACGCGGCGGCCGATCATGTGGATGCCGACGACCGGGCCGCCCTTGACGCGGACGGCCTTGACCGAGCCGGTCGTGCCGACGATCTCGCTCTTCGCGTTGCCGCCGAGCGAGTACTCGTACGACTCGACCTGGTCGGTGCCGAACTGCTCCTTGGCCTTCGCCTCCGAGTAGCCGATCGAGGCGACCTCGGGGTCGGAGTAGGTGACCTTGGGGATGTTGATGTCCTGCACGAGGCGCGGCTCGAGGCCCGCGATCTCCTCGGCGACGAAGATGCCGTGCTGGTAGCCGCGGTGGGCGAGCTGCAGGCCGGGCACGATGTCGCCGACGGCGTAGACGCCCGGCACGGACGTCTGCAGGCGCTCGTCGACCGTGACGAAGCCGCGGTCGAGCTGCACCCCGACCTCCTCGTAGCCGAGGCCCGCGGTGTTCGGGCCGCGGCCGACTGCGACGAGCAGCAGGTCGGCGTCGATCGTCTCGCCCGTCTCGAGCGACACGTGCACGCCCGAGTCGTCCTGCGTGACGCCCGAGAAGCGCGCGCCGAGCTTGAACTGGATGCCGCGCTTCTTGTACGCGCGCTCGAACTGCTTCGAGACGGACTCCTCCTCGTTCGCGACGAGGTGGGGGAGGCCCTCGATGATCGTCACCTCGGCGCCGAAGGCGCGCCAGACGCTCGCGAACTCGACGCCGATGACGCCGCCACCGAGGATCGCCACGCGCTGCGGGATCCAGTCGAGGCGCAGGGCCTGCTCGCTCGTGATGACGTTGCCGGTGATCTCGAGCCCGGGCAGGCTCTTCGCGTACGAGCCGGAGGCGAGCACGATGTTCTTGCCGGTCAGGGTGCGGTCGCCGACCTGCACGGTCGTGGGCGAGGTGAGCTTGCCCTCGCCCTCGACGACCTCGATGCCCTTCGCGCTGATGAGGCCCTGGAGGCCCTTGTACTTCTTCGCGACGATGCCCTCGCGGAACGCGGTCACGCCCGCGATGTCGATGCCCTTGAGCTCGGCGTCGACGCCGGCGTGGCCGGCGGCGCGCACCTCGTCGGCGACCTCGGCGGAGTGCAGCATGGCCTTCGTGGGCACGCAGCCGCGGTGGAGGCACGTGCCGCCGAGCTTGTCCTTCTCGACGATCGCGACGGTCTTGCCGAGCTGCACGGCGCGCAGCGCCACGGCGTAGCCCGCGCTGCCTCCGCCCAGCACGACGATGTCAAAGCTCTGATCGGACACGCAGCAGCTCCTTCTGGGTCTTCGTTGCCGCGCCGGTGGGCGCAGCGGTGCACGGCAGTTCCTGCCCGGGCAAGCCTAGCCGCTCGCTGTGACCCGGAGGCTGTCACTCCGCCGAGCGCGACATCTTCGACAGCATGCGCAGCACCCCGCGCACGACGACGCCGGTGGCGCCGACGGGCGTGAAGCCGAAGGGCTTGCCGGTGTTGGTCGAGGGTCCGGCGATGTCGATGTGCGCCCACGGGATGGGGGAGCCGTCGCGCGTGCCGACGAACTCGGCGAGGAACGCGGCGGCGAGCAGCATGCCGCCGGATCGGTTGCCGACCTTCGCGTTCGCGAGGTCGGCGACCTCGGAGTCGAGCATCGCGCGCATCTCCTCCGGGATCGGCATGGGCCACACGAGCTCCCCGACCTCGCGCGAGGCGCGCACGAGCGCGTCGACGAACGCCTCGTCGTTCCCCATCACGCCGCTCACCCGGTCGCCGAGGGCGACGACCTGCGCGCCCGTGAGGGTCGCGACGTCGATGATGGCGTCGGGCTGCGCCTCGGTCGCGAGGACGAGCCCGTCGGCCATGACGAGACGGCCCTCGGCGTCGGTGTTGGTGACCTCGACGGTCGTGCCGCCCCGGATGGTGATGACGTCGTCGGGGCGGGTCGCGGTGGACGACACCATGTTCTCGGCGAGGCAGAGGTGCGCCGTCACGCGGATGGGCAGCTGCAGCGCGGCGGCGGCGGCCGTCACGGCGTAGACCGTCGCGGCCCCCGTCATGTCGTACTTCATGTGCTGCATGGACGCCGCGGGCTTGAGCGAGAGGCCGCCGGAGTCGAACGTGATGCCCTTGCCGACGAGCACGACGTGCCGCGTGGCGTTGTCGGGCGCGTGCTCGACGGTCACGAGCCGGGGCGGCCGGCTCGATCCCTGCCCGACGCCGATGAGTCCGCCGAAGCCCTCGCGCCGGAGCCGCTCCTCGTCGCGCACGACGACGGTCAGCCCCGCGTCGGGCGCCTCCGCGACGACGCGCTCCGCGAAGGCCGCGGGGCTCAGCAGGTTCGGCGGCGTGTTGGCGAGGTCGCGCGTGAGCCACACCGCCTGCGTCGCCGCCTGCGCCATCGCGACGACGGTCTCGGTGACCTCCGCCTCGCCGGCGACGACGGCGATCTCGAGCACGCCCGGCTTCGGCTCGCGCTTGAGCCCGTCGAAGCGGTACGCGCCGAGCGCCGCGCCCTCGAGCACCGCGAGCACGTCGTCCGTGGTGCGGACCGGGAGCGCGAGCGCGATCGTCGGCACGTCGCGGAGCTCGCGCACCGCGGCTCCCGCGACCTCCCGCAGGCGCCCGGCGGTCAGCTCGTCGCCGAGCCCCACGAACGCGACGCGACGGCCGTCGACGACCGAGCGCACGACCTGCTCGCGCTCGCCTGTCGCACCGATGCCCTCGAGCAGCGCGCTGTCGAAGCCCTCCGACGACGGCACCTCGCCGGGGTGCACGCCGTGCACGATGAGCTCGGCAGTGGCGTCGTCGGGGCGAGCGATGATCGAGAGCGCTGGGATCGGCATGGGTCACGAGGATACCGGCGGCCGGCGGCTCACTAGGCTGGGGGCGTGTTCGACCCCCGCGAGCTGACGCTCTCCCTCGAGGACCTCGAGACGGTGCCGCGCGGCCTCGACCTCGTGATCGCGATCCACGGCTTCGTCGACGCGGGCGCCGCCGCCGAGGCAGCTGCGGCCGCGATCCTGGACACGCTGCCGCACCGCGGCATCGTCGAGTTCGACACCGACCTGCTCGTCGACCACCGCTCTCGGCGCCCCCGGATGCTCTTCAACGAGGACCACATCGAGGAGTACGTCCCGCACTCGCTCACGCTGCTGCAGGTCGAGGACGACGCGGGCGTCCCGTTCCTGCTGCTCACGGGCCCCGAGCCCGACTGGATGTGGGAGCGCTTCACCGACGCCCTGCTCGAGCTCCACGACGAGCTCGAGGTCGCCTCCACCACGATCATCAGCTCGATCGGGATGCCGGTGCCGCACACGCGGCCGCTCGTCTCGACGGTCTCCGGCAACCGCGCGGAGCTCATCGAGCAGTACTCCGCCTGGCGGCCGGTCTCGTCGGTGCCCGCCTCGGTCATCCACCGCATCGAGCACCGCCTGCACTCGCGCGCGCCCGTCGCGACCTTCACGGTGCTCGTGCCCCACTACGTGGGCGAGTCGGGCTCGGCGGGGCCGGCGCTCGCCGCACTCGAGGGCGTGACGAGCGCGACGTCGCTCGCGTTCCGCACGGAGGAGCTGCGGCAGTCGGACCGCGAGTTCCAGCAGCTCGTCGCGCAGCAGATGGAGACGAACGAGGAGCTGCAGCGCGTCGTGCGCACGCTCGAGGCGCGGTACGACGCCTACATGGCCCAGTCCTCGGTGAAGTCGCCGCTGACGGACGAGGACGGCTCGCTCCCGAGCGCCGACGAGATCGCCGAGGAGCTCGAGCGCTACCTGCAGGAGCGGCGGAAGCCAGGGTCGGACCCGCTCGGATGAACAGCGCCCGTTCCTGGCTCGTCTGGGGCGTGGGCGCGATCGCCTACATCGCCGCGATCCTGCACCGCTCGTCGCTCGGCGTCGCAGGTCCCGCTGCCGCCGAGCGCTTCGACGTCGCGGCGACGATGCTCTCGACGCTCGGCGCGGTGCAGGTCGGCGTGTACGCCGCGATGCAGATCCCCGTCGGCGTGCTGCTCGACCGCTTCGGGCCGCGCGTGCTCATCGCGTCCGGCGCCGCGGTCATGGTCGTCGGCCAGGTCATGGTCGCGGTCGCCGAGGCGCTGCCGCTCGCGATCGCGGGCCGCGTGCTGCTCGGCATCGGCGACGCCGCGACGTTCATCTCGGTGATCCGGCTGCAGTCCGGCTGGTTCCGGGGGCCGATCCTCGCGCAGATGTCGCAGTACACCGCGATCAGCGGCCAGGTCGGCCAGCTGCTCTCTGCTGTGCCCTTCGTGTGGCTGCTCGGGCAGGTCGGCTGGACGCTGTCGTTCGGCACGCTCGCGCTGGTCGGCGCCGTCGCGCTCGTGCTCGTGCTGCTGCTCGTGTTCGACGCGCCGAAGGGCGGCGCGCCGCTCACGGGCTCGATCGACGTGCCCGAGGGCTGGCTGCCGCGCCTGCGCAGCGCCTTCCGCCAGCCCGGCACGCGCCTGGGCTTCTGGACCCACTTCTCGCTGCTGGCGTCCACGAACGTGTTCCTGCTGCTGTGGGGCTTCCCGATGCTCGTCGACGGCCTCGGCTACAGCCAGGCGGAGGCTGCCGGGCTCATGAGCGTCGTGGTCGTGACCGGCATGGTCGTCGGTCCGATCGTCGGCATCGCGACGGCGCGCTTCCCGCTGCGCCGCTCGACGCTCGTGCTCGCGATCGTGGCCCTCGTCGCGCTCGCGTGGGCCGTCGTGCTCCTCTGGCCCGGGCATCCGCCCACCTGGCTCGTCGTGGCGCTCACCGTCGTGCTCGGCGTCGCGGGCCCCGGGTCGACCGTCGGCTTCGACTTCGCGCGCACCGCGAACCCGCTGCGCGTGCTCGGCTCGGCGAACGGCATCGTGAACATCGGCGGGTTCATCGCGTCGTTCGCGATCATGCCGGCGGTCGGCATCATCCTCGACCTCGTCCACTCCGCACGCGTCGCGGCCGGCGAGGCCGTCGGCCTCTACGACTGGGAGGGGTTCCGCATCGCCCTCGCCTTCCAGTTCCTCATCCTGGCGCTCGGCTTCGCGATGGTGCTGCGGATGCGCCGCATCACGCGGTCGCGCCTGCGCGAGGAGGCGGGGATCGAGGTGGGCCCGCTCTGGGCGGCCATCGCCCAGTGGCTGCGCGACCGCCGATCCTGAGCGCGTCCAGAGCCGCCTGGGAATGCTCATGCCACAGCCGGCGCTATACTGTCAAGACCGACCCAGTCGAGACCGCGCCCCGAGCCGGACTTGACATGGGTCATTCGACTGCCCTCAGTGCGACTGCACCGAGTCTGGGCGCCTGACCGACCGGAGGACGCATGCCAGCCAAGGAGACCCCGAGCTCGCGGAGCCGAACGACGAAGGCTGCCGCCGAGTCGGAGCAGGGCACCGCCACGACCGCCGCCGAGGCACCGGCCAAGACCGCTGCGGCGAAGGCGCCGGCGCGATCGGCGGCCGCGAAGACCGCGGCCGCCAAGGCGCCGGCCAAGACGACCGCCGCCAGGACGACGGCTGCGAAGACCGCCGCCAAGACGACCGCTGCGAAGACGACCGCCGCGAAGACCGCCGCGAAGACGACCGCCGCCAAGACGACCGCCGCGAAGTCGCGTGCGGCGACCGCCGCGGCCGAGGACGAGACCGAGGCGACCGCCGCAGCGCCGGCCGCGAAGCCCGCGCGCGGCGGGCGCCGGAAGGCGGCCGAGCCCGTCGTCGAGGAGACCGAGGCGGAGGAGACCGTCGAGGCGCCCGAGGAGGATGAGGAGGAGGTCCACGTCGAGAAGCTCCCGACCGGCGCCCTGCGCCTCTCGGGCGACGACGACGAGCCTGCTCCGACGCAGATCACCGGGGCGACCGCCGACCCCGTCAAGGACTACCTCAAGCAGATCGGCAAGGTCGCGCTCCTCAATGCCGAGCAGGAGGTCGACCTCGCGATGCGCATCGAGGCGGGCCTGTTCGCCGAGGAGAAGCTCTCGCTCGAGGGCGACGACCTCGACTGGCAGCTCAAGCGCGACCTCACCCGCATCGCCCGCGACGGGCAGCGCGCGAAGAGCCACCTGCTGGGCGCGAACCTGCGCCTCGTGGTCTCGCTCGCGAAGCGCTACACGGGCCGCGGCATGCAGTTCCTGGACCTCATCCAGGAGGGCAACCTGGGCCTCATCCGCGCGGTCGAGAAGTTCGACTACACGAAGGGCTTCAAGTTCTCGACCTACGCGACGTGGTGGATCCGCCAGGCGATCACCCGCGCGATGGCCGACCAGGCGCGCACGATCCGCATCCCCGTGCACATGGTCGAGGTCATCAACAAGCTCGCCCGCGTGCAGCGCCAGATGCTCCAGGACCTCGGCCGCGAGCCGAGCCCGGAGGAGCTGGCCCGCGAGCTCGACATGACCCCCGAGAAGGTCATCGAGGTGCAGAAGTACGGCCGCGAGCCCATCTCGCTGCACACGCCCCTCGGCGAGGACGGCGACAGCGAGTTCGGCGACCTCATCGAGGACACCGAGGCGGTCGTGCCGGCCGACGCGGTGGGCTTCACGATGCTCCAGCGCCAGCTCGAGTCGCTGCTCGACTCGCTCTCGGAGCGCGAGGCGGGCGTGATCCGCATGCGCTTCGGGCTCGGCGACGGCATGCCGAAGACGCTCGACCAGATCGGCGACACGTTCGGCGTCACGCGCGAGCGCATCCGCCAGATCGAGTCGAAGACGATGGCGAAGCTGCGCCACCCGTCGCGGTCGCAGCAGCTGCGCGACTACCTCGAGTGATCCGCCGAGGCTGATGCACGCAGTGTGACGAAGCGAGACCGCCCCGGTGCACGGGGCAGTCTCGCTTCGTTCTAGGATGTGGTGATACCCCCGAGAAGGAGCGCTACATGCCTCGTCCCCGTACCACCCTGTCCCGGCTCGTGCCCGTCGCCGCCGTAGCCGCCGCATCCGTCGCCCTCGTCGGCTGCTCGAGCGGTGCAGCGCCGACGGAGAGCGGCGCGCCCGAGAGCGGCGCCGCCGAGTCGACGGGCGTGACGCTCGAGCAGGTGCAGGAGGCGGGCGTGCTCGTCGTCGGCACCGAGGGCACCTACTCGCCGTTCTCGTTCCACGAGGGCGGCGCGGGTGAGCTCACCGGCTACGACGTCGACGTCATCACCGCGGTCGCCGAGGAGCTCGGCGTCGAGGTCGAGTTCGTCGAGACGCAGTGGGACGCGATCTTCGCCGCGCTCGACTCCGGCCGCATCGACGTGATCGCCAACCAGGTCTCGATCACCCCCGAGCGCCAGGAGCGCTACCTCTTCAGCGAGCCCTACACCTACTCGTCCGGCGTGCTCGTCGTCGCCGAGGGCAGCGACATCGCGTCGCTCGACGACCTGTCGGGCCGCGTGAGCGCGCAGTCGCTCACGAGCAACTGGGCGGATGTCGCGCGCGAGGCGGGCGCCGAGGTCGAGGAGGTCGAGGGCTTCGCCCAGGCCGCGGAGCTGCTGCGCGCGGGCCGCGTCGACGCGACGATCAACGACGAGCTCACGTTCCTCGACTACGAGCAGTCGCAGGGCGGGGAGACCGGCCTCGAGGCGGTCGCCGAGACCGACGAGGTGAGCGAGAGCGCCGTCGCGCTCCGCCAGGGCAGCGAGTCGCTCGCCGCCGCGATCGACGAGGCGCTCGCCGCGCTCGCCGCCGACGGCACGCTCGCCGAGATCTCGGAGTCGTACTTCGGCGAGGACGTCTCGCAGCCGTGATGCTCGTCGCGTCGAGCGGCCCCGGCTCCGGCCGGGGCCGCTCCCGTGCAGGCGCCGGCCGTAGGCTCCCGGCGTGAACTGGCAGCTCGTGCTCGATTCGATCGGGCCGATCGCGCTCGGCGCGATCACCGGCACCATCCCGCTCACGATCGCGTCGTTCTCGCTCGGCCTCGTGATCGCGGTCGGCATGGCGCTCGCCCGCATCTCCGGCATCGCGTGGCTCTCCGGCCTCGCGCGCGCCTACATCTCCGTCATCCGCGGCACGCCCATGCTCGTGCAGCTGTTCGTGATCTTCTACGGCATGCCCCAGGTCGGCATCACGCTCGACCCGTGGCCGAGCGCGATCATCGCGCTCTCGCTCAACGTCGGCGGCTACGCGGCAGAGATCATCCGCGCCGCGATCCTCTCGATCCCGCGCGGGCAGTGGGAGGCGGCCGCGATGATCGGCATGTCGCGCGGACAGGCGCTGTGGCGCATCGTGCTGCCGCAAGCGGCGCGCGTGTCGGTGCCGCCGCTGTCGAACACGCTCATCTCGCTCGTGAAGGACACGTCGCTCGCGTCGCTCATCCTCGTGACGGAGCTCTTCCGCGTCGCGCAGCGCATCGCGGCGCCGAGCGGCGAGTTCATCCTCATCTACTCCGTCGCCGCGGTCGTCTACTGGGTCATCTGCCTCGCGCTCTCCGGCGGGCAGGACCGCATCGAGAGGAGGCTCGAGCGCTATGCCGTCTGAGCCGCTGCTGCGCGCCCGCGGCCTGCACAAGTCGTTCGGCGACAACCACGTGCTCCGCGGCGTCGACCTGGACATCGACGCGGGCACCGTGCACGCGCTCATCGGGCCGTCCGGGTCCGGCAAGACCACGGTCCTCCGCTCCCTCAACGGGCTCGAGGCGCCCGAGGCCGGCACGCTGCGCATCGGCGAGCTCGAGCTCGACTTCTCACGCCCGCTGCAGCGCAGGCAGCGCGCGGCGCTGCACCGCGCATCCGCCATGGTCTTCCAGCAGCACCACCTGTTCCCGCACCTCACGGTGCTCGGCAACGTCACGGTCGGCCCGATCCGGGTGCAGGGCCGCTCGAGGGATGAGGCGACGGCGGATGCGCTCGCGCTGCTCGAGCGCGTCGGCCTGCGGGAGAAGGCGGATGCGTACCCGTCGTCGCTCTCGGGCGGCCAGCAGCAGCGGGTGGGGATCGTGCGCGCGCTCGCGCTGCAGCCGTCGATGCTGCTGTTCGACGAGCCGACGTCGTCGCTCGACCCCGAGCTCGTCGGCGAGGTGCTCGCCGTCATGACCGAGCTCGCGGGCGAGGGCTGGACCATGGCGGTCGTCACGCACGAGCTGCGGTTCGCCCGCGAGGTCGCCGACGAGGTGACGTTCTTCGACGAGGGCGTCGTCGTCGAGCGCGGCGCGCCGGCGCAGGTGTTCGGCGACCCGCGGCACGAGCGCACGAAGCGCTTCCTGCAGCGGCTGCAGGGGCCGTTCGGCTGAGACGAGAGCGGCCCGCCCCCGGAGACCGGGGAGCGGGCCGCTGCTGCCGGGCCTGGCTTCAGGCCTCGGTGAGCTTCGCCGTCTCGTCGTGCCACACGAGCGCGAGGGGCTGCATCGCCTCGCGGTGCTTCGCGGCGTGGTGGGCGCAGAAGAGGAGCGTGCCGCGCTCCATCGTCGCGCGGACGTATGCCTGGGCGCCGCAGCTGTCGCAGCGGTCGAGCGCGGTGAGCGGCGCGTTCGCCTCGTCGGCCTCGAGCGTCGCGGTCTGAGTGTCGTTCACGGTGCCCTCCTTCTTCCGTCTGACCCCCAATGGTGGCACGCGATGCTGTCAACTCCGTCGCATCCGCACCGCGGTTCGCCAGCGGCGCAACGCCGAGGCGGCGTGCGCGCCCTGCCGGGCCGCGGCCGCCCGCGGCCCTAGGCTGGATCGTCGACCACCCGGCACCGCGACCGGCCCGGGCGCGTCGGGCACATCGAAGGGGGATCGGTTGGCGAGCGCGGCATCGGACTACTCGGCGCGGCACCTCACGGTGCTCGAAGGGCTCGAGGCGGTGCGCAAGCGCCCCGGCATGTACATCGGCTCGACCGACTCGCGCGGCCTCATGCACTGCCTGTGGGAGATCATCGACAACTCCGTCGACGAGGCGCTCGGCGGGCACGGCACCGAGATCTCCGTCGTGCTGCACCCCGACGGCTCGGTCGAGGTGCGCGACCGGGGCCGCGGGCTCCCGATCGACGTCGAGCCCCGCACCGGCCTCACGGGCGTCGAGGTGATCTTCACGAAGCTGCACGCGGGCGGCAAGTTCGGCGGTGGCGCGTACGCGTCCTCCGGCGGCCTCCACGGCGTCGGCGCATCCGTCGTCAACGCGCTCTCCGAGCGGCTCGACGTCGAGGTCGACCGCGACGGCGCGACGTGGGCGATGTCGTTCCACCGGGGCGAGCCGGGGGAGTTCCTCGACGAGGGCGAGCCGTCGCCGCGCGCGACGTTCCTGCCGTTCACGGATGCGTCGCGGCTGCGGAAGGTCGGCAGGGTCGCGAAGGGGGTCACCGGCACGCGCGTGCGCTACTGGGCCGACCCGCAGGTGTTCACGAAGGGCGCCGACTTCCTCGCCGACGAGCTCTCGCGCCGCGCGCGGCAGACGGCCTTCCTCGTGCCGGGCCTCGGCATCCGCATCGTCGACGAGCGCGGCGACGAGCCGGTCGTCCACGAGTTCCGGTACGACGGCGGGATCAGCGAGTTCGTCGAGTACCTCGCGCCCGACCCGGCGCTCACCGCGACGTGGCGCCTCACGGGGCAGGGGGCGTTCCAGGAGACGATCCCGGTGCTCGACGAGGAGACGGGCCACATGGTCACGCGCGAGGTCGACCGCACGTGCGACGTCGACATCGCGCTGCGCTGGGGCACGGGCTACGACACCGTCGTGCAGACGTTCGTCAACATCATCGCGACGCCGAAGGGCGGCTCGCACCTCGCGGGGTTCGAGCAGGCGGTGCTCAAGCTCATCCGCGACCAGGTCGCCGCGAACGCGCGGAAGCTCAAGGCCGGCAGCGACAAGGTCGAGAAGGACGACGCGCTCGCCGGGCTCACCGCGGTCGTGACCGTGCGGCTGCCCGAGCCGCAGTTCGAGGGGCAGACGAAGGAGGTGCTCGGCACGCCCGCCGTGCGGCAGATCGTCGCCCAGGTCGTCGCGCGCGAGCTCGGCGCGATCCTCACGTCGTCGAAGCGCGACGAGAAGGCGCAGGCCGGCCAGCTGCTCGAGAAGGTCGTCAACGAGATGAAGGCGCGCATCTCGGCGCGCTCGCTCAAGGAGACCGCCCGCCGCAAGACGGCGCTCGAGTCGTCGTCGCTGCCGGTGAAGCTCGTCGACTGCCGCTCGAACGACGTCGAGCAGACCGAGCTCTTCATCGTCGAGGGCGACAGCGCGCTCGGCACCGCGAAGCCGGCGCGCGACAGCGAGTTCCAGGCGATCCTGCCCATCCGCGGCAAGATCCTCAACGTGCAGAAGGCGTCGATCGCCGACATGCTGAGCAACGCCGAGTGCGCGGCGATCATCCAGTCGATCGGCGCGGGGTCCGGCCGCTCGTTCGACCTCTCCGCCGCGCGATACGGCAAGGTGATCATGCTCTCGGACGCCGACGTCGACGGCGCCCACATCCGCACCCTGCTGCTCACGCTCATCCACCGCTACATGCGCCCGCTCATCGACGCCGGGCGCGTCTTCGCGGCGGTGCCGCCGCTGCACCGCGTCATGGTGAAGCACCGGGGCAAGCCCGACGAGGCGGTCTACACCTACTCCGACGCCGAGCTGCACCAGCTGCTCGCGCGGCTGAAGAAGCAGGGCAAGAGCTGGGTCGAGCCGCCGCAGCGCTACAAGGGCCTCGGCGAGATGGACGCGGACCAGCTCGCGGAGACGACGATGGACCGCTCGCGCCGCACGCTGCGCCGGGTGACGATCAGCGACGCCGAGCGCGCGAGCGAGGTCTTCGAGCTGCTCATGGGCAACGACGTCGCGCCGCGACGTGAGCTCATCCAGACCTCGCAGGTCGACCGGGAGCGCATCGACGCCTGAGCCGCACGGGCGCGGCCTCAGCCCGCGCCGAGCAGCCGCTCGTACACCGCGAGGTAGTCGTCCACCATCCGCTCGACGCCGAACCGTCGAGCCGCGACGGCGCGGATCGTCCGGCGATCGAGCGCTCGCGCGCGGCGCACCGCGTCGACCGCCTGCTCCCGGTCGTCGACGACGAACCCGGTGACGCCCTCGTCGATCACCTCGGCCATCGACCCGCGCCGGTAGGCGACGACCGGCGTGCCGCATGCCATCGCCTCGACGACCGAGAGCCCGAACGGCTCGTCGAAGGCGATGGGGTGAAGCAGCGCGGCGGCCGAGCCGAGCAGCCGGGAGCGCTCGGCCGGGCCCACCGAGCCGAGGTGGACGACCCGCTCGCCGTCGACGAGCGGCCGGACGCGCGCGTCGAAGTACTCGCGGTCCTGCACGATCCCGGCGATGAGCAGCCGCCGGCCTGCGCGCTGTGCGATCTCGATCGCCTCCGCGGTGCCCTTGTCCGGGTGGATGCGGCCGAGCACGACGAGATCCTCGCCGCCCGCCTCGCTGAGCTCGAGCTCGGCGAGGTCGATCCCGTGGTGGATGGTCGCGACGTAGTCCAGGAGCGGCGAGCGGTCGGCATCCGAGATGGCGACGTAGCTCGATCGCGCCGCGACGTAGGCCGGGAGGATGGCGGGCCCCGAGAAGCCGTGCACCGTCGTGACGAGCGGCGCTCGCCAGGATCCCGCGAAGGCGAGCGGGAGCCAGTCGAGGTGGCTGTGCACGAGGTCGAACGCGTGCGAGCGGGCCAGCGCGTGCGCGACGTGCAGCGCCTCCCACACGCGCCCGTCCATCGCGTCGTCCTCGGCGTAGCCGTGGGGCACGACCGACTCGAGCGTCGCGCCGGTCTGCGAGTCGCCGGTCGCGAAGAGGGTCACGTCGACGCCTCGCCGCACGAGGCCCTCGGTGAGCAGGCTCGTCACGCGCTCCCATGGCCCGTAGTGCTCGGGCGGGGTCCGCCACGCCACAGGCGCCAGCATGGCGATTCTCATGAGACTCCCGACTGTCGCGGCCGCTTCCGGCGTACTGTACGCCGGAACGGCTGGCCGCGGCCGGGGGGCCGCGGCGCGCACGCAGGGAGTCGCCGGAGATGACCTCGTTCGGGATCGTGAGCACCTACCCGCCCACGCGCTGCGGCATCGCGACGTTCGCCGAGTCGCTCGCGACCGCGCTCGTCGGCGTGGAGCGGAGCGGCGCGAGCATCGTGCGCGTGCTCGACGCGCCCGAGCCGCGGCCCGAGCGGAGCGCGACGCCGCGCATCCGCATCGTCGGGGACCTCGTCGCCGGAGACGTCGCGAGCGTCGGGCGGGCCGCGCGGGCGCTCGCCGCGTGCGACGTCGCGATCGTGCAGCACGAGTACGGCATCTACGGCGGGACGGACGGCGACGAGGTGCTCCGACTGCTCGAGGCCCTGCGGGTGCCGAGCGTCGTCGTGCTCCACACGGTGCTGCGCTCGCCGACCGCGTCGCAGCGCGCCGTGCTCGAGCGCGTGTGCGCGCTCGCGGATGCGGTGGTCGTCATGACCGCGGCCGCCCGCGACGTGCTCGCCTCCGGCTACGCGGTGCAGCAGGAGAAGGTGACCGTCATCCCCCACGGCATCGCCCCGTGGACGAGCGCCTCAGCCCCGCGACCGCGCGACGGCACGCGCGTGCTCACGTGGGGCCTGATCGGCCCGGGCAAGGGCCTGGAATGGGGCATCCGCGCGATTGCGGACGTGCGCCGCAGCATCCCGGACGCCGAGTACCGGATCCTCGGTCAGACGCATCCCAAGGTGCTCGCCCATGAGGGCGAGCGCTATCGCGAGCGCCTCGTCGCGCTCGTCGACGAGCTGGGGCTCCACGAGGCGGTGTCGCTCGAAGCGGAGTACGCCACGGGCCCCCGGCTCGCTGCGGCGGTCGCCGCGGCGGACGCCGTGCTGCTCCCGTACGAGTCGAGGGTGCAGGTGACCTCGGGCGTCCTCGTCGAGGCGCTCGCCGCCGGCGCGCCCGTCGTCGCCACCGCGTTCCCGCACGCCCTCGAGCTCCTCGGCGGCGGCGCCGGGATCGTGGTGCCCCACGACGACCCTGCCGCGATCGCGAGGGCGCTCACGACGGTCCTGGGCGATCGCGCGCTCGCGGAGCGCATGGGCGCGGCGGCATCCCGGAGGGCGGGCAGCATGAGCTGGTCGAACGTCGCGGCGCGGTACCGCCGGCTCGCCGACCGCGTGCTCGATGCCCGGGCCGCGTGAGCGGGTCGCTGTGATCGCCGCCGCCCCCTCGTACGCGCACCTCGCCGCGCTGACCGACGGCATCGGCGTCTTCGAGCACGCGCTGCTGGACGCGCCCCGTCGGGAGCACGGCTACTGCGTGGACGACGCGGCACGCGCGCTGCGCGTCACCGTGCTCGAGCCCGACCAATCGCCGCTGCTCGCGGCGCTCACCGAGACCTCCCTGCGGTTCGTGATCGAGGGCCTCGACGCATCGGGTCGATGCCGCAACCGCCGGACGGCCGACGGCCGCTGGAGCGATGCCCCGTCGCTCGGGGACTGGTGGGGACGCGCGGTGTGGGGGCTCGGCACCGCCGCGGCGCGCGCTCCGCTCGCGACATCGAGGCGCCGGGCCATGCGTGCCTTCGACCGTGCAGTCCGGCAGCGCTCACCGCACCTGCGCGCGACGGCGTTCGCCGCGCTCGGCGCGAGCGAGGCGCTGCTCGCGCAGCCGGACCACGCGGTGGCGGCGGAGCGGGTGCGGGACGCCCTCGACCGCCTCCGCTGCAGCACGGCCTCCACATGGCGATGGCCGGAGGAGCGGCTCGCCTACAGCAACGGATCGCTGCCTCACGCCCTCATCGCGGGTGGCGCGGCGCTCGGGGACGACGAGGCCGTCCAGCACGGCATCGAGATGCTCGACCTCCTGCTCGCCATCGAGACGCGCGACGATCACCTCTCGGTGACCGGCACGCGCGGACGGGGCCCGGGAGAGACGGCGGCGCAGTTCGACCAGCAGCCGATCGAGGTCGCGGCGATCGCCGACGCGGCGGCATGCGCGTTCGACGTGACGGGTGACGCGCGCTGGCGCGACGCCGTCGGGCTCGCGTGGGCATGGTTCGAGGGCCGCAACGACTCGGGCACGCCCATGGTCGACCCGGCGACCGGAGCGGGGTTCGACGGGCTCGAGCCGGCCGGGCGGAACGAGAACCGCGGCGCCGAGTCGACGCTCGCCGCGCTGAGCACGGCGCAGCACGCGCGCCGGCTGTCGCGGGCGGTGCAGCCGGCATGAGCGTGACCGTGACCGAGCACGACGCTCGGCTGTCGCCCGACCCGAGCCGGGTGATCGCCCGGCTGTTCCTGCCGGGCGAGGGGATCGCCGCCACGCACGCCCGTGCGGCCGACATCATCGCGCGCGTGCGCGCGCTGCCGCCCGAGCGGGTGCAGGAGGTCGCGCGGGAGCTGCGCGAGCGCTTCGGCGAGAGGCACTCGGAGCTCGACGCGGTCTTCCGCGGCAACGCGCGCGCCGTCGGCGCGGCGCGCGACGACGACACGCCGGAGGCGCGCGACCGGGAGCTCGTGCTCGGCGCGTGCTTCACCGCCGAGTACGCCGTCGAGGGCACCGCGCTGTGCAACCCGAGCGCGTTCCCGCACCCCGACCAGTCCGGCCTCGGCCCCGACGAGCTGCGCGTCGCCGTCGCGCTGCGGCAGATCGGCGAGGGGCACGTCTCGTCGCTCGGCTTCGCCGAGGCCGTCGTCGGCGGTGCGGGTGGGTGGCGCTTCGCGCCGCGCGCCACGCCGCTCGCTCGCCCCTCCCAGACCGACGGCGAGTGGTTGCGGGATCACTTCGAGGCGACGCTCGAGCACGAGCGGAGCTCGACCGAGCTGTCGGCCGCCATCGCGTGCCGCCTGCCCGACCGGTTCACCGCCTCCGCGTTCGAGGTGGCCGTCGCGGCGCTGCCGCGCACCCTCGTCGCGCATCGCGATGCGATGCCCGAGCTGCACGCGATGCGCGTGGCGCTCTCCTCGGCCTACCGGGCGTCGTTCGGACCCGGCACCGCGCTGTCCCAGCGCGTGCTCATGCCCGCGGCCCCCGGCGAGGAGCGCGGCATCGAGGATGCGCGGTTCGTGCGCTTCACCCACGACGACGGCTCGGTCGAGCATCGCGCGACGTACACCGCCTTCGACGGCAGGAGCATCGCGCCCCGGCTGATCACGTCGCCGGACCTCGTGACCTTCGCGATCCATCGGCTCACCGGGCCGGCTGCCGAGAACAAGGGGATGGCGCTGTTCCCGCGCCTCGTCGGCGGGCACCACCTGGCCGTGACGAGGAGCGGGGGAGAGCGGATGTCGCTCGCCCGATCGTCCGACGGGCTCGTCTGGGACGAGCAGACTCCGCTGCACGGCCCCGAGCAGCCCTGGGAGCTCATCCAGACCGGCAACTGCGGCGCCCCGATCGAGACGGAGCGCGGATGGCTCCTGCTCACGCACGGCGTCGGCCCCATGCGCACCTACAGCCTGGGGGCCCTGCTGCTCGACCGCGAGGAGCCGTGGCGCGTGATCGCCCGCAGCACCGAGCCGATCCTGCGAGCGGATGGCCCCCGTCGGGACGGCTACGTGCCCAACGTCGTGTACTCCTGCGGCGCGGTCGCGCACCGCGGCCGGCTCTGGATCCCCTACGGGATCGGCGACGCGCGCGTCAGCGTCGCGTCGCTGCCGCTCGACGAGCTGCTCGACTCCCTCGCAGCGGCGGAGGCTGCCGTCGCCCGACGCAGCGCGTGAGCGGGCGTGGGCCCCACGAGCGGCGCTCGCGCTCGGGTGCGTGCGAGCGCATACTGGGGGCGTGCAGACGACGCATGGCGTCGTGGTCGCCCTGGCGGCCGTCAGCCTGGTCCTGACCGCGTGCGGAGGTCCCGGCGATCCCGTCGCGACCTCGCAGCCTCCATCGGCATCGCCCTCCGCATCGCCGCCGCCGAGCGCCTCCACCCCGCCGGCCCCGCCCTCGCCGTCGCCGACGGCTGCTCCCACGGTCGCGCCGCCCCCTCCGCCGCCGTCGTTCACGCCGCCTCCAGCGCCGAGCCCGGCTCCACCACCCCAGCCCCCGCCACCGCCGCCAGCCCCGCCGCCGCCCGCGACCACGAGCCCGACGGCGCTGCCCGCGCGGTGGCGCGGCATCGACCTCGAGCGCATCCCGACCGCCCGGCGGGAGGTCGCGCTCACGTTCGACGCCGGCAGCTCCGACACCGCGGTCGCCTCGATCCTCGCGACGCTCGACCGCTACGACGTGCCCGCGACGTTCTTCGTCACCGGCGCCTTCGCGCGCGCCTACCCGGCGCAGGTGCGCGCGATGGCGCAAGCGGGGCACCCGGTCGGCAACCACAGCGACCGGCACCTCGCCTACCCCGACCTCCGCGACGCGCAGATCCGCGCCGACCTCGCCGCGGCCGAGGCGTCCATCCGCGCCGTGACCGGGGTCCCGGCGAAGCCGCTCTTCCGCTTCCCGTTCGGCGCCCGCACGCCCTACGACATCGGCGTCGTGAACGACGCGGGCTACCTGCCGGTGCGCTGGACCGTCGACACGCTCGGGTGGAAGGGCACGAGCGGCGGCATGACGGCCGACGAGGTGCTGCAGCGCGTGCTCAGCACCGCCGGACCGGGCCAGATCGTGCTCATGCACGTCGGCGCGAACCCCGACGACGGCACGACGCTCGACGCCGACGCGCTGCCCCGCATCATCGAGCGGCTCGCCGCCGAGGGCTACGACTTCGTCGACCTCCGGGGCCTCGGCGGCTGACGATCAGGCTCCGAGGCGCGCACCGATCGCGCCGATCGTTCCCTCGACCGCGACGCCCGAACCGGCGCGGGCCGCGCCGCCGGGCGGCAGCTGCCGCTGCGAGCCGTCGCTGCCGACCGCGAGCGGCGAGGCGCCGGCCCACGCGAGCGCGAGCCCCACTTCGCCCTTCAGCAGCCGGTGCGCCTGCACACCGCCCGTGCCGCGGCCCTTCGCCGGGAACTCCTCGAGGCTCGAGACCTTCACGCGCGGCTCGTCGAGCCCCGCGAGCGTCTCGGCCGCCTCGGTGACGGTGACGACCTCGGCGCCCTCGCCGACGGCGCCCGCGAACCGCACCGACGCATTCGCCTTGAGCCCGATGCCCTTCATGCCGCCGGCACCGGGGCCCTGCGGGTTGATCGCCGCGGCGGCGAAGCGCAGCAGCTGCGCGTCGCTCGTGACGAGCACGACCCATGCGTCATCGGGCGCCGGGGCGACGCCGACCACGCGGTCGCCGGCCTTGAGCGCGATGACGCTCTCGCGGTCGCGATCGCGCAGCTCCGCCGGCTTGATGCGCTTGACGACGCCCTGCGCGGTCGCGACGAGCCACGGCTCGCTCGAACCGAGGTCGATGAGCGCTACGGGCTCCTCGCCGCGCTCGAACGCGCCGAGGTCGCGCACCTTCACGCCCGCGGTGAGGCCGACGGATGCGGGCGGCACCGAGGGCAGGTCGGCGGGCGTGAGGCGCAGCACGGCCCCCGTCGAGGTGACGAGGCCGAACGTGCCGCGCGTGGTCGTGGCGATGGTCGAGCGGATCGCGTCGTGCCGCGACCGGCGCGCGGGGGCGGGGATCGGCTCCTCGCCGTCGACGCGCACGAGCCTCCCGGTCGCCGACATGACGACGCGCGTCGGCGCATCCGCGATCTCGAGGCTCGAGGCAGCCGACCTGGCGCTGCCTCGGCCCGTCGTCGGCTGGCCGTTGCCCTCGGTGAGCGCGGTGCGGCGCGGGGTGCCGAAGCGCTCGGCGACCTCGTCGAGCTCGGCGGCCACGACCTCGTGCAGGGCGGCGTCGGAGCCGAGGATGCGCTCGAGCTCCGCGATCTGCGCGAGGAGGTCGTCGCGCTCTGCCTCGAGCTCGATGCGGCTGAACTTCGTGAGCCGCCGCAGCCGCAGCTCGAGGATGTACTCGGCCTGTGCCTCGGAGAGGTCGAAGACGCTCTGCAGCCGGCCGCGCGCCTGGTCGGAGTCGTCGGACGTGCGGATGACCTGGATGACCTCGTCGATGTCGAGGATCGCGATGAGGAGGCCCTCGACGAGGTGCAGCCGGTCGCGCCGCTTCTGCAGCCGGAACTCGCTGCGGCGCCGCACGACGCCCACCCGGTGGTCGAGGTACACGCGCAGCAGCTGCTTCAGCCCGAGCGTCTCGGGCTTCCCGCCGACGAGCGCGACGTTGTTGATCGAGAAGCCGTCCTCGAGCGGCGTGTAGCGGTAGAGCTGCTGCAGGACCGCCTCAGGATCGAAGCCCGTCTTGATGCTGATGACGAGCCGCAGCCCGTGCTTGCGGTCGGTGAGGTCCTGCACCTCCGTGAGGCCCTGCAGCTTCTTCGACTGCACGCCGTCCTTGATCTTCTCGATGAGCCGCTCCGGGCCGACGAGGTAGGGCAGCTCCGTGACGACGATCTGCGTCCGGCGGCCGTGCCGCTCGATCGACGCCCGCGCGCGCGTCTTGAACGACCCGCGTCCCGTCTCGTACGCGTCGCGGATGCCGTCGAGCCCGACGATGACGCCGCCGCCGGGCAGGTCGGGCCCGGGGACGTGCCGCATGAGATCGGCGACGGATGCGTCGGGGTGCGCGAGCAGGTGCTTGGCCGCCTGCACGACCTCGACGAGGTTGTGGGGCGCCATGTTCGTCGCCATGCCGACCGCGATGCCGCTCGCGCCGTTCACGAGCAGGTTCGGGTAGGAGGCGGGCAGCACGTCGGGCTGCTGGTACGAGTTGTCGTAGTTCGGGACGAAGTCGACGACGTCCTCGTCGAGCCCCTCGGTGAGCGAGAGCCCGGCCGCGGCGAGGCGCGCCTCGGTGTAGCGCGGTGCCGCGGGGCCGTCGTCGAGCGAGCCGAAGTTGCCGTGCCCGTCGACGAGCGGCAGCCGCAGGCTGAACGGCTGGGCGAGCCGCACGAGCGCGTCGTAGATCGCGGTGTCGCCGTGCGGGTGCAGCTTGCCCATCACGTCGCCGACGACGCGCGCGCTCTTGACGTGCCCCTTCTCCGGCCGGAGCCCCATCTCGGCCATCTGGAAGAGGATGCGCCGCTGCACGGGCTTGAGCCCGTCGCGCGCGTCGGGGAGGGCCCGGGCGTAGATGACGGAGTACGCGTACTCGAGGAACGAGTCCTGCATCTCGCTCGCGACATCGACGTCGTCGATGCGCTCGGCGATGGCGGCGGAGGACGGGTCGGGGGCGGGCGTGGCAGTCATAGGCTGACGGAATGCTACCGACCAGGGCGCCCGGATCCCGGAGCCTTGCCGACGTTCTCGCGAGCTCGGCGAGCGCGATGCGGGGCGAGGAGAACCCGCTGCGGCTCGCGCGCGCGAGCGCCGCGGTCGTGCTGCTCGTGGACGGCCTCGGCGCTGCGCAGCTCGGCCAGCGGGCGGGGCACGCGCGGACCCTCGCGACCGCGCCGGGCGGCTCGCTCGACGCAGGGTTCCCGTCGACGACGGCGGTCGCGCTCGCGTCGCTGACGACGGGCGAGCTCGCCGGCGCGCACGGCATCGTCGGCTACGACGCGTTCGTGCCGGGCGCGGGCGTGCGCAACCAGCTGCGCGACTGGGGCGGGCCGATGGACCCGGCGACCTGGCAGCGCTCGCCGACGCTCCTCGAGCAGCAGCCGTCGATCGTCATCGGCGAGCCGAGGCACGCGGCGAGCGGGTTCACGCACGCCGTGCTCCGCGGTGCCGAGTACCGCGGCGGCCGCACGATGGCCGACCGCTTCGCACTCGTCCGCGCCGCCGCGCGCGAGCGCTCGCTCGTCTACGCCTACGTGCCGGAGCTCGACCGCACCGGCCACGAGTCCGGCTGGCAGTCGCCGGAGTGGACGGATGCGCTCGAGGAGCTCGACGGCCACGTGCGCGAGCTCGCCGCCTCGCTGCTGCGCGACGCGGGCCTCGTCGTCACGGCCGACCACGGCATGGTCGACGTCGACGCATCCGCCCACCTCATCGTGCCGCCGGGCCTCCTCGAGCGGGTCGCGCACGTCGCGGGCGAGCCCCGCTGCCTGCAGCTGCAGGTCGAGGGCGATGCGGATGCGGTGGCCCGCTCCTGGGCGGCATGGCTCGGCGACGCGGCGTGGGTCGCGACGCGCGACGAGGTCGTCGCCGCCGGCTGGTTCGGCGAGGTGCACCCCGAGGTCGCTCCGCGCCTGGGGGACGTGTTCGTCGCTGCGCGCGGCCGCCGCGCGATCTACGTCGACGAGGCGGACCCCGGCCGCGGCATGATCGGCCAGCACGGGTCGCTCACGCCCGACGAGCTGCGGGTGCCGCTGCGCCGCTTCGGCGCGTTCGCCTGACACCGGGCGTCCAGCGACGCGCGCCAGGATGATCGTCCGCCGGCAGCGCCGGACTCCGAGGGGAAGGACCGCACCATGCGCAAGTGGCTCATCACGACCATCGCGACGGCCGTCGTCGGCTTCGTCATGAAGCGCGTCAACGAGCGCCGCGAGCAGCGGGACCGGACGGGCCGCCGCCGCTGACGTGCGCCGTCCCGCTCGTCGAGCCGCGAGCGCTGCTCGACGAGCGGGAAGCCGCTAGAAGCGCACGACCTGGCGGATCGCCCGGCCCTCGGCGAGCGTGTCGAGCGCCTCGTTCAGGCCCTCGAGGGGGATCTCGCTCGTGACGAGCTCCTCGACCGGGAGCCTCCCCTCGCGCCACAGCTGCTCGTAGCGCGGGATGTCGCGGGAGGGCACCGCGGAGCCGAGGTACGAGCCCACGACCGTGCGCGCCTCGGCCGTGAACGTGAGCGGCGAGAGCGACGACCGGGCGTCCGGATGCGGCAGGCCGACGGTCACGGTCGTCCCGCCCGGCGCCGTGAGCGCGAACGCCGTCTCGAACGCCTTCGGGTGGCCTGCGGCCTCGATGACGACCGGCGCGCGGAGCCCCTGCTCGACGGCAGCGTCGGGCGAGAGCGCCTCGTGGGCGCCGAGCTCGCGGGCCCGGTCGAGCTTCGCGGGCACGGCATCGACGCCGATGACGCGGCCGAGCCCGAGCGAGCGGGCCGCGAGCAGCGCCGCCATGCCGACGCCGCCGAGCCCGACGATGACGATGTCGTCGCCCTCGCGCGGCCTGCCCGCATTGATGACCGCCCCGCCTCCCGTGAGCATCGCGCATCCGAGCACCGCGGCCACTTGGGGCGGCACGTCCTCGCCC
Source organism: Agrococcus sp. HG114 (assembly GCF_024723325.1). Lineage (GTDB taxonomy): Bacteria > Actinomycetota > Actinomycetes > Actinomycetales > Microbacteriaceae > Agrococcus. Next base: position 22,902 of record NZ_JANQCH010000009.1, read on the forward strand.
ACGCGCACGACGGAGCGGCGGTCGAGCACCGCGTGGGTCGCGAAGGCCGAGACGCCGAGGTGGTGGTGCACCTCGCCCGAGCGCCCGTCGAGCGCCGCCTCGTGCAGCCGCCTGCCGCCGCCGAGGAGCTCGCCCGCCCCGTTCGCGGCGGAGCCGCGCTCGCACGGCAGCCGCCCGTCGGTCGCGCAGGCCGCGCACTCGCCGCAGCGGGGGAGGAAGGTCGTCACGACGCGGTCGCCGACCGCGAGGTCGGTGACCCCTTCGCCGACGACCTCGACGATGCCCGCGGCCTCGTGGCCCAGCAGCATCGGCACCGGCCGCGGCCTCGCGCCGTCGACGACCGAGAGGTCGCTGTGGCACAGGCCCGCGGCCTCGATCCGCAGCAGCACCTCGCCCTCGCGCGGCGGGTCGAGCTCGAGCTCGACCAGGTCGAGCGGACGCGACTCGGCGAAGGGCCGCTCGGCGCCGATGGCCCGCAGCACCGCCCCGCGCACGCGCATCAGCGGCCGTCCCAGCCGGCGACGGTGCCGTCGGGGCTCGCCTCGCGCACGACGAGGGTGCAGTCCTTCCCGCCCAGGCCGTCGTCGAGCAGCCGCTGGAGCTGGTCGCGGATGAGCGTCGCGGCGGGCACCTTCACGCCCGCGGCCTCGGCGCCCGCGATCGCGAGCGCGACGTCCTTGTGGCACAGCATCGCCGAGAACGACGCGTCGAAGTTGTGGTTGACCGCGGCTCCCGGCACGATGCCCGGCACCGGGTACCAGGTGCGCAGCGCCCAGGAGTCGCCGGACGAGACGCGCGCGACGTCGAAGAACCTCTGCGGGTCGAGGCCGAGCTGCTGGGCGAGCTGCGAGCCCTCCGACATCGCGAGGATCGAGACGCCGAGCATCATGTTGTTCACGAGCTTCGCCGCGATCCCGTGGGTCGGGCCGCCGACCGCGAAGACGTTGCCCGCCATCGGCGTCACGACCTCCTTCGCCGCCGCCACGTCGTCGTCGGTGCCGCCGAGCATGAAGGTGAGCGTGGCCGCCTCGGCGCCCTGGATCCCGCCGGAGATGGGCGAGTCGACGAAGCGGAAGCCGCGCGAGCCCGCCTCGCCGTGGCTCCAGCGGCTCGTGTCGAGGTCGACGGTCGAGGTGTCGAGCACGAGGGTGCCGGGGGCCGCGTGCGCGAAGACGCCGTCCGGGCCGCCGAGCACGGCGCGCACGTGCTCGCCCTTCGGCAGGCTGAGGATGACCACCTCGGCGCCCTCCACCGCCTCGGCGACGGAGCCGACCGGCGCGATGCCGTGCTCCGCCGCGCTGTCGCGCAGCGCATCCACCACATCGAAGCCCCGCACCTCGTGGCCCGCGGTCACCAGGTGGGCGGACATCCGGCTGCCCATGTTCCCGAGTCCGATCCAGGCGATTGACGTCATCGTCGATTCCTTCCGTTGCTGCCTGCTGCAACGCTAGCGGGCGCGACGGGGGACGGGCGGCGAGATCGCTCTCGCCGCCCGTCCGGGTCACTCGGTCCGATCAGCCGGTCAGACGGTGCCCTTCTCCTGGAGGAGCCGCTGGCGGTCGACGTCGTCGACGTCGTGCAGCGAGATGCCCTTGGTCTCCTTGAGGGCGAGGACCGCGATGAGCGTGATCGCGCAGGCGATCACGAGGTAGATCGCGACCGGGATGTGGCTGCCGAACTGGCTGAGCAGCCACGTCGCGATGATCGGCGCGAGCGAGCCCGCGACGATCGACGTCACCTGGTAGCCGAGCGAGACGCCCGAGTAGCGCATGCGCGTCGGGAACAGCTCGGCCATGATGGCGGGCTGGCCGGCGTACATGAGCGCGTGGAACAGCAGGCCCAGGATGATCGCGAGCAGGATCACGATGTCGTTGCCCGACTCGAACATGGGGAAGGCGATGAAGCCCCACGTCGCACCGAGGATCGTGCCCGCCATGTACATGGGCTTGCGGCCGACGGTGTCGACGAAGCGGCCCACGATCGGGACGAAGATGAAGTGCGCGACGTGCGCGATCGCGAGCAGGCCCAGGATGCGCGAGACGTCGTACTCGAGGTACGTGCGCAGGTACACGATCGAGAACGTCACCACGAGGTAGTAGAGGATGTTCTCGGCGAAGCGCAGGCCCATGGCCGTCAGGACGCCCTTGGGGTAGCGCTTCAGGACCTCGACCACGCCGTACGACTGCGCCTTCGACTCGGCGACCTCGTCGCGGACCTGCTGGTAGATCGGCGCGTCCGTGACCCGCGTGCGGATGTAGTAGCCGATCGCGACGATGACGACGGAGAGCCAGAACGCGATGCGCCAGCCCCAGCCGAGGAAGTCCTCGTCGGAGAGCGTCCACTGCAGCACGAGCAGCACGAGCGTGGCGATGAGGTTGCCGGCCGGCACCGCGGCCTGCGGCCACGACGACCAGAAGCCGCGCTCCTTGTTGGGGGAGTGCTCGGCCACGAGCAGCACGCCGCCGCCCCACTCGCCGCCCACCGCGAAGCCCTGGAAGAAGCGCAGGACGACGAGCGCGGCCGGCGCGAAGTAGCCGATCTGCTCGAACGTGGGCAGGCAGCCCATCAGGAACGTGGCGACGCCGACCAGGATGATCGCGAACTGCAGCATCTTCTTGCGGCCGTACTTGTCGCCGAAGTGGCCGAACACGATGCCGCCGAGCGGGCGGGCGATGAAGCCGACCGCGTAGGTCAGGAACGCGCTGATGATCGGGAAGTACGGATCATCGCTCGGCGGGAACATGATCAGGTTGAAGACGATCGTCGACGCGGTGGCGTACAGGAAGAACTCGTACCACTCGACGACCGTGCCCGCCATGGCGGCCGTGACGACGCGGCCGAGGCCCTTGCGGTCGTTGTCGCGGCTCGGGTCGTGCGCGATGTCGCGCGCGGGTGTTGACATGCCTACCTCCTCGTAGGTGCACGGGACTGTGCGGCGAGAATCTAACATGACTCGGCGTTCAGGTCGTGCTCCGCGACCGCGACACGCAGAGGGCGGGCACCGCGCCCGGTGCCCGCCCTCTGCGGATGCGCCTCAGTCGTCCGAGCGCGATCCGAAGACGATCTCGTCCCAGCTGGGCATCGCCGCCCTCGAGCCGCGCTTCTTGGCTCCGACCGGCCCGGTCGCCTGGGCGCGCTGCGGACGCTGCGCGGGCTCGGGCTCCTCCGGTGCGTCGGTCGCCGCGACGGGGACCGGGTCGCTCTCCGCGGTCCGCAGCGCAGCCTCGCGCTCGCTGCGCCGGCGCCGCAGGGCGTCGAGCAGCTCCGCGGTGTGGTTCGGCTGCGTCGCGGCGGCGGGCCGGTTGATGGCCGCCGCCTGCACGTTCTCGGGCTGGCTGCCGACCTCGCCGCCGCGGCGCCGCAGCCACGGGTTCTCGGCGCGCGTCGGCTCCTTGGCGCGCTCCTCGGGGGCCGTCTCGGTGAGCGCGGCGGAGGCGACGGCGTCCTCGAGCCCGACGCCCGGCTCGACGGGGCTCGGCGCCGAGCGAGCCGGGCCGCGCTGGATCCGGAACGCGTCCGAGTCGAAGCGGCCCGCGTCGCCCGTCGCGGCGCGCTGCGAGATCGGGGGAGCCGGGGTCTCGGCCGCGGCGGGGGCGTCCGTGGGCTCCGGCTGCGGGGCCTGCGGCCGGCCCTGCTGGTCGATCGCCCGCAGCCGCGGCACGAGCACGCTCGTCGCGTCGCTCGACTGGCTCAGCGACGTCGCCTCCTTGCCGCGCGGCGTGAGCGTGGCCTTCTTCGGCTCGTAGCCCCAGAGCGCCTCGTGCTGGATGCCCTCGGTCGTGAAGCGCAGCCGCAGCGTCCACGCGCCGCCGTCGGCGTCCTTCCACGCCGCCCACGAGCGATCGGTCGCGCGGAGGTCGTCGAGGCGCTCGGCGATCGCCGCGCCGAACGCCTGCTCGCCCGCGAGCGGGTCGATGTCGCCGGTCGCGACGGGGATCGACAGGGCCGACTCGAGCATGTGCGCCCGCTCGGCGAGCACGGGGGCCTCGAAGCGCTCGATGTAGGCGAGCTCCTCGCCGGTCGACGACGCCACCTCCTGCGCGGTCATGCCGCCGCGGATGAGCGACTGGATCTCGCGCGGGCTCGCCTTCCGCTCGCGGTGGGCGACGGCCGGCTGCTTGCGCCGCTCCGGCAGGCTCGCGACGGGCACGCGGAAGCGCTCGCCGGACTCCGACTCGAGGATGAGCACGTCGTCCTCGACGCCGATGACGCTCAGCTGCTGCATGATTCGTCGGTCCTTCCTGCCGGTGACGGGTCGAGCCAGCATCCCACGGGCCTCGCTCGCGCACCGGGAATGCACCGGGCGCGCCGCGCGTTCGGTGGGGTGACAGCGTGCGCGACGGAACGAGGGCCGGGCCCGCCGGGCCCATCCGCCTCCCAGATATCTGATTTGCTCCGCTGTCGCGTTTGGTGCAGACTGTGCGCCGACGCCGCCCCAAAGAACCACGAGGACTCCGCATGGCCACCGATTACGACGCCCCCCGCAAGACCGACGACGAGAGCGAGTCGATCGAGGCGCTGAAGGAGCGGGTGCCGGCGAAGAGCGTCTCGACGGACGAGGATGCCGACAACCCCGGCAGCTTCGACCTGTCGGCCGCCGACCTCGCGGACGTGGAGCTCGACGTCGTCGTGCTGCCGCCGCAGGAGGACGAGTTCACGTGCGTCAACTGCTTCCTCGTGAAGCACCGGCTGCAGTTCGACCACGAGACGAAGCTCGGCCCGATCTGCCGCGAGTGCGCCTGACGCCCCTGGCCGCCTGACGCTGCCTAGTGCCGGCGCGCGGCCTCGATCGCGGCCGCCAGCCGCTCCGGTCGGCGGGAGCTGATCAGCCACGCGGGGGTGGGGTCCTCGGGGTCCACGACCGCGGCTCGCACGAGCGCCCTGGTCCACGGCGACACGACGTGGTGCTCGTCCGGGTCCCACCCGCCCCGCAGCGCCGACGTGGCCGCGTCGCCCCCGAGCACCTGCGGCTCGCCGAGGTGCTCGACCGGGATGCGCGCGCGGCCCGCGCGCAGGATCCCGTCCCGCAACTCGACGACCGGCGCGCCGAGCCACAGCAGCGCGACGACCCCGACGTAGAGCGCGACCGCGATGGCGATGCCGGCCTGCACGTCGATCGGCAGGAACACGAGCAGCACCGCGGGCACGATGAGCAGCAGCACGAGGAGGAGCCACCACGGCGGCACGAGCCGTTCGCGGTGGGTGGGCGCGGTTTCCATGCCCCCATCCTCTCGCGCGGCCGCACCGGGTTTCTCCCGCTCGCTCGCGCTCGGCTAGCCTCGACTCCGATGGAGCAGGTCGAAGTCCTCGTCACCGGATCGCCGGTGCCCGCCTACGCGCACCCGGGCGACGCCGGGGCCGACGTGCACGCCGCCGAGTCGGTGACGCTCGCCCCCGGGGAGCGAGCGCTCGTCGGCACGGGGGTGGCGATCGCGCTGCCGGCCGGCTACGCCGCGTTCGTGCACCCGCGCAGCGGCCTCGCCGCGAAGCACGGCATCACGATCGTGAACGCGCCCGGCACCGTCGACGCCGGATACCGGGGCGAGATCAAGGTGAACCTGCTCAACACCGGCAGCGCGCCGCACCGCATCGAGGTGGGCGACCGCATCGCGCAGCTCGTCGTCCAGCGCGTCGAGCGCGTGCGCTTCGTCGAGGTCGAGCGGCTGCCGGGCTCGGATCGGGGGGAGCGCGGGCACGGATCGACCGGCTTCGGCGCTGCCCGGGAGGAGATCGCACGATGACCGACACGACGGACAGCCAGGACGACGCGCTCGACGAGGAGCTCGTCGAGAAGATCGCGCCCGCCGATCGGGCCGTCGCGGGCCCGCTCGACGAGTCCGAGGCGCCCGTGCGCCCCTACGTCGACCTCGGCGGCCTCCGCATCGTGCCGCGACCCGGCATGCAGATGCGGCTCGAGGTCGAGGAGAAGACGAAGCGGATCGTCGCGGTCACCCTCGAGCACGAGGGATCGACCGTGCAGCTGCAGCCGTTCGCCGCGCCGCGGAGCGAGGGGATCTGGCTCCCGGTGCGCGACGTGCTGCGCGGCCAGCTCGAGCGCCAGGGCGCCGCGGTCGAGGAGGCCGAGGGCCCCCTCGGGCCCGAGCTGCGCGCGCGGCTCTCGGTCGGGCCCGATGGCGCACCGCGCGCGGTGCGCATCATCGGCGTCGACGGACCCCGGTGGATGCTGCAGGGCCTCATCGGCGGGCAGGCGGCGCTCGACGACGCGCACGCCGAGCGGGCGCTCGAGCTGTTCCGCTCGACCGTGGTGTGCCGCGGCGTGCAGCCGATGCCGCCGCGCGAGCTCATCCCGCTGAGCGCGCCGAAGCCGGTCTGAGCCGTGGCGAGCGAGCGAGGCGGCAGCGGCGAGCCCTCCTTCTCCGATCAGGTGGGCGCCGCGATCCGCGGCTCGAAGCTCGGCCACCTCGATCCGGCGTCGCGGCCGACCCCGGGCGCGCTCCTCGGCGCCATGGGCGGCGCACGCGGCCTCATCGAGTCGCTCGTGCCCGGCGTGCTCTTCCTCGTCCTCTACGCGACCACCAAGGACGTGCTGTGGTCGGTGCTCGTGCCGCTCGCCGTCTCGGTCGCGTTCGTCGCGTGGCGGGTCGTGCAGCGCGGTCAGCCGGTGCTCGCGTTCGCGGGTCTCATCGGCGTCGGCATCTCGGCCGCCGTCGCCCTCTTCACCGGTCAGGGCGAGGACAACTTCCTCTGGGGGTTCACCGTCAACACCGCCGTCGTGGCGGTGCTCCTCGTCAGCATGCTCGCGCGCCGCCCGCTCGTGGGGCTCATCGCGGGCGCCCTGACCTCGAAGCCGCACGCGTGGCGCACCGAGCGCGCCAAGCGCGCCGTCGCGTGGCGCGCGACCCTGCTGTGGCTCGTCGTCATCGGGGCCCGGCTCGCGGTGCAGGTGCCGATGTACCTCGCGGCCGACGCGGGCACCGAGGGGGCGGTCGAGGCGCTCGCCGCCACGAAGCTCGCGATGGGGGTGCCCCTCTACCTCGCCGCGCTGTGGGTCACGTGGCTCATGGTCCGCACGGTGCTCGACACACCTGAGGATGCGCCGGAGCGGCCCCGAGCATAGGATATCTTGACGTCAAGATATCTCCGTCGCCGACCGCCCCGAGCGCGAGGCGGAGGCATAGACTTCAGGCGCAGCCAGCGCATCCCGTGAGACCCAGAGGAGTCACGATGGCGAACCCGAACAGCTTCGACAGCAAGGCCACGCTGTCGGTCGGCGGCACCGACTACGCGTACTACCGCATCGACAAGGTGGCCGGCCACGAGCGGCTCCCGTTCAGCCTCAAGGTGCTGCTCGAGAACCTGCTCCGCACCGAGGACGGCGCGAACGTCACGAGCGAGCAGATCCAGGCGCTCGGGTCGTGGGACGCCTCGGCCGAGCCCAACGTCGAGATCCAGTTCTCGCCGGCGCGCGTCGTCATGCAGGACTTCACTGGCGTGCCCTGCATCGTCGACCTCGCGACGATGCGCGAGGCCGTCGCCGAGCTCGGCGGCGACCCGAAGCGCATCAACCCGCTCGCGCCCGCCGAGCTCGTCATCGACCACTCGGTCATCGCCGACCTGTTCGGCTCCGCCGACGCGTTCGAGCGCAACGTCGAGATCGAGTACCAGCGCAACGGCGAGCGCTACCAGTTCCTCCGCTGGGGCCAGACGGCGTTCCAGGACTTCAAGGTCGTGCCCCCGGGCACCGGCATCGTCCACCAGGTGAACATCGAGAACCTCGCCAAGGTCACCTACTCGCGCACGTTCGACGGCGAGCTCACCGCCTACCCCGACACCGTCGTCGGCACCGACTCGCACACCACGATGGTCAACGGCCTCGGCGTGCTCGGCTGGGGCGTCGGCGGCATCGAGGCCGAGGCCGCGATGCTCGGCCAGCCCGTGTCGATGCTCATCCCGCGCGTCGTGGGCTTCAAGCTCACCGGCGAGATCGCGACCGGCGTCACCGCGACCGACGTCGTGCTCACGATCACCGACATGCTGCGCAAGCACGGCGTGGTCGGCAAGTTCGTCGAGTTCTACGGCACGGGCGTGGGCGCCGTGCCGCTCGCGAACCGCGCCACGATCGGCAACATGAGCCCCGAGTTCGGGTCGACCGCCGCGATCTTCCCGATCGACGACGTCACGCTCGACTACCTGCGCTTCACGGGCCGCGACGAGCAGCAGGTCGCGCTCGTCGAGGCGTACTCGAAGGAGCAGGGCCTGTGGCACGACCCGTCCGTCGAGCCCGTGTTCTCGGAGTACATGGAGCTCGACCTCGGCACGGTCGTGCCGTCGATCGCCGGCCCCAAGCGCCCGCAGGACCGCATCGAGCTCTCGCGCGCGAAGGAGCAGTTCGCGAGCGACATCGTGAGCTACGCGACGCCCTCGACGAGCCACGACATCGTCGACCTCGAGTCGAAGCACTCGTTCCCCGCATCCGACCCCGGCACCGTGCCCGGCGAGGAGGAGGACGACACCCGCGAGGTGCACATCAACGGCGGAGGCCCGGCCGAGTTCTCGAAGCCGGTCACGGTGTCGACGCCCGAGGGCGAGACCTACACGCTCGACAACGGCGCCGTCACGATCGCGGCGATCACCTCGTGCACGAACACCTCGAACCCGTCGGTCATGCTCGCCGCCGGCCTGCTCGCCCGCAAGGCGGTCGAGAAGGGCCTCAAGGCGAAGCCGTGGGTCAAGACGACGCTCGCACCGGGGTCGAAGGTCGTCACCGACTACTACGACAAGTCGGGCCTCACGAAGGACCTCGACGAGCTCGGCTTCTACACGGTCGGCTACGGCTGCACGACGTGCATCGGCAACTCGGGGCCGCTCATCGACGAGGTCTCGGCCGCCGTCAACGAGCACGACCTCGCGGTGACCGCGGTGCTCTCGGGCAACCGCAACTTCGAGGGGCGCATCAACCCCGACGTGAAGATGAACTACCTCGCGTCGCCGCCGCTCGTGATCGCGTACTCGCTCGCGGGCACGATGGACTTCGACTTCGAGCACGAGCCCCTCGGCAAGGGCAAGGACGGCGAGGACGTCTTCCTCGCCGACATCTGGCCCTCCGCCGAGGAGGTGCAGGCGACGATCGACGCGTCGATCGACACCGAGATGTTCACGCGCCAGTACGCGGCCGTGTTCGACGGCGACGAGCGCTGGCGCAGCCTGCCCACGCCCGACGGCGACGTCTTCGAGTGGGACGAGCAGTCGACGTACGTGCGGAAGCCCCCGTACTTCGAGGGCATGACGATGGAGCTCACGCCCGTCGCCGACATCCAGGGCGCTCGCGTCCTCGCGAAGCTCGGCGACTCGGTCACGACCGACCACATCTCGCCCGCCGGCAGCATCAAGGCCGACAGCCCCGCCGGCCGCTACCTCACGGAGCACGGCGTCGACCGCAAGGACTTCAACTCCTACGGCTCGCGCCGCGGCAACCACGAGGTCATGATCCGCGGCACCTTCGCGAACATCCGGCTGAAGAACCTGCTGCTCGACGGGGTGGAGGGCGGCTACACGCGCGACTTCACGACTCCCGAGGGCGAGCAGGCGTTCATCTACGACGCATCCGTCAACTACCAGGCGCAGGGCACCCCGCTCGTCGTCCTCGGCGGCAAGGAGTACGGCTCGGGCTCGAGCCGCGACTGGGCCGCGAAGGGCACGAACCTGCTCGGCGTCAAGGCGGTCATCACCGAGTCGTTCGAGCGCATCCACCGCTCGAACCTCATCGGCATGGGCGTCGTGCCGCTGCAGTTCCCCGCGGGGGAGAGCTGGGAGTCGCTCGGCCTCGACGGCACGGAGGTCATCTCGATCACCGGGCTCACCGAGCTCAACGAGGGCCGCACGCCGAAGACGGTGCGCGTGACCGCCGAGCCGAGCGAGCACAGCCCCGCCGGCAAGCAGACCGTCGAGTTCGACGCGGTCGTGCGCATCGACACGCCGGGAGAGGCCGACTACTACCGCAACGGCGGCATCCTCCAGTACGTCCTCCGCTCGCTCGTCTGAGCATGCCGACCAGAGCGCGCCCCCGGCTTCGTCCGCGGGCGCGCTCTGCGCATCCGCCGGCTCCGCGGCCCTCGGCGCCCAGGGCGTGAGGATGCGCGTGGCGTTCACGACGGCACGGCGTGCCCTCGACCTGCCGGCGCCGATCGACGCGTGGAGCCGCCTCGTGTGCCAGGAGGACGGGCCGCTCGTGCTCGCCGTGCTCGAGTCGCGGGGCTCGATCGGCCCATGGGCCGCGGTGGACGCCGCCACCGGCCGAGTCGCGGTCGGCAGCGATCTCGCGCCGGTCTCCGACGGCGTGCTCGATCCGGCGGGAGCGGGGCTGCTGCTGACGCAGCGCGGGCTCGCGCGCGTGGCAGCCGACGACCCGCCCCGCGTGCTGGGGCTGCGCGGCGCGGGCGTCGGCAGGGGGAAGGACGATCACGAGCAGCTCCTCGACACGATCGCGCCCGACGTGGCGGTCGTGGGCCGGTGGTCCCGGGCGGGGGCGAAGCTCGTTCGGGTGAGCACCGGCGAGGTCATCCGCCGGCTGAGCGCTCAGGGGCCCTTCCTGGCCATGCCGGCGGCTGCCGGGCGCTCTCGGCTCTGGGCGTTCGGGAGCGGCACCGTCGTGGCGCTCGACGCGAGCTCATGGCGCACCCTCGAGCGGTCGGCGGCGCCTCGCGGGCTCGCCGCGTGCTGGACGCCGTACGGGGCGGTCGCGCTGCTGGGCGAGGCCGACCCGGCCTACCGGGAGGGTGCAGCCCACGCACTGCTCCGCGACCTCGCGCCGCCCGCGCTGCGCTCGCGCCTCCGGTCGCCGTTCGGCGGACTCCGGCTCGCGCTCCTCGACGAGCGCCTCGACGAGCTCGCCTCGGCGGACGCGCCCTGGCTCTCGACCGCGCTCCCGGACCCGGACGGCAGGGGAGTCGCGTGGCTGCGCGCCGACGGGGAGGGACGAGCGGTCCTCGCGACCTCGCTCGGGCTCACCGTGATCGATCCGGCGACGCTCGAGCCGCTCGGGCAGCACAGGACGGACTGGCTGCCCACCTCGTGGTCGGGAGCCTCGCGCGCCGTCCACCGCTCGGGCCCGCGGGAGCTGACCGTCGTCGAGTGGTCCGCTGGGAGCCCGGCCGCGGGCGTGGGGCGCCCGGCGACTACGATGGGGTGACTATGGCGATCCTCGATCAGATCCACGGGCCTCGCGACCTCGACGGCCTCTCGGGGGCGCAGCTGCAGGAGCTCGCGGGCGAGATCCGCGCGTTCCTGATCCGCGAGGTCGCGCGCACGGGCGGGCACCTCGGCCCGAACCTGGGCGTCGTCGAGCTCACGATGGCGATGCACCGGGTCTTCGACTCGCCGCGCGACGCGTTCGTGTTCGACACCGGCCACCAGTCGTACGTGCACAAGCTCCTCACGGGGCGCCAGGACTTCTCGAGGCTGCGGCAGAAGGGCGGCCTCGCCGGCTACCCGCAGCGCGCCGAGAGCGAGCACGACATCGTCGAGTCGAGCCACGCATCCTCCTCCCTCTCGTGGGCGGAGGGGATCAGCCGCGCCTTCGACATCACCGGTCAGCACGATCGATCGGTCGTGGCGGTCGTGGGCGACGGCGCCCTGACCGGCGGCATGACGTGGGAGGCGCTCAACAACATCTCCGACGACAACAGCCGCCGGCTCGTGATCGTCGTGAACGACAACGGGCGCTCCTACGCGCCCACGATCGGCGGCATGGCGCGCTTCCTCAACGGCGTGCGCACACGGCGGTCGTACACGAGCCTGCGCGGCTCGAGCGAGCGGATGTTCTCGCGGCTCGGGCACCCCGGCCGCGCGCTCTACCGCGGCGTGCGGGGCGCGACCCACGGGTTCCTCACGCGCTTCGTCAACAACGAGGTGCTGTACTCCAACCTCGACATCAAGTACCTCGGCCCCATCGACGGCCACGACCTGGGGGCGCTCGAGGAGGCGCTCGCGCAGGCCCGCGACTTCGGCGCGCCCGTCATCGTGCACGTCATCACGCAGAAGGGCCAGGGGTTCGACCCGGCCATCAACGACGAGGCCGACCAGTTCCACGCCGTAGGGCAGATCGACCCCGAGACGGGGGAGCCGCTCTCGAGCGCCGGGCGCCCCTCGTGGACCTCGGTGTTCGCGGAGGAGCTCGTCTCGATCGCGAAGCGCGACGAGCGCATCGTCGGCATCACCGCCGCCATGCTACGGCCGACGGGCCTCGACCGGCTCGCGGCCTACGACGCGTCGCGGGTGCTCGACGTGGGCATCGCCGAGCAGCACGCCGTCACGACCGCGGCGGGGCTCGCGTACGGGGGGCTCCACCCCGTGGTCGCGATCTACGCGACGTTCCTGAACCGGGCGTTCGACCAGGTGCTCATGGACGTCGCCCTGCACCGCGCGGGCGTCACGTTCGTGCTCGATCGGGCGGGCGTGACGGGACCCGACGGCCCGAGCCACCACGGCATGTGGGACCTCGCGCTGCTCCAGTTCGTGCCGGGCATCCGCCTCGCCGCGCCGCGCGACGCCGCGCGCCTGCAGGAGGAGCTGCGCGAGGCGGTCGCCGTCGACGACGCCCCCACGGTCATCCGCTACCCGAAGGGCTCTGCGCCCAACGAGATCGAGGCGGTGCGGCGCACCGGCGACGGCGTCGACGTGCTCGTCGAGGCGCCGCACCGCGACGTGCTCATCATCGCGATCGGCGCGTTCGCGCACCTCGCGATGGACGTCGCGCAGCGCGTGCAGGCCCAGGGCATCGGCGTGACGGTCATCGACCCGCGGTGGGTCGTGCCCGTCGCGCGCTCGGTCGTCGAGCTCGCGCGCGAGCACCGCATCGTCATCACGCTCGAGGACGGCGTGCGCGTCGGCGGGATCGGCACGCGCGTGCGGCAGGAGCTGCGCGCCGCGGGCGTCGACACCCCGGTCGACGAGCTCGGCCTGCCGGATGCGTTCATCGACCACGCGGAGCGGGGCGAGATCCTCGAGGACGTCGGGCTCTCCGCGCAGACGATCGCGCGCAACATCGTGCAGCAGGTGCTGGGCACGGGTCGGGTGCCGGTCGCGCGGCCGCTCCCCGAGGAGCCGCTGCGGTTCGACGCCGAGCGCGCGGAGGCGCACCCGCCGAGCGCGCCCGCCGACTGACGCAGCGCCGCGGGCGACCGCGGTGCGGGACCGAGCCGGCCGTAGGGTGGCGGCATGAGCTGGCTGCGCGCGCCCGGTCCGGACGACGACAAGCGCTCGATGGGGGTGCTCGGCGTCGTCACCGGCTCCGAGCGCTATCCCGGCGCCGCGGTGCTCGGCGTGGAGGCGGCGTGGCGCACGGGCGTCGGGACGGTGCGCCTGTGGGCGCCTCGGCGCGTGCAGGACCTCGTGCTCGCGCGGCGGCCCGAGACGGTGTGCCACGCGCTCGACGAGCGGGTCGCGGGCGTCGACGCGTGGGTGCTCGGCTCCGGTCAGGACGCGAGGGAGCGCCCGCCGGCCCTCCGCGTTCTGCTCGACGAGGCGCTCGCGTCCGGCGCGCCATGCGTGGTCGACGCGGGAGCGCTCGACCTCGCCGCGCGGCACCGCGGCCCCGTGGTCGTGACGCCGCACGCGGCGGAGCTCGCGCGGCTGCTGGGCTCGCTCGGCCACGAGGCCGACGCCCGAGCCGTGCTCGCCGACCCCGAGGGCAGCGCGCGCCTCGTCGCCGACGCGCTCGACGCCGTCGTGCTCCTCAAGGGCGCGACGACGCGCATCGTCGCGCCCGGGCTCGCGGCGCTCGTCGAGGTCGCGCCGACGCACCGCCTCGCGGTCGCGGGCAGCGGCGACGTGCTCGCGGGGCTCCTCGGCGCCGCGCTCGCTGCGACCG